>NZ_JBJBSI010000005.1:0-190035 GCF_044841725.1 Arcobacter sp. YIC-80 | reverse complement strand
AATGGTGACCCGTGAAGGATTCGAACCTTCGGCCACCTCCTTAAAAGGGAGATGCTCTACCAGCTGAGCTAACGGGTCAATAAAAAGTGGCGCGGATGACGAGACTCGAACTCGCGACCTCCTGCGTGACAGGCAGGCATTCTAACCAACTAAACTACATCCGCACACTTTAAGTAATGGTGACCCCTAGGAGACTCGAACTCCTGTGGCATGGATGAAAACCATGAATCCTAACCGCTAGATGAAGGGGCCACATAATAACAATAAATTTTAATGGTGGTCGATAGAAGACTCGAACTTCTGACATCTACCTTGTAAGGGTAGCGCTCTACCAACTGAGCTAATCGACCAAAATGGTGACCCGTGAAGGATTCGAACCTTCGGCCACCTCCTTAAAAGGGAGATGCTCTACCAGCTGAGCTAACGGGTCAATAAAAAGTGGCGCGGATGACGAGACTCGAACTCGCGACCTCCTGCGTGACAGGCAGGCATTCTAACCAACTAAACTACATCCGCACACTTTAAGTAATGGTGACCCCTAGGAGACTCGAACTCCTGTGGCATGGATGAAAACCATGAATCCTAACCGCTAGATGAAGGGGCCACATAATAACAATAAATTTTAATGGTGGTCGATAGAAGACTCGAACTTCTGACATCTACCTTGTAAGGGTAGCGCTCTACCAACTGAGCTAATCGACCAAAATGGTGACCCGTGAAGGATTCGAACCTTCGGCCACCTCCTTAAAAGGGAGATGCTCTACCAGCTGAGCTAACGGGTCGCTCTGCAATTTAAGTTGTTCTTCTTAAATTGGACTGGAATTATAATAGAAAATTTTTTACTTGTCAAGGGTTTTTGAAATAAATTTCAAAATTTCTTTTAAAGAAGTCTTTGAAGCTATGTTTTGTATGTCTTTTCTGCTCCCATCAAATTTATGATTTTTGATTATAATATTTTTATTATTATCACATACACCAATTACTACTGTTCCTACTGGTTTATTTGCACATCCACCTTGTGGCCCAGCTATTCCTGAGATAGCAATTGCATAAGTTGCATTAAATTTTTTTATTGCACCTTCTAACATTTCTTTTACTGTTTGAGTTGAAACAGCTCCATATTTTTTAAGTGTTTCTTCTTTTACCCCTAATTCTTTTGATTTTATTTCATTTGAATAAGAAATAATAGCACCATTAAAAATATCAGATGAACCAGCTACTTGAGTAATAAGATGTGCAACTAATCCTCCTGTACAAGATTCAGCAGTTGTTATAGTTTCATTTCTTGCTCTTAGAAGGTTTTGAAGCTTTATCATATCATTTTCATTAAATATATTGTTAAATGCCATTTATGTGCCTTTTATATAGCTTATTTTTGATTTTATATTGTAGTAAAAAATTTATTATGTGTCTAGTAGTTATATGTATAAAATAAGAGGGTTCTCTTATTTTATACGAAGTTGTAATTTAGTTTTCTTCTGTAAAGTCTGCTAAGAATCTTTCATGATCAAATTCTAAATTTAAGTAGTCACAAACTACTTTAATATCTCTTTCTGCATTTCCTAAACAAGATGTTGCACCAGGAGATGGAGTCATATTGAAAATAATTCCATTACCTGGATTGATTGAAGCTTCACCTAACATCAGTTTTTGTTCATCTTTATTAAGAACTTGTGGTCTAACTCCACCAAAACCTTTTGCATATTCAATATCATCTGTACTTAATGAAGGAACAATTTTTTGTGCATCTTTAACAAATAGTTTTTTGTTTATTCCTGGAACTTCAAATAAGAAGTTTTTAAATACATAGTTTCTAATATCACTATCTTTTAATAAGTCCCAGAATATTTTTACAATATTTCCATCGAAGTTCATAGTTTTTAGACATTGGAAGAATGATTTTCCACCTTTATATCTTTCAAGAACTAATAATGCTAAAGCAGTTGGTCCAAATCTAGTTTTCCCATCTTCTAAAATATCTGGATCTCCATGAAGTGCTGCAAATGGTAATTTATCATTTTGTACCATATAAACTTTACCATTTAAGTACTTATCATTAGTAATATAGAATGATCCTGCCATTGAAAGTGAACCCATGTGTTTACCATAACCCATTTTATGAGCTAAGTATAATGAGTGAGCACCTGCATTTGTAACTACAAAATCAGCAGTATAAACTGTACCATTTACAGTAGTTACTTTAAATTTATCACCAATTTTTTCGATTTCATCTACTTCTGAATTAAAGAAGATATCAGTTGTTTTTTCTGAGTCAGCTTCTTGCGCAGCTTTTGCAAGTTCTTTTGTCATTTCACCAAAATCAACAGTTGTGTATTGATCATCTGTACCCATTGCTACGATAGGTTCTGGTCTTTCTTTTGTTCTTTGTTTATCAGCATAAACTAGTAAAGGTTCTTTTTCTTTTAATGTTTCTTTATCCCATAATTCTAAATAAGGGAAAATCTCTTTAAACTCTTCATATCTTTTTGTGATGAATTCAACTTCTTCTTCTCCAACACCTAAAGCCATTTTTTGATGTTTAAACATAATTTTATCTTGTAAATTATACATTAAACAGAACTTCTCAATCATTTTTGCAGTTCTTTTTGTAATCTTAGCTTTTTCAAAAGTATAGTTTGTTTCAATATCCCCTACGTGAATAGTTTGAGAGTTACTTGTACCTTTTGAATTTAATGTTGCTAAATCCTCATATTTTTCTAACATACAGATGCTTTTTGCATTTGTATATTTTGCTAGTTCAAAAAATAAGGCAGCACCAGAGATACCTCCACCAATAATTAAGACTTCATAATGTTTCTCATTCATATCTATAGTTCCTATCTGTTTCGAAATATGAGAGGAGTATATCATATTGAAGTTATATTTAAGTTAAATAAAATAAATAGTTGTGCAATTTAACAATAAAATATAGAGTTTGGTAACACCTATGTTAGTATTATATGTAAAATTTATGTACAATTATTGTACATAAGAAGAAAGAAAAAATTGGCTAATCATTTTTTCAAATATTATTAGATATAATCAGCGATTTAATAAAAACTATAAATATTTAGATAAATAAGGTACTTTAAAATGGATTACAAAGAGAGTTTATTACTACCAAAGACAAAGTTTCCAATGAGAGGAAACTTACCACAAAATGAGCCTAAAAAATATAAAAAATGGGACGAAGAAAACGTTTACGAAAGAATGAAAGCAAATAGAGAAGGGGCACCTTCTTTTACTTTACATGATGGACCACCTTATGCAAATGGTCATATTCATATTGGTCATGCACTAAACAAAGTTTTAAAAGATATTATCAATAAATTTCACTATTTTGATGGAAAATCAATTAGATATGTTCCAGGTTGGGACTGTCATGGTTTACCAATTGAGCAAAAAGTTGAAGAAAAAATTGGAAGCACTAAGAAAAAAGAGTTACCAAAATCTAAATTAAGACAATTATGTAGAGATCATGCTACTAAATTTGTTGATATTCAGAAAGAAGAGTTTAAAAGACTTGGTGTTTTAGGTGATTGGGAAAATCCATATCTAACAATGGACTTTAAATTTGAAGCTAATATTTATAGAGAATTATGTGCAATTGCTAAGCAAGGACTTTTAGTACAAAGAAGTAAACCTGTATATTGGTCTTGGGCTGCACAAACAGCATTAGCAGAAGCAGAAGTTGAATATGAAGATAAAACTTCACCATCTATTTATGTTGCTTTTAAACATGAAAAACTAGATGCTTCTGTTATTATTTGGACTACAACTCCATGGACACTACCAGCTAATACTGGTATTGCTTTAAATGGTGAAGAAGAGTATGTATTAACAAGTGATAAATTTATAGTTGCTAAGAAACTTTATAATTCACTGATTGAAAATGAAGTTATTTCAGGTGAAATTGTTGGTTCTGTTTGTCCTAAAGAATTAGAAGGTACTCATGCAATCAATCCATTAAATGCAAGACAATCTAAGATTATCTTAGGTGAACATGTTGAAATGGATGCTGGTACAGGTGCAGTTCATACAGCTCCTGGACATGGTGAGGATGACTACAAAGTTGGTCTTCAATATGGTCTTGATGTAATTATGCCAGTTGATGCTTATGGTAAATATGATGAAACTATTGTAAGAGAAAAACTATTTAATGATACTGATAAATATTTAGGACTTCATGTATTTAAAGCAAATGAATTAATTTTAGAAGAATTAGGTGAGGCTTTACTTAAACATGTAGATATTAGACACTCTTACCCACATTGTTGGAGAACTCATAAACCAATTATTTTTAGAGCAACTAAACAATGGTTTATTTCAATTGATGATGAGTATGGAAAAGAGAATAAAACACTTAGACAAAATGCTTTAGATGTAGTTGAAAACTTAACTTTCTATCCTGAGTGGGGAAGAAATAGACTTAAGTCTATGTTAGATGGAAGACCTGATTGGTGTATTTCTAGACAGAGAGATTGGGGTGTGCCTATAGCATTTTTCAGAAATAAGAAGACTGATGAAATAATCTTTGATGAAAAAGTTCTTAACTTTACAGCTATGATTTTTGAGCAAAAAGGTTGTGATGCTTGGTATGATTTACCAATTGAAGAGTTATTATACCCAGGAAGTGGATATAATCCAGAAGATTTAGAAAAAACTATGGATATTTTAGATGTATGGTTTGATTCTGGTTCTACTCAAAATGCAGTACTTAGAAGTAGAAACTATGATGCTGGAACATTCCCTGCTGATATGTATTTAGAAGGAAGTGACCAACATAGAGGTTGGTTCCAATCTTCACTTTTAACTACATTAGCCTCAAGTGAAATAGCTCCTTATAAGTCTATTTTAACACATGGATTCACTGTTGATGAAAAAGGTGAAAAAATGTCTAAATCGAAAGGAAATGTTGTTGCTCCTGATAAAGTAATGAAGCAGTACGGTTCTGAGATTTTAAGAATGTGGGTTGCTATGAGTGATTATCAATCAGATTTAAAAATCTCTGATAATATCTTAAAGCAAAATGCAGAGCTTTATAGAAAGATTAGAAATACTGCAAGATTCTTACTTGCTAATGTAGATGATTTAGAAGAGATTATTTCAGTTGATAAGATGGGTGAGCTTGATAAGTGGATTTTAGCAAAAGCAAAATCTGTATTTGATGAGATTGAAGCTTCATTTAATGTATATGAATTCTCTAAAGGATTAAATAAATTAAATAACTTTTTAGTTGTTGATTTATCTGGTATTTATTTAGATGTATGTAAAGATAGATTATATTGTGATGATAAAAATGATATTCATAGACTAGCAAGCCAAAGTGCTATGGCTATTATTGCTAAAAAATTAATCTCTACATTAGCTTGTATTTTAACATATACTATGGATGAGTTATTAGAATTTGCTCCTGTGTGTATTAAAGGTAATGCAAGTGATATTTTTGACTATGAAAAGTTTGAATTACCAGTAGTTGAATCTGTAATAAATGATGAATTATTTATAGCAGCAAAAGAAAAATTTGCAGAAATAAAAGACTCTTTAAGTAAAGAAAAAACTATTAAATCAACATTAGAATTAAGTATCTATACAAATTGTGAAGATATACTTAATTTAGGACAAACAGAAGCAGCGGATTGGTTTATTGTAAGTTCTATAACAAATAATAAACAAAGTTCAGATATACTTGGAAAATTTGAAGTTAATAACTTCGAGTTTGAAGTATATAAAGCTGTAGAACATAAATGTCCTAGATGTTGGAAGTTTACAGCTAAGCAAGAAGATACTCTTTGCCAAAGATGTGAAGAAGTTTTAAACTAAAATTAGGGTAAAGATGTTTCAAGAAGAAGTAACATTAACATTTATATTTCAAACAATAGCAGTTATCTTTGTATTAATTGCTATTGGAATATTCTATGTTAAAAAAAATTCAAAAGGTGATTAAACATGATGCCATTTACTGATGAGGATTTAAGACCTCCTGTTAATTCTATAATAGAAAGTAAAGTTGCACCTATGTTAGCTAGAGATGGTGGAGCAATTGAACTACTTGATATAAAAGATGGAAGAGTTTTTGTTCAATTGCAAGGTGCATGTGTTGGATGTAGTGCTAGTGGTAGTACCTTAAAATATGTAGTTGAAAAAGAATTAAAAGCTGCAATACATCCTGAATTAGAAATAGTAAATGTTCCACAAGGAATGGAGAATAAATTAGAGGAAATTTAATGATAAATGAAAATAGATTATTAAACGAAGCAAATAGCTTTTTTACTCAAAAACAATTTGATAAAGCACTATTTTTGTATTCGCAACTATCTTCAAATTTCCCTGAAAATAAAGAGTATCCTATATATGCTCTTTTTTGTGATATAGCTTCTGAAGATGAAGAGAAAGCTATATCTCTTTTTGACTACTTTAGTGTAGTAAAAGATGAAAACATTGATGAAGCTATTCAATATGTAGAAGATGTTGTAAATGCTTATGATGGTGATATTGATAAAATGATGAATATTTTAAAGGATTTAACTGATTCTACAGTTGATTCATTAGATGCTATAAAATACGATGATTTTAAAAAACTAATTAATTCAAGAGGCTCTTTTAGAGTTGCTTTTGAGGATATTATGTTTTCAACTAAAGTTGCTATAGAAAATAAAGATGATTTCTTTGATTTTGTATCAAAGTTAATCGATAATGATTTCAATAGTACGGCATATACTTACTTAGATGGGTTCAACGAATACTTTTCATACGATGAACAAATTGAGAAACTTTATAAAAGATTAGAAGAGAAACAACTTGCAAATAATCATAAATAATCGAGTTTTTACAGATAACTCAAAAGAAGCAAATAAAGATACTACTTTTGTAGTATCTAAACAGAATAAAAGATTTGTTGAAGATGCAAAAAACAATGGTTGTATTGATTTTGTTGATGCAAAAGATTTAAAAAAACATTTAGATATGAGTAGTATTAAAGTTATTGGTATTACTGGAACAAATGGTAAAACAACAACAGCAGCTGCTATATATTCAACACTTTTAGATTTAGGTTATAAAGTTGCCTTACAAGGAACAAGAGGCTTTTTTATAAATGATGAAAGAATAGAGGATTATTCTTTAACTACTCCAGTTCAATTGGGAAATTTTGCACATATACAAAAAGCAATACAAAATGATTGTGATTTTTTTGTAATGGAAGTAAGTTCTCATGCTATTGAACAAAAACGAATTGAAGGTTTAGAGTTTGAACTTAAAATTCACACAAATATTACAAGAGATCACTTAGATTATCATAAAACTGTAGAAGAGTATATAAATGTAAAAAACTCTTTTTTTGATGATGAGACAAAAAAGTTAATAAACAAAGATGATCCAGTAGTTAAGTTTAATGCAAAAAATGCTTTATCTTACTCTTTAGATAATCCTTCAACATATAATGTAAGTGCATATTCATTTAAAAATGGAATGCATGTAATGCTTTCTCATTTAGGAAAAATGCATTCTTTTTCATCTGTGATGATGGGAATTTTTAATGTTTATAATTTAACAGCTGCAATTGGTGCTGCCCATATACTTACAGGTAAAAATCTAGATGAAATTTGTGAAGCACTTGAAGGTTTTGCTGGAGTTAGTGGAAGAATGGAAACTATAAGTGATAAGCCACTTGTTATAGTGGATTTTGCTCATACACCTGATGGAATGAAAGAAGTTCTTCAAAGTTTCAATGAAAAAGATATTATTTGTGTTTTTGGAGCAGGTGGAAATAGGGATAAAGACAAAAGACCTTTAATGGGACAAGTTGCTGCTACTTATTCAAAACATATAATAGTAACTTCTGACAACCCTAGGTTTGAAGATCCTGATTTAATAATTGAAGATATTTTAAAAGGTATTAAAAATCATCAAAGTGTTCAAGTTGATGTAAATAGAAAAACAGCTATAAAAAAAGCTATTGAAATGGCTGATGAAAATAGTGTAGTTCTTATACTTGGAAAAGGTGATGAAGCTAGTCAGACTATTTATGATAAAAAACTTCCTTTTTCTGATAAAGAAGAAGTATTAAAGCATATTTAATAATATGCTTTAATTATTACACCTTTATTATTCTTTTGAGATTTTACAAAATAGTTTGTAGGTGTTAATACTATATTTTTAGTTTTTATTTGTTTTATATTCCAAGTAAGTTCTAAAACTCTGTCTCTTGATAAACCTCTTAAAGCATATTTTTTTAATCTTTGAGGTGTTGAATAGTTTTTAAGTTTTACATTTTCAATTCCATCAAATAATGCTTTATCTTCTTTATCAACAACAGCAATAATTTCAATTCTTAGAGCATTTTTATTTTCTTCTAAAAAAGTATGTAAACTATCTAAACATTTTCTTGAAGGTTGAATTGCACCTGCTTTATAGTCATAACAAGTAAGTTTTTTAAATTTAGCACTATTATAAAACTCTTTAAATTTCTTTTTTGTAAGATTTTTATCTACTATTTTTATTTCTTTAATTACTTCTTTTTCTTCAATAATCTTTTTTTCTTTTATTATAGGTTGTGCTTGTACTACTTTAACTTGACTTTTCATATTTAAAGAAGCAATTTTTTCTTCAAGATTTAATAGGTTTGAATTTTGTTTATTTATTAAGTAAATACAAATAAGTAATGCAAAAATAATTATTGATAAAAGGGGTATTTGTATATTTGTTAATCTTTTATTCTTTTTATTTGGTTTTTCTACTTTTATTTTTTGTTCTTGAGTATTATTGATATTTCTATCTTTTTTATAATCTTTAAAATGATCAGTAGAAACTGATTTTTTTAATAGCTGTTTTAATTCTTCTTTTTTATTGTCTTCCATTATTCCTCTTTATTTTGTTTGTACCCTAGGATTTATTTCTTAAAAAAATCAATAAGCAAAGTGCTATTACACTTATGAAAAGTGGGTAAAAGAATAAGTAATCTTTTATTACAACTTTATTTTGTTCTATTTTTGATTTTTCTAATAAATTAATATCCTCATATATTTTCTTTAAACTCTTTTCATTATGAGCTGTATAAGATTTTCCTCCTGATATAGAAGATACTTTTTCTAAAATATAATTGTTAGTATTACCTATTGAAATACTATAGACTTTTATTTTATGTTTTTTAAGCATACGTTCTATAACTTGAAGGGGAATTGTACTTGCATTATCCATCCCATCACTTAATAAAATTACAATATTTGATTTTGCTTTTTTATCTTTTAAAACTTTAATACTAAGTGCAAGTGAGTCTAAAATAGCAGTTGAGTTTCCTAACATACCAACTTCAAAATATTTTAAAATTTCATTTTGTGCTTGTTTATCAAAGCTAAGTGGACTAGCAATCATAGCACTTTTTCCAAATAAGATAAAAGCAATATTATCAGAAACTCTTTTTTGTATAAAATCAGAAACTATTTGTTTAACTGAATCAAATCTTGTTTTTTTGTAATTATTTTGATCAAATCCCCTATCATTCATAGATCCACTTGCATCAAGGTTTAACACGATATTTATTCCATCATTTTTTATGATTTGAGTATTGTTTATCTTAATAGGTGATGCAAGAGCAATAATAGAAAAAACAATAACTATATATTTTAAAATTGTTGTTAAAATATTTATTTTGATATTTGATTTATTAAATATATGAAGATGTGGCATTAAATAAGAAGGGCTTTTTGCTTTGCAGTAAAAAGCACAAAATATAAATACTAAAATTAGTAATAAAAAATAAGGATATTCAAATGTAAAATCAAACATCTACTATATCCATAAAAGTTGAAAGTTTTGCTTTTGTTTTTTCACTAATATTTTTAACTTCTTTTTTATATTTATATTCATGAAGGTCTTCTATTAATTCATAAGCTATTTTCTTTTCTCTTTCACTTTTTGCTAAGATTCTTACATACTTTGTAATAAGATAAGCTGCTTGTTTTGCTTCTTTAAAATCTAAATTTTCAAGAGTTTTAAAATACTCTTTTCTTAAATTTTTTTTTCTATTTTTTATAAGTTTTATTATAAGTAGAACTAGTAAAAAAACAATAATAAGTACAACAAAAACTAAAAGTGCAAAAATAAAAATAGAGTTATCTGGAATTTGAACTAAATCTTTTATATCATGGAGTTTTATATCTTGAGTTTTTTCTATCATTTAAGAACTCCTATTAGTTTTTTTATGGGATTTTCATGGGTATAAACTTTTGTAAATCTAATACCACAGTCTTGTAAATGTTTGAAAAGCTTATGGTCATTTTCTTTTACTTTTTGCATATAACTTCTAATAGTTGACTCATCTAAAACTCCCTCATAGCTTTTGGAACTACTTGGATCAATTAAATTTACACTTCCTAAAGGTTTTGGCTCTTCTTCAAACTTATCTCTTATAATCAAAGCTACAATTTCATGTTTACAGCTCAAAAGTTTTAAGTCAAAATTTTGAATATCAAAAAAATCACCTATTAAAAATATAATTGATTTATGATGAATAGCTTTAAAAAGGTCATCTAAAACTTTTTTATAATCAGTATTTTTATCAAGTACATTATAATCAAATATTTTTTCAGCCATTAAGTTTACGTTAAAAACTTTTTTTGATTTTCTTGTACAAAGTTGTAGAGAAGTATTTGCTATATATGAAGTAAAAGGATCTGCTTGTCTAGTACAAATAAAACCAATAGTTGAAGCTAGTTCAAGTATCACATCTTTTTTTAGTTTTGAAGTTCCAAAATAAGTTGAACCACTAAGAAAATTCACTATTTTTATATTTAGTTCTTTTTGAGAATGGTAAACTTTTACTATGGGTTTTTGCATTTTTGCACTTATAACCCAGTCTATATTTTTTACATCATCAGCATATTCATACTCTTTTAGCTCACAGAAATCATAGCCTTCACCTTTTTGTTTAGAAATATTGTTTCCAATTACTTCTGAAAAGGCTTGCTTTTTTGTTTTTATAAGTATTTTTTTTAGTGCTTGATTCATATTTTATGGAATATCTACTTTTTCAATAATTTTTTGTATTAAATCATCTACATTTATCTCTTGGGCTTGTGCTTCATAAGTTAATATAATTCTATGTCTTAAAACATCTTTTATTACTAAGGCTACATCAAGGGGCGATACATAGTCATTTCCTCTAATATAAGCATTTGCTTTCACTGCTTTAAACATATCAATAGTTGCTCTTGGACTTGCTCCAAAATGAATATAATCGCTTATTTCTTCTAAATCATAATCTTTTGGTTTTCTTGTAGCACATATAATATCAACTATATATTCTTCAAGCTCTTTATCTATATGAATATTTTTAATATCTTCTTTTATTTGTTCTAAAGTTTGTATATCAAGAATTTTATTTATAGATTCAAATGAGTTCATTGTTGCTTTTTTAGCTATTTCATACTCTTGTTCTTTGTTATTGTAATCAACAACAACTTTAAACATAAATCTATCAAGTTGAGCTTCTGGAAGAGTATATGCCCCTTCTTGATCAATAGGATTTTGAGTTGCTAAAACTAAAAAAGGTTTAGCAATTTTAAATGTATTATCAGCAATAGTAACTTGTTTTTCTTGCATTGATTCAAGTAGGGCTGATTGAACTTTTGCAGGGGCTCTGTTTATTTCATCAGCTAAAAGTAAGTTTGTAAAAATAGGTCCTTTTTTGATTGAAAACTCTTGGGTTTTCATATTATAAATTTGAACCCCTAAAATATCACTTGGAAGTAAATCAGGTGTAAATTGAACTCTTTTAAATTCTAAATCAATTGCATTTGCCACAGCTTTTACAGCTGTTGTTTTAGCAAGTCCTGGTACACCTTCTAATAATATATGACCATCTGTAAAAAGACCAATTAAAATAGAGTTTATCATCTGGTCTTGACCTATTACTCCTTTTGAAATTTCATTTTTTAGTAATAATATCTTTTCCTGTAAACTCAAAAAAAATCCTTTTATTAATTTATGGTATTTTATCTAATTATTTTGAAAGGTAATTTTAAATATCGCTCCTTTTTGATTTTGATATTGAATTTTTCCATGAAGTTGTAAAGTACAAATAGAGTTTACAAGTTTTAAACCTAAAGAATCACAATTGTAAATATCTATATTTTTATCTATTCCTTTTCCATTATCTTTGATAATTAATAAAAGATTTTTATCTTCTTTTTTCATAGAAATAAATAGTTTTGGATTTTTATTGTTTTTAAAAGCATATTTATATGCATTTGAGATTAATTCATTTATTATTAGACCACAAGGCATTGCTTTTTCGATTGTTGTTTCTATTTCATCTATATCAAATTTTAAAGAAACTTCTTCCTCATAATCATAAGTTTTTGAAATATCTTCTACTAAGTTGATAATATACTCTTTTAGATTTATAGAGTTTAAATTACTTGATTCGTAAAGTTTTCTATGAAGAAGTTCCATTGTATAAACTCTTTCTTGAATATCTTTTAAAATTTTTTTAGTATTTTCATCTTCTATTTTTGCTTGTTGAAGTTTTACTAGACCTATTGTTAAAGCTAAATTATTTTTAACTCTATGATGGATTTCTTTTAGTAAAGTTTCTTTTTCTTCCAGAGAAGTTTTTAACTCTTTTGTAAGTGAATTGATATTTTTAAATAGTCTTTTAAACAAATAAAAACCTATAATTAAAGCAAAGATTAAAGCAATTATAGCAGCAGGTAAAATCTTTAAAAAACTAGAATCTATTTGATTTACTAAATCCTCTTTATACAAAGTTTTTATAAGTAAAAAAATATATTTATCACTTTTATCTTTAGATAAGTCTCGCACCCAAGTTAGAGCTTCTTTATTATTTAATAAATGTGAGATAGCAGGTTTATTTCTTGCTTTTAAAATCTCTTTTGCACTTAAATCTCCTGTAGAAATATTCTCTACATTTGACATATTACTAATTGTATATTTCTTTTTTCTTTCTTTTTTATCTTTTGTATAAAGAGGTTTATTATCTTCATCTTTATATTTTGAATTTATCCATATAAGATAAGTTTTGCCTTTATGTAAATTTTGAGTAGTTTCAAAGGCTTTTTGTACGTTGATTTTGATATTTTTTTCAAAAACTGAATGTCCTTGATTTAGTTTTGCTTCTTTTGTATAAATAGAGATTTCTGTATTTTCATCTATTTTTATAGTGTAGAAAAGATATTTTTTATAGTAAACATAAGTTCTACTTAAATCTTGTAATTCATACTTTTCCCATTGATTATAATTTTTTAGTTTATAGTTTTTGAATATTTCACTATTAGAGCTAAGATATAAACTATTTTTTGTTTTTACAGCAAAATTACATAGTTGTGAAATTTCACTTTTTTGAAGTTCTTGTATTACTCTTTTATTACTATAGTTTTCTTTTTTTATTTTATTTTTTAATTTTAAAAGTTCTAGTTCTAAAGTTTTTTTATTTACTTCTATTTCTAAAGAAGACTGCATTTGTATAGCTTTTCCAGCAAGTTTTACTTGCTCTTGAGTGATTGAGAGAACTTGATTTATTTCTTTGATTGCTTGGTTATATTGATCTTTTTGCATTTTTGGAATAATTAGTGCAAAAAGAATTGTCAATAAAAAAAGAGCTAAAATAAATAGGGATACTACTACTTTTGCATTTATTGAATATAGTTTAATATTTAGAAGTTTACTCACTTTATTTTTTCACTCTTAGTTTATAACCTTGCTCAAAAATATTTTCAAATAAGTTTGTCTTTGTTTTTAGTTTTAATCTATAAATTAAAGTTCGAAGTTTCCCTAAATCATAAATATCTTCTCTCCAAATATAGGCAAATATTTTCTCAAAACTTGCAGTGTAATTCAAACTGTCAGTTATTAAAGCAAAAAGTTTTTTTTCATTTTTTGTTAGTTTTATAATTTCATCATGTTTATATAAAACACAATTTGTTTTGTCAAATTTTATATTTTCTTCTAAGTATATAAAGTCTTCTTGTTTTTGTGATAAGTCATTTTTTCTTTTAAAAAAATATCTATGTTTATGTAAGGCTGTATTTATAGAAGCTTTTAACTCCTCATCTCTACAAGGTTTTATTAAATATCCATAGGGTTCACACTCTAAGGCTTTATTTATGGTTTTATCATTTGTATAAGATGTAAGAAAAACTATGGGTATTTTAAACTTTTGCCAAATTATATTAGCAGCATCAATACCTGTTTGTGAGCTGTTTAAATTAATATCCATTAAGATAATATCTGGATAATTGTTTTGAGCGTGGAGTATGGCTTTTGAAGGTGAACTTTCAATTCCACTTACATTAAAACCCATTTGTTTTAAACTAACTTCAAGTGCCATTGCTAAAACAATTTCATCTTCAACTATTAGTACATCTATATCATTTATTTTCATAGAGCCTAAGGGTTTAGTCACTAGAATACCTTTTAATTTTTTTGTAATGATACTAATTATCATTTTAAAAGTTAATAAAATCTAAAGTAGAATTACATTCGTGATTAATTTGTGATTTTATATGAGTATGATTCTTATTATTAAATAAGAAATAGGAAAGAAAATGAATTATAAAAATAAAATACTATTGTCTTTATCTTTAAGTGCTTCACTAGCGATATGTGCAAATGCCAATCAAAAAGACTTAGGTGAAGTAAATATCAGTGATACAGCTTTAGAAGCTCATATTAAAAGTATAACTTCAGAAAAGTTAGATAATCTTCAAGCAAGTGATATAAAAGATATTTTAAAGTCTATGCCAAGTGTTGTAGTAGATGGAAATGCAAGATATTCTCAAAAAGTTTATGTAAGAGGTTTAGAAGATAAATCTTCAAGTATATCAATTGATGGAGCTAAAATGTCTGGACAGTTGTTCCATCATTCAGGTGACCAAACGATTGATGCCCAAATGTTAAAAATTGGTTCTATAGAATTAGGTCCCAATTCAGCTCTAAGTTCAGGAGTTATCAATGGTTCATTTGTTTATGAGACAAAAGATCCAAGTGATTATTTGGAAGAAAATGAGACTTTAGGTGGAAAAGTAGGTGTCTCATATCAAAGTGCCTATGATAGAAAAGCTTATGATGTAGCAGTATTCTCTAGAATAAATGATAAGCTAGAATTTGTAGGAATTGGAAATATCTCAAAAGATGGTGAGATTGAAATACCAAAAAAAGAAAAAATTAAATCCAAAAAAAGTGAGTTAAAAAGTGGTTTAATAAAATTTGTTATAAAACCAAATGATTTTAATACTATCAAACTCTCTTACAATAGATATGAAGATGGTGGGAATAGACAACTTTCAGGTGAAAAACCAGGTAGTGATTCTACTGATAATGTATATAATGAAATTTCAAGGGATACATATACTTTAAATTATAAGTATAATTCAGGAAGTGATTTATTGAATTTAGATACTAAGATATATCATTCATCACAAGAGTTGTTTATGGATTCTATGAGTAATACAGATTATTGGACTGATGCCGATAAAGCAGATGAACCAGCAAGAGTATTTCAAAATGAAAACTCTGGATTTGATTTAAGAAATAGTTCTTTTATCAAAAATCATAAACTAACTTATGGAGTAAGTTATGATAAAGAAAAACAATCAGTAGAAGGTAAGGGACTTAGAGTATATACTTCTGGTGCAAATATAGGTACTTCTGAAAATGTAGATGTAAGTGGAGGAGAGACTAGACTTTATGGAGCATATTTAGAAGATGAAATCCAGTTTGATAAAATGCTTTTAACTTTTGGACTTAGGTATGATGTACATAAATTAGAAGGAGCTTATGAAGGTGAAAATAAACAACTTTCTCCAAAATTTATGGGAGAATACCAAGCAACAAATGATTTAAAACTTAGAGCAGCTTATGGAAAGATATTTAAAGGGCCAAGTTTAGGTGAAACCTTACTTATATATAGTGGAACTCCTACTCAAGGAACAAATACAAATGCCCAAACAGGTCATAACTATGAATTAGGATTTGATTATGATTTATCTACTAGTTTAAATGCTGATAATTCTATTTTTGGGTTTACAGCTTATACTTATAATGTAGACAATTATATGCATCCTACAAAAAATACAAGTTTAAGTAGTCAAAGTGATGTAAGAATATGGGGATTTGAATCTGTATTTAAATATGAAAAAGACAAATTAGCTTTAAGTTTAAGTCATACATATACAGCAGGTAAAGAAAAAAGTTTAACTAGTAAAAAAGAGTATGAACCCAAAACAGCTAATATTCATACTTTTAAAATAGATACAGACTATAAAGTTTCAAATAATTTATTTCTAAATTATAATGTAGAGTTAGTTCCTGGTAATAAATATGAATACTATAATTCAAGAGCAGCAACTGTAAGTAAAGTAAAAAGAAAAGGTTATGCAGTTCACAATATATCATCAACTTATACTTTAGAAAAATTAAAAGGTGCAAAATTAAGTTTTGGTATTGATAATATATTTGATAAAAAATATGCAAGACATACTTCATTTGGGACATATTTTGGTGATGACTCTTATACACCTTATGAAGTTGGAAGAAACTTTAAAGTTAAACTATCTTATAAATTTTAGAGTTTAAATGAGTGCATTTAGTAAGAAAGTAAGGTCTCTTCATAGAGACCTTGGATATTTTGTAATAGGTTTAACTTTAATTTATGCAATAACAGGAATAGTTCTTTCAGGAAGAGGACTTGGATGGTTTAAAGTTGAATTTGAAGATTATGCAGTAATACAAAAAAATATTGCTGTTGATAGTTTTAATGATGAGTTTAAAAAAGTGGTTTTTCAAGGTAAAATAAATGAAGTATTTCCTAAATCTTCATATAAAGATGTGAAAAAACACTTAAATTTAAAACCAACAAAACAAGATGATGAGGTAATGTACTTCAAAGCTTGGAAAAGCTTAAAAGTAAAGTATGAACAAAAAAGTGGTAATTTAGAAGTAAAATACAAAGGCTATCCAGTTGCTTTAGAAGTTTTTGTTCATGCACATAAAGCAAAACACGATAGTGCTTGGTTTTATCTAGCAATTATTTATAGTGTGATTTTATCTTTTTTAGCAATATCATCATTTTGGATGGTCAAAGGTAAAAATGGCTTCAAAAAAAGAGGTGTTTACTTCATGCTAGCAGGTTTTGCTGTAGTAGCACTCTTTTTATATATCTAACAAAATTTTAAAATTAGGCAATAAGTTTTGCGATTTCTTATTGGCTAGTTTTGAAGTTCTTGAAAATATTTAACTAATTTAATTATTTTAATAAAATTTAAAACTATAATTCATTATTATTTCATAACGAAAAAACAAGGGAAATATAATGAAAGAAAGAATCTACCAAATGACAATAGGGATATTATCCATATCCTTGATGTTTGCTTTTTACAAGCTATATAGTAAGGATGATAATATTATCCACTTATCTGAACAGCAAGAAAACTTACAATTCAAAGATGCTCAAGATATCAAAAATACAAAGAAAGAGTATACTTTTTCTATTGACACTTATAAAGTAAAACAAAAAGAAATAAACTCTTTTTCTTCATATAAATTATCTAAGAAAAAAGATGAATTAGATAATAGTATTAGTAAATCATTGGCTATGATAGACGAATATAACCAAGAAAACCCATATTCTTCAATAGATACCAACTTACTACAAAGTAGTTTAGAACCTCAATTTAATAATATAGTAAACAATACAAATGATTTAACTAATTTTGATGAGTTTTCAAAAAAATATGAAAGTTTTGATAATAAATATAACTACCAAGATAGTGATAATAATGAGAATCTTTCTATTTCAAGTTCATATAGTAATCCTTCTTTAGTTTCTACAACAAAACCTACAGATACAAATAATAATACTGAAATTGAAACAATACCAACAGAAAATAAAGTAGTAAATATTCAAAATGATTTAAAACTATATACAAAAGAGATTAATGAGATTAAAACATTGATGTCAAAAATAAAAGAAAATTTATAATAAGGTAAAATGTGAAACAGTTTAAAAATATTTTTATATTACTATGTTTTATAAATATTAATTTATTTGCATTAGTAGGAACAACAAAAGGAAGTATGGATATAAATCAAGGAAGTATGACTTATGATATTAAAGTGTTACTTCCAAAGGGTGTAGCAGGATTGAAACCTGAACTTGGAATAAATTATAATTCATCAAATAGTGCAAATTCTATTTTAGGTGTTGGATTTAATTTAAGTGGTCAATCAATGATTAGTAAATGTAATGAGATATTATTTTCAGAGAAAAAAGATGCTTCAAGAAATTATAACTATTGTCTTGATGGGCAAAAGCTTTTGCTTGTAGATACAAATAATACTTATGGTTCATACGGAACGGAATATCGAACAGAAATAAATAGTCAAAATAAAGTTTTAAAAACTTCTAATGGTTGGAGTGTTTATTCGAAAGATGGTTTAATAAAAGAGTATAAAAATACTTCAATAAATACAGATATAGAAGCTATTTTTAAATTATCAAGTATTTCAGATAGATACAATAATAAAATCAATTATGTTTATTCAGAAAATAAAGAAAATTTATTGAAAGAAATAAATTATGCAAATAATAAAGTTAGCTTTATCTATGAAGATAGAATAGATACTAAAGTAGGGTTTATAAAAGGACAAGAGTTTCAAGTAAATAAAAGACTAAAAGAAATAAAGGTTTTTTCTTCAAGTATAGAAACATCTTCTTATAAATTAGATTATGAATTTTTTGATAATAAATCTCGTATTACTCAAATAACAGAGTGTGCAAATGGAATTTGTTTACAACCTGTGGTTTTTGAGTGGGAAAAGAATATAGAAACTAGCTTTACAGATTTTCAGAATTGGGGACAAAATACTGGAAAAAGTGAACAATATAGATATAAATGGGGTGAGAATAGTAGTTTCATAGATATAAATGGAGATGGCTTACTTGATAGATTTCATGCTTATAATTATAAAACACGTAAATATGGTTATTGGGTTCAATTAAACACAGGAAAAGGATTTACAGATTTTCAGAATTGGGGACAAAATACAGGAAAAAATGAACAATATAGATATAAATGGGGTGAGAATAGTAGTTTCATAGATATAAATGGAGATGGTTTACCTGATAGAGTTCATGCTTATAATTATAAAACACGTAAATATGGTTATTGGGTTCAATTAAACACAGGAAAAGGATTTACAGATTTTCAGAATTGGGGACAAAATACAGGAAAAAATGAGCAATATAGATATAAATGGGGTGAGAATAGTAGTTTCATAGATATAAATGGAGATGGTTTACCTGATAGAGTTCACGCTTATAATTATAAAACAAAAGAAACAGGTTATTGGGTTCAATTAAACACTGGAAAAGGATTTACAGATTTTCAAAATTGGGGACAAAATACAGGAAAAAATGAACAATATAGATATAAATGGGGTGAGAATAGTAGTTTCATAGATATAAATGGAGATGGTTTACCTGATAGAGTTCACGCTTATAATTATAAAACAAAAGAACCTGCTTATTGGGTTCAATTAAACACTGGAAAAGGATTTACAGATTTTCAAAATTGGGGACAAAATACAGGAAAAAATGAACAATATAGATATAAATGGGGTGAGAATAGTAGTTTCATAGATATAAATGGAGATGGTTTACCTGATAGAGTTCACGCTTATAATTATAAAACAAAAGAACCTGCTTATTGGGTTCAATTAAACACTGGAAAAGGATTTACAGATTTTCAAAATTGGGGACAAAATACAGGAAAAAATGAACAATATAGATATAAATGGGGTGAGAATAGTAGTTTCATAGATATAAATGGAGATGGTTTACCTGATAGAGTTCACGCTTATAATTATAAAACAAAAGAAACAGGTTATTGGGTTCAATTAAACACTGGAAAAGGATTTACAGATTTTCAAAATTGGGGACAAAATACAGGAAAAAATGAACAATATAGATATAAATGGGGTGAGAATAGTAGTTTCATAGATATAAATGGAGATGGTTTACCTGATAGAGTTCACGCTTATAATTATAAAACAAAAGAACCTGCTTATTGGGTTCAACTTAATAAAACTAAACACTCAAAAATCATATCAATCACAAATAATATTGACCAAGAAATAAAAGTAGAATACTCTACTTTAAGAGATAGTGAAATATATACTTCAAGTAATGGGAGTGCTTATCCTAACTTAGATATAAAAGCATCTGCTATGTATGTAATAAAATCTTTTGATGTAAAAGATGCATCAGGTGAATACAATAAAACAAGCTTTAAATATCATGGTTTTAAAATCAATAGAGAAAGAGGTTCCTTAGGTTTTAAAAGTGTTGAGACTATAAATCATCTGACAAATACAAAGGTTATTACAGATTATATTCAGACATACCCGTTTATAGGTTTATCAAATAAGATAACAACTTATATAAATAATAAAAAAATATCAGAAAAGTTTACTGATTCTTTAAATCATAAGTCTTATTATTCAAATAACAAAATTATAAATTTAGAATTAGGAAGAACATATACAAAAAATTATAGTTTAAATGGACATTTATTAGTAACAAAATATACAAAAAATAAAAACTATGATAAGTTTGGAAATATAGGAGAAATCACTACTATAACATCAGGTAATGGAAAAACTTTTACAAAAACAATAAACAATATTTATGATAATGATGAATCAAGTTGGATTTTATCAAGACTAAAAGAATCCTCTGTTTCTCATGAAGGTACAGGGCAAAAAACTGTTTTAAGAAAGTCAAGTTTTGAGTATGATTTAACTACAGGTACTCTAATCACAGAAATAATAGAACCAAATAGTTCTCAAGCTTTAAAAAAGTCGTACATTTACGATGATTTTGGAAATAAAATATCAGAAACTATATCTTCACCAGATATTAAAGCAAGAACAACAAAATATGCTTATGATGTATATGGAAAAAACATAATAAGAATTGAAAATGCTTTAGGTCATAAAGAAACAAGAGAATATGATGAACAAAATCAATTAGTAAAAGTTACAGGACCAAATGGATTAAGTACTCAATATTTTTATGATGAACTTGGTCGAAAGATAAAAGAACAAAGAGCAGATGGTACAACAACAATTTGGGTTCATTTATGGGATAACTCTTTTGGAAACAGTTTATATAAAGTTATTGAAAAATCTACTGGTAGTCCAGCAATTATAGTATATTATGATAGTGCAGCAAGAAAAGTAAGGACTACTAAAATAGGTTTTGATGGTGCAAATATACATGAAGATTTTTATTATAATAAAATTGGAAAAGTATCTAAAAGTTCACTTCCTTATTTTGATACTCAAAGCCCAATCTTTATATATAATGAATATGATGAATTAGGTAGATTAGTAAGTATAGATAAACCCTCAGGAGATAGTGGCAGAATCATTCACAAAATAGAATACGATGGTTTAAGCGTTATTGAAAGAAAACCTAATAATCAAACAAAAGTCACTTTAAGTAATGCTCAAAATAAAAAAATAAAAGTAACAGAGGGAAGTTCTTCTATAACTTATAAATATGATGCTATTGGAAATTTAGTAAGTACTATCGATTCTAAGGGAAATAAGATTACTATGAGTTATGACTTATATGGAAATAAGTCCTCTATGAATGACCCAGATATGGGGTTTTGGCAATACAAATATAATGCACTAGGGCAGTTAACAGCTCAAATTGATGCTAAAAAACAAACAACTTCAATGCAATATGATTTATTGGGTCGAATGATAAAAAGAACTGAACCAGAGGGAACAACAACTTGGAAATATGATGTTAGTCAAAATGGAATAGGAAAACTCTCTTATGTTGTAAATAATTCTTATAAAAAAGAGTTGTATTATGATATGTATTCAAGAATAAGTTCAAAAAAAGAGTTTATAGAAGATAATATATTTCAAACTTCATATACTTATACTAGTGATGGAAAACTTGAAAAAACTATTTCTCCTGATGGCTTTATATCAATAAATGAATATAACAAGCAAGGATACTTAATAGGTGTAAAATCTCCTAAGAAAGTACCTGAATTTGAATCAATTTATCAAGTTGAAACTTTAATACAAGAACAATTTGATAATTTTAAAAGATATAGTAAAGAAGCTGTAGATTTTGCAGTTGAAGCAAAAGAAAAACAAATCGTTTCAAATTTATTTTTTAATCTTTCAAAGCAAGCAAAAGATTCAACTATAAAAAAACAGTTTCTGGAAACATCTTCTTTATCAGCAGAAGCAGGAGTGATTCTAAAAGAAAATTCAAATAAAGCACAAGAATTAGCTTCAAAGTTTTTTAATAATGCAATGCTTTTAATCAAAAAAGCACAAAGATTTAAAGATCCAGACTTTTATGAGTTTGTTTCATATATATTTAGAGATGAAACAATTTTACATTTAAGTCTTGCCTTAGAAAATATTGATAAGGCAGTAACAAAGCTAAATAAATTAAGTTCAGATAATAACATACAAGGTTTAGACCTTCAAAAAGAAAAAGAAATGATTTCTGCATATATTGAGCAGACAAAAACTATTTTGTTAGCAGCTCAAAGTGCAAGTGAAAGTTTGAAAAACTATAGAGTTAAATATGAAGATATATTAAATAGTCTAAATGGATTAGATTATAAGACTTATTTATCTATGGTTGAAGATGAAAACTATTCATATTTTTATAAAGTTTTAAAAGCCGATGAATTTGGTAGAGTTACAAAAGATATTGTTGGAAATGGTTTAGTAACAAATAGAGAATACAATAAAGCAAATGGACATCTAAACTATATAACAACAGGGTATAACGATAATAATGATATTAGAGATATATCATATAGTTTTGATAATATGGATAATGTAACTGAAATAAGAGATTTAAAACAAAATATTTCTTCTTTTTATGAATATGATAATTTAGATAGGTTAACAAATACAACAATATCAACGTCAAATAAATCAATAAGCCTATCATATAGATATGATTCAATAGGAAATATCACTTATAAATCCGATGTAGGTAGTTATAGCTATAGAAAAGCTCATCAAGTTTCAAAAGCAGGAAGATATTCGTATTCGTATGATTTAAACGGAAATGTAATAAAAAAAGATAGTACAACTATAAAATATTCATCATTTAATAAACCAATTGAAATAAAAAATAGTAACAATACGACAAAGTTTTATTATGCACCAAATAGAAGTAGGTATAAAAAAGAGTCAAATAGCAATATCACTTACTACTCAGGCAAACTCTTTGAAAAAGAGATAATAAACGGAAAAGAAAGATATAAAAACTTTATATATGCAGGAAATTCACTAGTAGCAGTAGATATACAAGAAGATAATGGTTCATCATTTATCCCAACAGTACAATACTTTCATAAAGACGCTTTAGGATCAGTAGATACCATAACAAATGAAAGTGGAAAAGTAATACAAAGAGTAAGCTATAAACCTTTTGGTAATAGAATTATAGGTTCATGGCAAAATGAAGTTTCAGAAAATAATGCCTTAACAAAAAGAGGGTTTACAGGACATGAACATATAAAAGAGTTCAATCTAATTCACATGAACGGAAGAGTATATGACCCCACACTTGGAAGATTTTTAAGTGCAGATCCACATATACAAAGTCCTTATGATACTCAAAGTTATAATAGATATACTTATGTAAAAAATAATCCATTAAAGTATACAGATCCAAGTGGTTTTTTCTTTAAGAAGATTTTTAAGAAGATTTCTCGTGCAATAAAACGTATTGATCTTGGAAAGTCATTTAGGTATGGACTAATGCTTGGTTCTAAACCTGTACAAAAGTTTTTTGTTAAATACAAATGGGCACAACTTGTAGGAAGTGTTATTGCTGGAGCTTTTGCTGGTCCTGATGGTTCAGCTTTTTGGGCTATGTATCTTACTGATATTCAAGGTGGAAGTTATGGAGATATAGTAAAAAGCGGTACTATTGCTTATGCAAGTGCCTACGTAGCTAATCAAATAGGTGGAAGATATGGACATGATACTTCATATCTCAATGGATCAGCAATAGAAGCTACAAAAAAGAGTATAGCACATGGTCTAAGTAGAGCACTTTTTGCAAAGATTCAAAATCAAGATACAACTGCACAATTTTGGAGTGGCTTTGTAGCAAGTGGATTTGCAACTCCAAAATCTCTTGGATTTTATAAAGGAACAGCAATAACGATGGTGGTTAGTGGAACTACTAGTCAAGTATCAGGTGGGAAATTTGCTAATGGTGCTGTAACTGGTGCTTTTATTCATATGTATAATAAGTATGGTAGGGAAATATATAGTTATATGAGTTCATCATATAAAATTGCTTATGCTGATAGTGGGATTGAGTATCAAAGAAATCATTATGGTACATTTGAAGAAAATAGAGCAGTATATGGAAATGCTTTATTGACTTACTATGGGACAATATCCTCAATTGCAGGAGTTAGTGCAACAGGTAGAACAGCCTGGTTTCTTTGGAGTGTTGGAACAAGTACAGATATTTGCAGTGTTTATAATTCAGGTGATTTGTCTCAGGCAGTAGGTAGTGCAGCAGGAATCCCTAAAAATGGTAAATCCGGAGCATTCATTGGTGCATCTTCAACTATTTATAATAATTTTATAAAGGAATAATATTGAATAAAGATGATATATTCATGATAGTTACATTTTTATTGTGCCTTTCCATATTTAGTTTTATTTTATTTGAGAAAATAGATTATTTTTATATATTTATTTTATCTCTTGCCACAGAAAGCTTTTTAAAATCTATATATGATATAAAAAATGAAACAGGCAATAAGTCAATGTATATATATAGTAGAAAAACTAATCAAAAGTTAAGATACTTAGCTTTTTTTGTTAGTGGGTGGATTTTACTTTTAATTTTAAATGTAATTTATAGAAAAATAGTTATGCCAGAGGCTGAATTTTCAATTTTTTTAATTTTAAATGCAATTACATAATGACAAAATTAACTAGGCAATAAGTTTAGTAAACTCTAATTGCCTAGCTAATTTTAATATTATTTATTTATTTTTTTTATTTCAATAAAACATAAAATTAATAAAACAAAAAAGAAAATTGGATCTGACCAACCAAAACCTGAAAAGTATCCTTTTAAACATGCATAAAAAGTTATGATAAAACCTAAAAGATTTGTCACTAATAAACCTTTCAATAATTGTGTATAAACCTCAATATTACTTTGCATATTTCTAAAGAATAAACCTATAAAACCTATCCCTCCAAGAAAAATACTGTTATGTTGTGACAAGAACATTGCATATTCGTCATTTATTTGCATACCATATAGTGGCCATAATTGATTTGGAATAAAAAATAAAACAACTGCAAATATTAGATATATTGAGCTGTGTATAGTTAGGAAATTTTTCATGATTGTCCTTTTTTATGAAATTATAACAATAAATGTCAATTTTGTCAATTAAGTTGACAAAAAAGATTTTTTGATGTATGCTTTTATAAATAAATCAAAGGAACAATATGAATTTAGAAAATAAAATAGTTTTAATTAGTGGGCAAATGGAGGACTTGGTAAAACATTAGTTGAAAAAATGTTAACTCAAAATGTAAAAAAGATTTACTGTACAGTAAGGAGTATCTCAAAAGCTAGAAATATCCAAAACTTATCTTCAAAAGTTCAGTTAGTAAAAGTAGATATAACAAATAAAGAAGATCTAAAAAATTTAACTTTAAATATTGATAATATAGATTTTTTAATAAATAATGCAGGAGTAAATAGTCAAAAAAGAATACTTGAAGCTTCAACTCTTGATTTTGATGTAAATGTTATTGGTACGTTAAATTTAACAAAATCATTAATTATAAAACTAAATAAAGGAGCGAAAATTGTAAATATTACATCAGTATTGGCTTTATGCAACTTTCCAGTTATGGGCTTATATTCTGCTTCAAAAAGTGCTTTACATTCTCTTACACAAGCACTTAGAGCTGAAATGAAATCTAAAGACATCAGTGTATTAGAAGTTTTACCAGGTCCTATTGATACAAATATGACAAAAGAAAGTGATATTCCTAAATCTTCAACTGTTGAAGTAGTAGAAGAAATTTTTGATGCAATAAAGTTGAATAAAAAAGAAGTTTATCCTGATGAGTTTTCAAAGTCATTAAAAGAGAATTTAGAAAAAAATAAAGATATTATTGAATTGGAGTTTGATGAATCACTAGCTTAATATACAAGTATATGTTAAGTTTTATGGCTTAAAGAAAAATTAAACTTATCTTAGATAAAATCACGGTTCTAATTTTAATTAGAAATGTCACATGTGTCAAATTCCTGTTATGGGTTGTGCAATTTTGCATTAAGGGACACAGAGGCAAAACCCAATTTTAAATATATCCAAGGAGATACTATGGTTACAATGAAAGACCTATTAGAGTGTGGTGTACACTTCGGACACCAAACAAGAAGATGGAATCCAAAAATGAAAAAATTCATTTTCGGTGTAAGAAAGAACATTTATATTATTGATTTACAAAAAACATTAAGATATTTCAGATATACATATAATGTAGTAAGAGACAGAGCTGCTGAAGGTCAAACAATGGTATTTGTTGGTACTAAAAAGCAAGCAAGTGAAGCTATTAAAAGAGCTGCTGAATCTTGTGATATGCCTTACGTTAACCACAGATGGTTAGGTGGTATGTTAACAAACTACGGAACAATCAAAAAATCTATTAGAAAATTAGAAATCATCAAAAAGATGAGAGAAGAAGGTCAATTAGACTTATTAACTAAAAAAGAAGCATTAATGCTTTCTAGAAAAGAGCAAAAGTTAGAGCTTTACCTAGGTGGTATTAAAGAAATGAACAAATTACCAGATATGATGTTCATTATTGATGCAGTAAAAGAAAGAATTGCAATCAAAGAAGCTAGAAGATTAGGAATTACTGTTATTGCTCCTTTAGATACTAACTGTGACCCTGATTTAGTTGATTTACCAATTCCAGGTAACGATGATGCAATCAGATCTATTCAACTATTTTGTAATGAAATGGCTGCAGCAATTAACGAAGGTAAAGCTGCATTAGCTGAAGAAGGTCAAGAAGAGGAAGTTGTTTCTGCAGAAGAAGCACAAGAAGTAGTAGCTGAAGCTGTTGCAGAAGGTGAAGCTGAAGCAAACGAATCAAAAACTGAGGAAGCGTAATTATGGCTGGTGCAACTCCAAAATTAATTAAAGAATTAAGAGAAAAATCTGGTGCAGGAATGCTTGATTGTAAAAAAGCATTAAATGAGTGTGATGGTAATATCGAAGAAGCACAAACTTGGTTAAGAGAGCAAGGTCTTGCAAAAGCTGCTAAAAAATCAGGTAATGTTGCTGCTGAAGGTTTAGTAACTATTATTGTTAATGATGACAAAACTAAAGCTACAATGACTGAGGTTAATTCACAAACTGACTTCGTTGCTAAAAATGAGCAGTTTATTGCATTAACTAATCAAATTACAACTCATGCACAAGAAAATAACTTAAATGATGCAGAAGCTTTAGCTGCTTCTAATATTGAAGGTCAAGATTTTACAACTTTCTTAAATGAAAAAATTGCAGTTATTGGTGAAAACTTAGTTGCAAGAAAAGTTGTAAATGTTGAAGGTCCTGTAGTAAATGGTTATGTTCACTTAGGAAAAGTAGGAGTTGTTTTAGCTGCTAAATGTGATGACGCTGCTAAAGAAAAGACTGCTGAATTATTAAAAAGAGTTGCAATGCACGCAGCTTCTATGAAGCCAACTGTTATTTCTTATTCAGATTTATCAGCTGAATTCATTGAATCTGAAAACAAAGCAATTATTGCTGATATTGAAAAAGAGAATGAAGAGTTAGTAAGACTTGGAAAACCTCTTAAAAATATCCCTCAGTTTGTTTCTAAACAACAATTAACTGATGAAGCTATTGAAGCTGCAAAAAATGAAATGAAAGAAGAGTTAATCGCTCAAGGTAAACCTGAAAAAATTATTGACAACATTGTTGCTGGTAAAATTAACAGATGGATTGAAGATAACTCTCAATTAGATAAAACTCATGCATTATTATCTCAAACTTATGTTATGGATGATTCAATGACTGTTGAAGAAGCTATTAAAGCTGTTGACGCATCAATTGAAATCGTTGAGTATGTAAGATTTGAACTTGGTGAAGGTATCGAGAAAAAAGAAGAAGATTTTGCTGCAGAAGTTGCTGCACAAATGGGTAACTAATAATTATTTATAATTATAACTACTTAAAAGGATTATGTAATGGGTGTACAAAATAAAAAAGAGGCACTCATTACTTCTCCTCTTTTAAAAGCTGAAAATTTATTTCATAAATTTGATTATGAACTTTTTGAAAATATAAATCTGTCATTATACAAAAAACAATCTATTGCTATTATTGGTACAAGTGGAAGTGGAAAATCTACACTTTTAAATATTTTATCTTCATTACTAAAACCTTTTAAAGGTGAAGTGTTTTTTGAAAATAAAAGCCTATATAATATAAAGCAAAAAAATCTTTTAAAGATAAGAAGAGAAGATTTTGGTATAATATTTCAGGCACATTATCTTTTCAGAGGGTTTACTGCAAATGAAAATTTAGATATTGCTAAACTTTTAAGTACAGAAGAAATAGATAATAAATTACTAAAAGATTTAGGAATACAGCATGTTTTAAATCAAGCTGTAGGAGAGCTAAGTGGTGGACAACAACAAAGATTATCTATTGCTAGAGTTTTGACAAAAAAGCCAAAAATTATATTTGCTGATGAACCAACAGGTAATCTTGATAAAGATACAGCAAATATTGTTATGGATACACTATTTAGTTATATTGAAGAAAAAGAAGCAGGTTTAATTCTTGTTACACATGAAAATGACTTAGCTATGAGATGTGATAAAGTTTATAAACTTGTTGATAAAAAATTGCAGGAGATAAAGTGAAATTATTATTGATATGTGAAACTGCAATAATAGAACAAATATTTTCATTAGTATGTAAAAAATTAAACTTAGATTTAACAATTACAGATGACACTAGTGTAAAAGAAAATTATGATTTAATTGTAATTGATCAAAGTTTTATTGATGATAAGTTTAATATTATTAAGCAATATTCAAAAAGACTTGGAGCTATTTCAAGTGAAGAACTTCCTTTTGATAAATCAAGAGATTTTATAATACCAAGACCTTTTTTACCTACAAAACTTCAAGAAATTATTAAAGAAGAAGTTGAAAATATAAAAGAAGATGAAAAAGCTGCCACAGAAAAGTTTATAAATACTCCTAGACATTCTAATCTTGAAGATGACTATTTTGAAGATGAAGAAGTTACTATTCCTATTACTGAGTATGTTGAGTCTTTAGCTGATGATATTTATTCTGATATTGAAGATGACAATGATGAGAGTATAGTAAGTTTAGCTTCTCTAAAAGAGGGTGGAGTTTTAGATGATAATGAACTTAATAAAATCAATAATATTCTAAAAGAAGAAGAAATCCAAAATGAAGTAGCTATGGATCAGCAAGATTGGAAAGATATTTCTGATATTATTGATGATGCCCTAGAAGAAGTAAAAGAGTATGAATTTAACTTAGATGAAGGTCAAGGTCAATCAGAGCTTTTACCTTATAAATTGGTTTTAAGTGATTACAGTATAAATGAGCTAAAGCCATTTTTAGAAAAGTTTAATCAAGAAGTGATTGATAAGCTTTCAAGTGGCAAAAGCGTTGATATTAGATTAGTGTTAAAGGATAAATAGTTGATAAAAGAAAAACATGGTGCAATTCTTATCTTATCAGGTCCTAGTGGTTGTGGTAAGTCTACTTTATTAAAAGAAGTATATAAAGATATTGAAGATTACTATTTTTCAATATCTACAACTACAAGAGAGCCTAGAGAAGGTGAAGAACATGGTGTCGATTACTTATTTACTTCAAAAGAAGAGTTTGAAAAAGATATAGAAAATGGTGATTTTTTAGAGTACGCAAATGTTCATGGAAACTATTATGGTACATCTTTAAAGCCAGTTAAAGAGGCTTTAAATGAAGGAAAACTTGTAATTTTTGATATTGATGTACAAGGTCATGAATTAGTTAGAAAACAACTAGATGATGTTGTTACTTCTGTTTTTATAACAACTCCAAATTTAACTCAATTAGAAAGTAGATTAAATAACAGAGCTACTGATTCAAAAGATGTTATAGAAAAAAGAATTAAAAATGCAAAACAAGAAGTAGAGTTTTTTCAAGATTATGATTACTTTATAGTAAATGATGATTTAGAAGCTGCTTCAAAGCAATTAGTAAGTATTGCTAATATTGCTAGAATAAAAACAAAACTTTATAATAAAGAAAATATAGTATTAAGTTGGCTTAAATAAGCCTACTTAATACAGTCATAGTTTATTGGTCTTTCAAAGTAGTAACCTTGACAATAATCGATTTTTAATTCTTTTATTTTTTCATAAATTTCTTCTTTAGATACAAATTCAGCTACAGTTTTTACACCAAATTCTTTTGAGAAATTAGCAATTGTTGTAACGATAATTTCTAAATCTTTTGAAGTATTAATATTTTCAATTAATGAACCATCTATTTTTACAAAATCAATATCAAGTAATGTTAAAAGATTGAAGTTTGAGTATCCTGCTCCAAAATCATCAACTCCAACTGAACAGTTGAATTTTCTTACATTTTCAATAAATTTTGTTACTTCATCAAAGTCTGATATCTCTTCTGACTCTAATATTTCAAATTCTAAAAGATGAGAGTACTCTTTATTTTGCTCTAAAATATCATAAATAAATGCAGTAGTTTCTTCATTTGCGATATCATCAAATGAAATATTTACAGAAACTCTTTTGTTTTTATTTTTAATAAGTTTAAATGAATCATCAATAACAATTTTAATAATATTAGGATATAATTTTGTTCTTTTTGCTACATTTATAAAGTTAATAGGAGCAATTTCTTTGTTGTCTTTTGTTACATATCTAATAAGTGCTTCATATTTATAAATCTCTTTTGTATATGTATCTACTATAGGTTGAAAATACGCTTGGAAAAGGTTTTCTCTAAATCCAATTTTTACTTGTTTAACCCATTTTATATTTTCTTCAAATGATTCTTGAATATTAAAAGCTTCATTATAAATCATGATTCTTTGCATTTTACTTCTTGCATAATTTATAACTCTTTGTGAGTATTTAAAAGCTCTTGAACCATCACCTTTTGCGATACCTATTGTTACATTTATATCAATTTCATCTTCATTTATAAATAATGAGTCTTTTTCTATTTTATCTGCAAAACTTTTACACAAATTATAAAATTTATTAACATCTTCATTTTTATCTTTATAAACAATAGCAAATTTATCTGCTTCCATTCTATAGATTTTGAAATGTTCTTCATTGAAGTGTTTTTTTATAGCTTTTGCTAATTCAGAAAGAATTACATCACCATTTTTTTCACCAAATAAATCATTGATAGTTGAGAATTCGTCAATATCAAGTAAAGCCATTAAATCAATTTCTGTTGTTTCTAAATCTTTCTTTAGTCTATTTCTATTTGGTAGATTTGTAAGTTTATCTATATATAAATCTTTTAATTCGTGATAAAGTAGTGATTGTGACATTACTTGTAGTAACTTTGCCACATCAATTGGTTTAAGAACATATTTATCAACACCTATATCAATAGCTTCTAATAAATACTCCTTATTAGAAAAAGCAGTTGCTACTATGATAGGGATATTCATGTTTATTTTTTTAATTTCTTTAACCATTTCAAGGCCATTCATATTTGGCATATTTACATCAGTAATGATTAAATCAATTTCATCTTGATTTTTTTTAAATAGTTCAAGACCTTCTTGTCCATCTTGAGCTAAGTATTGCTTTTTGGTGAAGCCTTTTAAAATTTGATGGGTTACATCTCTTAAATCTTTTTCATCTTCAGCATAAAGTATTGTTATGTTTTTCAATATAGAAATATTATTTACCATTAAGATTTACTCCATAATTATTACGATATAATATCATATTTAGATATAAATAAAGTTAATCATTCACTAAAAAAGACTGTCAAACTAGAAATAAATATCAATTTAAAAAATTATTTATAAAAAATAGGAATATTATAAGTGTCAAAAGTAAAGTGTAATCATTGTCATTTAAGTTTTGATGATGATATTATGATAAAAGAAGGTGAATTAAATTTTTGTTGTAAAGGATGTCAAGGAGTTTATCATCTTTTAAAAGATGATGGCTTAGATTCTTTTTATGATAAACTTGGAAACAAAACTATTACTCCACCTTTAAAACTAGATAATGACGATTTAGAAAAATTTAATACAGCAAGTTTTGAAAGCTCTTATATAAGAACAACTCCTGAGGGTTTTAAGCAAATTGATTTGATTATTGAAGGAATTCATTGTGCTGCTTGTGTATGGTTAAATGAAAAAATACTTTTTGAAACAAAAGGTATTATAGAAGCAAATATTAATTTTACAACTAATAAAGCTGTTATTACTTGGGATAGTGAAGAAATAAAACTATCAGATATAATTCTTCGAATAAGATCCATAGGGTACAATGCTTATGCTTATGATTCTTCAATAGCAGATAAAAAAGCAACTCAAGCCAAAAGAGATTATTTTATAAAGATGATGGTTGCTGTTGTTGGTAGTATGAATATTATGATGCTAGGGGTTGCTAAATATACAGGCTTTTTTACTGGAATGAGTGATGAAGTTAAATGGATGGTTCACTTAGGGGAGTTTTTACTTTCAACTCCTGTTTTATTTTATTCTGGTTGGGTATTTTTTAAAGGTGCATATTATGGTTTAAAAAATAGAGTTTTAAATATGGACTTTTTAGTAGCTTCTGGTGCTACTCTTACTTACATATATTCATTATTTATTTTATTTGGAGCAAAAGGCGAGAGTTATTTTGATTCAGTTGCTATGATTATTACTTTTGTTCTAGTAGGAAAATACTTAGAAGTAATAGGAAAAAAATCAGCAGTAGATACTTTAGATAAAATAAAATCAACTCTTCCCTTAGAAGCTGTAGTAATTAAAGATGGTAAAAGAGAATCTATTTCTTTAAATAGCATAAATATTGGAGATATTGTTGAAATTAAAGCAGGAGATAAAGTTCCTGTTGATGGTATTGTAAAAAAAGGGAGTGGTTCCTTTGATGAATCTTCTCTTACAGGAGAATCTCTTCCTGTATATAAAAAGCAAGGAGATAGTTTATATAGTGGTACTATTAATACAAATTGTGTGATAGAATTTGAAGTTACAAAAGATTTTAAAAACTCAACTTTTTCTTCTATTGTAACTTTATTAGAAGACTCTTTAAATTCAAAACCGAAAATACAATCAAAAGCAAATGAAGTTTCAAAAGGTTTTACAGTTTCTATTTTAACTCTTTCTTTTTTAACTTTTTTAGTTTGGTATTTTTTTGGTGTTGATTTAGGTTTTGATTATGAGGGTACAAACCATTTTGAAAAGTCTTTTATTGTTGCTGTATCTGTTATTGTTATTGCTTGTCCTTGTGCTTTAGCTTTAGCTACGCCAATGGCTAGTTTAATAGGAATTTCACTATTATCAAAAAAAGGTCTTTTATTCAAAGAAGCTAAGTTTATAGAATCACTTGCTTTAACAAATACAGTTGTTTTTGATAAAACTGGAACTTTAACAAAAGGAAAGTTAAAAGTTGTAAAAACTGAAATTAGCTCTGAGAATCAAAAAAAATTAAATTTACTTTACTCTCTAGCTTCTTCGTCAAAACATCCTGTTAGTATTGCTGTTAAGAAGTATTTAGAAGAAAAATATGATTTAACTTATCAAGAACTTTATGATATAAAAAGTATAGATGCAAAAGGTCTTAGTGCAAAATATAAAGATGAAGATTCAAATATCTTTACTTTACTTGGTGGAAATAAACAATTAATTGAAGCTAATAATATTGCTTATGAATATGAATCAAATAAAACTACTTATATTTTTTCAGTAAATGATGAAGTTATAGCAACTTTTGAACTAGAAGATGAAATAAAAGATAATGCAAAAGAGTTGCTTTCATATTTAAAACAAAATAATATTGAAGTTATAATGCTTACAGGAGATAATGAAAATGTAGCAAAAGATGTTTGCCAAAAACTTTCAATTGACAAGTTTTATGCAAAACAAACTCCTATTGATAAGGCAAATTTTATTAAAAAACTTAAAGAAGAAGGTAAAACAGTTGTTATGGTAGGTGATGGTGTAAATGATTCTGTTGCCTTATCAAATGCAGATGTTGCAGTTGCCATGGGTAATTCAGCAGATATTACAATGCAAGTTTCTGATATAGTTTTACTGAATTCTTCACTTATGTCTTTAAGACAATCTTTTGTAATTTCAAAAAGAACATATAAATTTATAAAGCAGAATTTAGCTATATCTTTAGTTTATAATATAATTACAATACCCTTTGCTATGTTTGGATATGTTATACCTTTAGTTGCAGCATTGTCTATGAGTTTAAGCTCATTGCTTGTTGTTGTAAATTCGCTTAGAATAAAAATGAAATAGGATAAATTTATGATAAATGATACTTTATTTATGATGTTAATTGTGGGATTGATTATATCTTTTGGTTTATTATTACTTTTTGTATGGGGTGCAAAAAATGGCCAATTTGATGATTCAAATAAAATGGTTGATGGTTTACTTTTTGATAGTGAAGATGATTTAAATGATGCTATTAATAAAGAAAAAAAAGTAAAAAACGCTAAAGAATCAAAAATAAAGAAAGATGAGAATAAAAACGAGGTTAGTTAAACTAACCTCTTGAAGAATTACTAATTATTTAAATGCAGCAATTTTCTTAGCTAAGTCAGCAATATCAGCATCAGAAAGTCTAGCAACTTGACCTTTCATAACACCCTTCATAGCTCCACCATAAGATCCATCTTTGTAACCTTTTAATGCAGCGATTGTTTTTGCTTCATCCCAACCAGCGATAACTGCAGATTTACCTAAAGCTTTCTTTTCACCATTTGCACCATGACATCCAGCACATGCAGCAAAAGATGCAGCAGATAAAGTAGCAGCAGTTGCTGCAGCGAATAATGTAGTTAATACTAATTTCTTCATTGTTTCTCCTTGAATTTGAATAAACATTTTAGCTATTTTTTCTTTTTGCTTAGCTTAATATTCACAATTAACTTTTTTACATCAATATAAGTGTTACCTATAATTGTGTATCAATTGTGAAGATTTTTTAAATGAATTTTGGAAAGCTAAAGGCAGTTTTTTATATAGTATGTTTTTAAATTACCAAGAGGTTTTTATGGAAAATAATACAGTTTTAAAAATTGATAATTTAAGCTTTTCTTATAAAAAAGACACACCTATTTATGAAAATTTTTCAATGACTTTAAAAAAAGGTGAACTCTTTACAATTTTCGGAAAAAGTGGGAGTGGAAAAACGACACTTTTTGAATTAATTACAGGAACTTTAAAACCTCAAAGTGGAACTATAGAAAAACAAAGTTTAAGTCTTATTTTTCAAGACCCTTATAACTCTTTTCATCCCACTTATAATATAATTGAACAAATAAAAGATGTAATTAATTATGATTTTTCTAAAGATATAAAAAAATATTTGAAAGAACTGAGTTTAAATGAAGATTTTTTGTATAAAAAACCTTATGAGCTAAGTGGTGGGCAATTACAAAGATGTTCTATTTTAAGAGCACTTTTAATGAAGCCTAAACTTCTTTTAGTTGATGAACCAACATCAGCTTTAGATAATATTATCGCTTATGATGTAATGAAACTTTTAATAAAATATTTAGATGAATGTGCAATTTTATTAATTACACATGATATTGATTTAGCTACATGGTGTAGTGATAAAATTATAAGATTGGATTAAAATGGAAAATAATAAAAAAGCCTTAGTTCTACTTAACATGGGTGGAGCTAGAAATAAAAATGAATTAAAACTTTTTTTAACAAATATGTTTAATGATAAAAATATTATTGCAGCCCCAAAACTAATTAGAAAAATGATTGCATTTTTTATCACAACTTCAAGACTTAATAGTGCTTGGAAAAACTATGAAGAAATTGGTGGATTTTCACCTTTAAATCCATTAACTGAAAAGTTAGTAGATAAAGCAAATGAAAATATAAAAGGATATAAAACTTATCAAATTATGAGATATACACCACCTTTTGCAAAAGATGTAGTTGAGCAAATGAAAAAAGATGGAATAGAAGAAGTAACTTTACTTCCTTTATATCCACAGTTTTCCACAACAACTACTAAGTCTTCTTTAGAAGATTTTAAAGCTTATGCAAAAAAATCTTTTAAAATAAGAACAAAAGGAACGTTTTTTAAAAATGAAGCTTTCAATAAATGTATTGTTGAAGAGATAAAACAAAAAGTAAATTCACAAGCAAGTGAATTTAATCTTATATTTTCTGCTCATGGCTTACCTCAAAAGATTGTAGATAAAGGTGATCCTTATGAAAAGCAAATGAATAGACATGTAAAAATATTATCAAAAATGCTTGAAGATCAAGGGCAAAAGTTTAAGTCTATAAATTTAGCTTATCAATCAAAAGTAGGTCCTATGAAATGGCTTGATCCATCACTTGATGATATGCTTGAAAATTTTAAAGATGAAAATGTGATTATTTATCCTATTGCATTTACAGTTGATAATTCTGAAACTGATTTTGAACTTGATATTGAGTATAGAGAAATAGCCGAAGAAATTGGAGTGAAAGAGTTTAGAGTTTGTAAGTGTGTAAATGATAGTGATATGTTTATAGAGGCTATTAAGGATATAATAAAAGTAAAATAGGAAGAAGAATGCAAATAAGTGTAGAACAAGTTTTACTTGAAATTGCTAGAAATACAATTTTAAATGAATTTGATAGTAGTTTTGAAATTAATAAACAAAAATTAGTAGATAAATATCCTATTTTAAAAGAAAAACGAGCTTGTTTTGTCACTTTAAATTTGCATGGAAGATTAAGAGGTTGTATTGGTTCACTTGTTGCACATAGAAGTTTACTTGATGATGTAATCTCAAATGCTTATAATGCTGCTTTTAGTGATTTAAGATTTAATAGATTAACAGCATCGGAGTTTAAAAATATAGATATTGAAATATCTGTTTTAACTCCTGCTGTAAAACTTGAATATGAAAATACACAAGATTTGAAAGAGAAAATAAAAGTAAATGAACATGGTGTTATTTTAGAACTTGAAGGTAAAAGAGCAACATTTTTACCTCAAGTTTGGGAACAGCTTCCTTCTTTTGAACAGTTTTTTACGCAACTTTCAAAGAAAGCAGGATTCTCTCAAAACTGTTTAGAAGACAAACCAAGTATTTACATTTACACAGCAATAAAGATAAAGTAATGAACTTTTATAAAAAGCAAAATGACAGACTAGTTTGTCAGTTATGCTCTTATTATTGTAAGTTAAAACCAAATCAAACTGGTATTTGTGGAGTAAATAAAAACACAGGGGATAAAATAGAGTGTTTAGTTTATGGTTATCCTGCTGCTATGAATATTGATCCAATTGAAAAAAAACCTTTATATCATGTTTTACCTCAATCAAAATCTTTTTCAATTGGTACTGTTGGATGTAATTTTAGATGTTCTTTTTGTCAAAATCATGGAATATCCCAAGAACATAATATAAATAAAACAAATTATTATAGCCCAAAAGATATAGTTAAAATGGCAAAACATTATAAATGTGAAACTATTTCTTATACTTATAATGAACCCACAATTTTTTATCCTTATGCAAAAGATTGTGCAATTGAAGCCAAGAAGCAAGGAATAAAAAATATCTATGTTTCAAATGGTTTTGAAAGTAGGGAAGTAATTGATGATATGAAAGGCATTATTGATGCTGTAAACATTGATTTGAAATCTTTTAATGAAAGCTATTATAAAAAAAGCCTAGGTGGAAGCTTAACACAAGTATTAGAAAATTTAAAGCATTTTAAGAAAAATGGTATATGGGTGGAAGTTACAACTTTAATAGTACCCACAAAAAATGATTCAAAAGAAGAGTTGACAAAAATAGCTAAGTTTATAAAAGAAGAGCTTGATGAGTTTACACCTTGGCATGTTTCGGCTTTTCATCCTGATTATAAAGAGATGGATTTACCAAACACTTCTTTTGAGTCTTTAAAATTAGCAAATGATATAGCAAAAGAAGTTGGACTTAAATATGCTTATATTGGAAATATAGGTTTTGATAATCATACTTATTGCCCAAATTGTAATCAAAGCGTATTAAAAAGAAATAGATTTCAAGTTTTAGAAAATAAACTTAGAAATGGTAGGTGTCCAAATTGTAATTATGAAATACAAGGAGTTTTTTCTAAAATGAAAACAGTTAGAAAGACAGGTTTTTGTGGAAGTTTTTATCCTGAAAAAAAAGAAGAAATTTTAAGATATATTGATGAGTTTAATAAAAACTTTAAAGTAAATGGAAGTTTTGAAACAAATGCTATGATAGTACCTCATGCTGGATATGTTTATAGTGGATTTACTGCAAATATTGCTTATAATATTTGTAAAAATAAAAAGCCAAAAAGAGTAATAGTAATAGGTCCTACACATAATGTTTATTATGAAAAAGCAAGTGTTGCTTTATATGATGAGTATGAAACACCTTTTGGAAATATACAAATTGATAAAGAGTATTCAAAGCAGCTTATTGATAAATATGATGTTTTAGATTTCAATGAAGAATTACATTTAGAACATTCAACAGAAACCCAAGCTCCTTTTATAAAGCACTATTTCCCTGATACTTCAATAGTTGAAATAATCTATGGAAAGATAGATTATGAAAAATTATCCAAAGTGATAGATGAATTTTTAGATGATGAAGATAATCTTATTTTAATTTCAACTGATTTAAGTCATTTCCATAATCAAAAAACAGCAAATAAACTAGATAATATCTGTTTAAATGCAATTGCTAAAAAAGATATGAGTTTATTTGATAAAGGTTGTGAAGCTTGTGGAAAAATTGGAGTAAAAGCTGTGATTAATAGTGCAATTAAAAAGACCTTAGATACAAAAGTTTTACACTATTGTACTTCTTATGATAGAACAAAAGATGCTTCAAGGGTAGTTGGATATACTTCGGCTTTAATAGGAAAAGGAAAATAAATGTTTTTTCTAAAAAAATTTATAGCAGCTTTTTTACTTCCTTTACCAATTGCACTTTTTATGTTTGCTTTAGGAGTTTATTTTTTATTTAAAAACTCATATACTAAAGCAAAAATCATATTGTTTTTTACTATCTCTTGGTTAGCTTTATTATCTTTTCAACCAATAGCAAATGGGATTTTAGAACCTTTAGAAAATACTCATAAAGCACTAATTCAAACACCTGATGTAAAATATGTATTAGTTTTAGGCAATGGGCATATAAGTAATGAAAATTTAAGTATTACTTCTCAAGTAAATATGATTGCTCAAAATAGATTAAATGAGGGAATAAAGCATTTTAATAAACTAAAAAATGCAAAACTTATAGTATCTGGTTATGGTGGCTATGATAAAAATCCACATGCTTTTATGCAACAACTTTTAGCAAATGCCTTAGGAATTAAATCAAAAGATATATTAAGACTTGATACCCCTAAAGATACAAGACAAGAAGCTATAGAAGCTAAAAAAATCATAAAAAATGAAAAGTTTATTTTAGTAACATCAGCTTCCCATATAAAAAGAGCAATGCTGCTTTTTAAAAAGCAAGGATTAAATCCAATTGCTGCACCTACTAATCATTTAGTTCATGTTGAAAAAGGTTTTTCTTCATACTTCTCAAGTAGAAATTTGTATAAAGTTGAGGTGGCTTTTCATGAATATATAGGTTTACTATATTCTAAAATTATGGGATATATTTAAAATTAAAAAAAATTTGATATAATTGCGACTTTGTTGCAAAAAGGTAAAAATTGAAAATATTAGAAATTAAAGATTTATCATTTGAATATACTAAAAGTAGTAAAGTATTAGAAGATGTAAATCTAGAGATAAACAGTAAAGATTTTTTAGCAATTATTGGACCAAATGGTGGTGGAAAATCAACACTTTTAAAGCTTATTTTAGGCTTATTAAAAACAAAAACTGGCTCAATAATAAAACATGTAAAAAATGAAGAAATAGGATATGTCCCACAAAATACAAACTTAAATATTGATTTTCCAATAACTGCTTTAGAAGTAGTTTTAATGGGGCATATTACAGCTAAAAAGAGAATATTTGGTTATGCAAAAGAAGATATAGAGTGTGCAAAACATTCACTAGAGCAAGTAGGTATGAAGGGTTTTGAAAATAGAAAAATTGGAGATTTAAGCGGAGGGCAAAGACAAAGAGTATTTATAGCACGAGCTCTTTGTTCAAATCCAAGAGTGATTTTACTTGATGAACCAACTGCAAGTATTGATGTAAAAGGTCAAAATGAAATTTATGAATTACTAAAACAATTAAATAAAAATATTTGTATAGTTGTAGTAAGTCATGATATCTCAGTACTTTTAAATTACGCAAAAAAAGTTGCTCATGTAAATAAAAATTTGGTTTACCACTCTTTAGAAAATATAAAAAATGATATAGATACAACAGAAGAACACCTTTGTGAAGTGGAGTTATTATCTGCTTTAGGTCAGAAAAAAGATTGTTGTGAATATACACTACATAAGGCAATGAAATGTTAGAAGCTTTACAATATGATTTTATTCAAAATGCTTTATTTGCAGGAGTTTTAATCTCAATCGCTTCTGGTATTATAGGTTCTTTAGTTGTTGTAAATAGACTTACATTTTTAACAGGTGGAATAGCCCATAGTTCTTATGGTGGGATAGGTCTAGCTATTTATTTAGGAATACCTGTTTTATTTGGAGCTACAGTTTTTGCGATAATTACAGCTGTAATTATTGCTATGCTTACACTAAAAAATAGAAATAGAGCAGATTCAATTATTGGTTTAATGTGGGCATTTGGTATGGCTTTAGGAATTATTTTTGTTGATCTTACTCCTGGGTATAATGTGGACTTAATGTCTTATTTATTTGGTTCAATTATTGCTGTATCAAGTGGTGATGTTTTATATATGAGTATTTTAGATATCTTTATTATTTCAATAGTTATGATTTTTTATAAACAAATATTAGCTGTATCTTATGATAATGAATTTGCTTCTTTACGAGGGATTAACACTAAGTTTTTTTATACACTAATTTTGATTTTAGCATCACTTTGTGTAGTGGCTGCTATAAAGGCTGTAGGATTGATTTTAGTAATAGCATTACTTACAATTCCAACATATTTAGCTGAAAGTTTTGCTTCAAGACTTTCATCAATGATGATAATCAGCTCAGCTTTAGCTACACTTTTCACTATTATTGGATTAGGGATATCTTACTATTATGATATTAGTTCAGGAGCTAGTATTATTATTTCAGCAGTAGTTATTTTAACTGTTGTAAAGTTAATTAGAAAATAAGTGAAAAAATTTAGATATAATCTAAATAAAATTTAAGAACGGAATTACCATAAATGAATGAAAAAATAGAAGTTGGGAAAACTAACACACTAAGAGTTAATAGAGTTACAGAGTTTGGACTATTTTTAATAGCTAAAAATGAAGAAGAGGTATTACTTCCAAATGCTTATATAGAAAAATCTATGGAAGTTGATACTTTTGTAGATGTATTTATTTATACAGATAGTGAAGATAGACTTGTAGCTACTACATTAAAACCTTATGTATATTTAAATGAGTTTGCATCTTTGGAAGTTGTGGATACTACACGATTTGGGGCTTTTGTTGATATTGGTTTATCAAAAGATATTTTAGTACCTAAAAATAAACAAAGAAGTTCATACACAATTGGTGGATATAAAGTACTTCAATTACAACTTGATGAAAAAACAAATAGACTTATTGCTAATGAAAAGTTTACTTTAGAAAAAAATATTAAAAAGTTTGAATTAAACGATGAGGTTGATATCTTGGTTTATTCAAAAACTCCTTTAGGTTTCAAAGTTATAGTAAATCATAAAACCGAAGGAATGATTTTTCATAATGAAATATTTGAAAATATCAAAATTGGAGATAGAAAAAAAGCTTATATAAAAAAAGTAAGAGATGATGGTAAACTTGATATTTCTTTACAAAAAATAGGTAAAAAAGTTGATGATGAAAAAGTTGTAGATATTTTAAATCAAAACAATGGATTTATGAATTTTACATATAAAAGTGATGCTCAAGATATAAAAGATATTTTTGGAATGAGTAAAAAAGCATTTAAAGCAACTTTGACAAAACTACTTAATGAAAAAAAAATAGTATTAGAAGATAATGGAATAAGAGTCAATTAGTAACACCCTTTTAATTGATAGGTCTTAATTAAGACAAATTTTATCCTATTTTATTATAATGCAATAAATTAATTAAACAAAAGGACTAATATGGCAACAACTAATTTAAAAGGTAACCTTGTAAATTTAGCTGGAAATGAAGTAAATGTTGGTGATAAAGCACCAGTTGTAAATGTAGTAGCAAAAGATTTATCAAATGTACAAGTTGGTGGAGAAACTGGAAAAACTCAAATTGTAGTAGTAGTTCCATCTTTAGATACTCCTGTATGTGCTGCTGAAACTAGAAAATTCAATGAAGAAGCTGCAAGTATTGAAAATGCAGAAGTTATTGTAGTTTCTATGGATTTACCATTTGCAATGGGAAGATTCTGTACAACAGAAGGAATTGAAAACGTAACTGTTGGTTCTGATTTTAGAGCTAAAGAGTTTGCTAATGCTTATGGTGTTTTAATTGCTGATGGTGCTTTAGCTGGTGTTACTTGTAGAGCTGCATTTGTAATTAATGCTTCAGGAGAGGTTACATTTAAAGAAATTTGTCCAGAAATTACAGAAGAACCAAACTATGCAGAGATTTTAGAAGCTGCTAAAAACGCATAATTATAAAACTTATTAAAAACTAAACATATCCTTTACACTAAAGTAATAAAATTATTTTATAAAACGTGTAAAGGATACCTATGAATATTATTAAAAAACCATCTTGGCAACTAAATGAAAATGAAGTAACTCCTAAAGAAATATTTGATAAAAGAAGAAATTTTTTAAAGTTAGGTGCAGCAAGTCTTGTTGCTAGTGGAGCTATTTTAGAAACTCTAGCAAAAGATAATATTCCTGTAAAAAATTTAGATTATTTAAAAGACTCAAATCCAAATAATTTAAAATTAAATACTTATGAACAAATTACAACATATAATAATTTCTATGAATTTACTACTTCAAAAACAAGAGTAAAAGATTTAGCTAGAACTTTTGATACTTCAAATTGGAAAATTGATATTGATGGTTTAGTTGAAAAAGAAATAACACTTGATCTTGACGATTTAATAAAAACTATGAGTTTAGAAGAGCGAATATATAGATTTAGATGTGTTGAAGGCTGGTCTATGGTAGTACCTTGGATAGGTTTTACATTAAAAGATTTAATCAAAAAAGTAAAACCTCTTTCAAGTGCAAAATATGTAAGGTTTGAAACTCTACATGATGAAGAACAGTTTCCAGATCAAGCAAGAGGAATATTTTCAACTATTACATACCCTTATGTTGAAGGGCTTAGAATGGATGAGGCTATGAATGATTTGACTTTAATGGCAGTGGGACTTTATGGTTCAAAAATGCCTAATCAAAATGGTGCTCCTATTAGACTTATTGTTCCATGGAAATATGGATTTAAATCAATAAAATCAATAGTAAAAATTTCATTTGTAAAAGATGAACCTCTTAATAGTTGGCAGGAACAAAACTCAAGAGAGTATGGTTTTTATGCAAATGTAAACCCAAATGTAGATCATCCAAGATGGTCTCAAAAAAGAGAAAGGGTTCTTGGTAAGTTTTTTAAACAAGACACTCTAATGTTTAATGGCTATGAAAAAGAAGTAGCACATTTATATAAAGGAATGGATTTAAGAAAGTTTATATGATGAAACGATTAGCAATTCACACAATATTAGTTTTACCTTTTTTATATTTACTAATTCAACTTTTTATTGTAGAAGTAAATGATCCTGTAAAATATATATATACAATAAGTGGAATAACTGCAACAGTAATACTGTTTTTTTCAATTACTATTTCACTTATAAAAAGAAAAATAAATCTTATGAAATATAGAAGAGCAATTGGTTTGTGGGGATTTTTTTATGCTTTAGTTCATACGGTTAATTTTGTGATATTTGATGCACAATTTGATATATATTTTATATTTGAGGAGACTTTAGATAAGCCATTTATTTATCTTGGAGTGATTGCGTTTTTGATTTTGATATTTATGGCAATAACTTCTACTAAAAATCTTTTTAGAAAATATGGAAAGTATCATACTTTAGTTTATTTGGCATTGGTTTTAATTACTATTCACTTTGTAATGGCACAAAAAAGTATCGATATTGATTTATTTTGTTATATCGTAGTAATTTTGATAATCGCATATTACAAACTTTTACAAGTAATTGTTAGAAATAGTAAGGTTATTTAAAATATTAACTTTTGGTTAATCTTTTATTATAAATTAGTTAATCATGAGTCTGTATAATTTTAATATAGATAGGTTGACGCAGCGACTTATTTATGTAAGTATTTTTAAGATAGATTTCTTAAATATAAATAATTTTTTTTATGTTTCCTTGTGTAAAAGAGGTGTCAGAAATGGCACCTCTTTTTTTTTCTAAAAATCTTCCTTCTTCAATAAGTCTTAATTAATTTATGCTAATATTCACAAATGACAAATCCTATTAAAAAAAACATATAAAATATGCCATTATCAAATCTAAATGAAGAACAACTAGAAGCCGCAACTTGTGATAGAGGTTTTAATCTTATTATTGCTAGTGCAGGAACTGGAAAAACATCTACAATTGTTGGAAGAATAGCAAATCTTATTAATAATGGTGTAGAGCCTAAAGAAATACTTTTATTAACTTTTACAAACAAAGCAGCAGCTGAAATGGTACAGCGTGTGGGTAAGTTTTTTGGTAAAGATGTAGCCAAACAAATTATGGCCGGAACTTTTCACTCTGTTTCATATAAACTATTAAAAGAGTTAGAAAAAAATATAACTTTAAAGCAACCAAATGAATTAAAAACTTTGTTTAAATCTCTTTATGAAAAAAGAGTTTTTTATGAAAGAGAAGAGGGAGTAAATCCTTATGATGGTGGATACCTTTATGATATGTATTCACTTTACCTTAACTCAAATGAGGGTGAAGGCTTTGGGGAATGGGTAAAAAATAAGAATCCAGATCATGAACTTTATGTGATGATATATGAAGATGTAGTTTTAGAATTTAATGACCTTAAAAAGAAATATGGTTACGCAAATTTTGATGATTTACTAACTATTATGTTAGAAACTTTAGAAGAAGAAGAGTTTGATTTTAAAGAAATTTTAGTGGATGAGTACCAAGATACAAATCCATTACAAGGTAGACTTTTAGATGGGTTTAGACCAAAGTCTCTTTTTTGTGTAGGAGATTATGATCAAAGTATTTATGCTTTTAATGGCTCTGATATTGGTATTATTTCAACTTTTTCAAGTAGATATGATAAAGCAAAAGTATATACACTTAGAAAAAATTATCGATCTTCAAAACCAATACTTGATTTAGCAACAAAAGTAATAGAACACAACGAAAGAATTTATGAAAAAAATCTTGAAGTTATGAGAACTCAAACAAACCATAAACCAAGGCTTTTAGCTTTTAATGAGCTTTTTTCACAATATCATTATATTTCAGAGTTAATCTCTCAAACAGATACACCTCACAATGAAATAGCTATAATATTTAGAAATAATTCAAGTGCAGATGGTATTGAAGCTAACTTAAGAGAGTTTTCAATTCCTGCAAAGAGAAAAGGTGGAATGTCCTTTTTTGATTCTGTTGAGATTAAGTTTATTCTTGATATGTTAGTTATGCAACTTTCACATAATGATATGATGGCTTTTATTCACGTGCTTGAGCATGGGAAAGGTATTGGAAAAGCAATTGCTAAAGATATTTTTGATGCTTTGATAAAACTAGGTCATGGAGACTTATTTAAAGGTTTATTTTCACCTGATCAAGATATACGAAATCCTTATGAATCAAATAAAGTTAAAAACATACAGTTAGGTTTATTTGATGATTTTATTGAATTAGGGTCAGTTTCAAAGTTTAAAGACTGTGGCTTTGAAGAAGCTTTTTTAGGTAATCCAATACTTAAACATCCTAAACTTTCTGTTGATGGAGCTAAATATGTATATGATTTTTATTTACTTTTAAAGCATTTAAGAAGAAGTCGAAATCCTGAAACATTAACTACAAATATTTCTTCATCAATGATGTATTCAAAAATAAAAGAGATATTAGCAACAAAAAGAGCTACTCAAAAAGATGGAACAATAAATGTAATACAAAAAACAAAAGCTTTAGCAAAAATAAATAGAAAAATCATGCTTTTAAAAAATCTATCTAGAAACTTCAATGACTTATCAAAATTTGTAAATTCAATGATTTTAGGTGGAAGTGAAATGAGTGAAGGAGATGGAGTAAATCTTTTATCTGTTCATGCTAGTAAAGGCTTAGAGTTTAAAGAAGTTTATGTAATAGACCTTATGGATGGTAGGTTTCCAAATAGAAAACTTATGAGTAAAGGTGGAAGTATAGAAGAAGAGAGACGACTTTTCTATGTAGCAGTTACCCGAGCAAAAGACATACTTTATTTATCTTTTGCAAAATATGACAAAATAAAAAAACTAACTTTTGTAGCAAGCCCATTTTTAAAAGAAGCAGGCTTAGTAAAAGGTGATGATGATGAAAAAATAGCAGGTGATCCTCAAATATAATATAAGGAAAAATTAGCTATAATCGCGCATATTTTAAAGAAAACATAACATTATAAATAGGAAGTTTTATGAGTAACAAATACGAACCATCAAAAGTTGAAGATAGCTATTATAAGATTTGTGAAGATAGAGGTTACTTCGAAATCGATGGAAATAAAAATATACAAGAACTAGATGAAAATGGGAAACAAAAAACTTTCTCAATCATGATGCCCCCACCAAATGTAACAGGTTCATTACATATTGGTCATGCTCTTACATTTACATTACAAGATATTATTACTAGATATAAAAGAATGGACGGGTTTAAAACTTTATGGCAACCTGGAACAGACCATGCTGGTATTGCTACACAAAATGTTGTTGAAAAACAACTTTTAGCTGAAGGTACTACTAAAGAAGAAATTGGTAGAGAAAAATTCTTAGAGAGAGCTTGGCTTCAAAAAGAAACTTCTGGTGGGAATATTGTACACCAAATGAGAAAACTTGGTGTTACTCCTGCTTGGAAACGTGAGAGATTTACAATGGATGAAGGTCTTAAAGAGGCTGTTAAAGAAGCATTTGTATCTCTTTACAATGATGGACATATCACTCAAAATAACTATATGGTAAACTGGTGTACTCACGATGGTGCATTATCTGATATTGAAGTTGAGCATGAAGAAGTAAATGGTAAGTTCTACCACATGGTTTATAAATTTGCAGATGGTTCTGGAGAAGTTCAAGTTGCAACAACTAGACCTGAGACATACTTTGGGGATAGTGCTATTATGGTACATCCTGATGATGAAAGATACACTGATATTGTTGGAAAAGAAGTATTATTACCACTTACTGATAGAAAAATCAAAGTTATTACAGATTCTCATGTTGACATGGAATTTGGAACAGGTGTTGTAAAAGTTACTCCTGCACATGATCAAAATGACTACGAAGTAGGGAAAAGACATAACTTAGAATTCATAAAATGTTTTGATGAAGCTGGTATTTTAAATGAATACTGTGGAGAATTCCAAGGATTAGAGAGACTTGAAGCTAGACCAGTTATCGTAAAAGCATTAGAAAATGCAGGGTATATTGTAAAAATCGAAGACCACGTACATCAAGTAGGTCACTGTTATAGATGTAAAAATATTGTTGAGCCATTTATTTCTCAACAATGGTTCTTAAGTGAGAAAGTTGCACAATCTTCAATTGAGAAAACAAAAGCACACAATAATTTCCACCCACAACACTGGATTAATTCATATACTGCTTGGATGGATGAGTTAAGACCATGGTGTATCTCAAGACAATTATGGTGGGGACATAGAATTCCTGTATTTACTTGTGATTCTTGTAATCACCAATGGGCTGATAAAGCAGATGAGCCAGAAGCTTGTCCAAAATGTGGAAATAAACACTATACTCAAGACCCAGATGTATTAGACACTTGGTTCTCTTCTGCTTTATGGGCTATGTCACCACTTGGTTGGGGAAATAATGGAAAATTACCTGAACTTTATAATTTAGAGCAAGATATGAAAGACTTCTATCCAAACTCTTTATTAATCACTGGATTTGATATTATGTTCTTTTGGGTTGCTAGAATGATGATGATGGGTGATCACTTCCAAGGAGAATTACCGTTTAAAGATATTTATATGCACGCACTTGTAAGAGATGAGCACGGTGCAAAAATGTCTAAATCAAAAGGTAATGTAATTGATCCACTTGATATGGTTGAAGAGCATTCTGCTGATATTATTAGATTTACACTTGCATACCTTGCAGTTCAAGGAAGAGATATTAAACTTGGTGCTAAAAACTTAGAGCAGTTTAGAAACTTTACAAACAAACTTTATAATGCTTCTAATTTCTTAACATTAAATGTTGATACATTTGAAGATTTAAAAGATATTGAGATTCAAACAGCACTTGGTAAATATATGCAATCAAGACTTGCTCACGCAGTTGAGGATGTAAGAGAAGCTTTAGAAGCATTTAAATTTAATGAAGCAGCGTCAATCCTTTATAAATTTGTATGGACTGAATTCTGTGACTGGGGTATTGAGTACTCTAAAGCTTCAAAAGAGTCTATTTCTGAACTTGGAGCAATTTTTAAAGAGACACTTAAATTAGTATCTCCTTTCATGCCATTTATTTCAGATTTTCTATATCATAAATTATCAGGAACTTCATTAGAAGAGGGAGCTGATTCTTTAATGGTAACAAATTATCCAAAAGATATTGCAAAAGATGAAGAGACAGAAGCTATGTTTGAAATCATAGAAGAAGCAATTACAGCATTAAGAAGAGCAAAAGTTATTATTGATATGGGTAACTCAAAAATTGCTAAAGCTTATATAAAATTAGATAAACAAATTGATACACAACTAGCAAAACCATTTATTGAAAAACTTGCAAAAGTTGAAGAGATTGAGTTTGTAAATGCAAAAGTTGAAAACTCAATTACAGATGTATCTGATAATTTAGAAGTATATTTACCAACAAGTGAAATTGATATGAGTCCAATTATTGATAAATTAACTAAACAAAAAGAGAAAACTCAAAAAGAATTTGATAAACTAAACGGAATGTTATCAAATGAAAGATTTGTAGCAAATGCACCTGAGGCAGTTGTTGCAGAGAATAAAAAAGCATTAGAAGACGCAAAGACAAAATTAGAAAAAATTGAAAATGAATTAAAAGCTATTTCTTAATAGCTTTTAATAAAAAGGGCTTGAAAATGAGATTTAAAACAGTACTAAAAATTTGGTTATTAACACTATTTATTTTTCTTTTTCAAGGCTGTAGCTTAAATCAGTCCTCTTTGTCTAGTGTTATTCAAACTAACTCAGCAACTTTAGTAGCTACTTATAGAAATGAAGTTTTAAAAGATTTAAAAGAGTATAAAAGAAAATTAGATTTAAGAAATCCATACTCTTATAATCAAAAACTTTCAAAAAATATATATACACAAATATCTTCAAAGCAAGACTATATAAATATAATTCAAGATGGTTATAAATTAGAAACTGCAAATGAGTATTTATACTATGCTTTTACTCAAAATGATATAGAAAATAGAAATGATTTTTTAATACTTGGAATGTACAAATTAATTTACAAAGCCTTTGATTTAGAGAATAAACATCAATTTGTAGCTAGTCAATATAATAAAAAATATATGCAAGAGCTTTATACTTATTTACAAGTTATAAGGTGGAAAGTTAGACATGATAAAGATTTTAAAGGGGAGTATCTTTTTAATACTTGGCAGAATAACTGGCAATTAGAACTTATGAAAAAAGATAGTAATAATTTAAATATAATTAAAGAACTTGAATATATAAAAAATAAAAAAGAATCAATTTTTAATCATTCTAATTTTACTTTTGAAACTTTAATGGAAAGACTACTTTTAAATGTAAAGTATTCCTTAAGACAGGTTGATGTAGAACCCTATGAGTTAAGTATTTCTGCTATAAAAAGTTTTGCATTTATAATATAAAATTATATAAATAGAAGTTCTTTTATTATAAAATATAATAAAATATAATAAAAGAACACAAATGAACTACAAAAAAGATACTTACAAATTTATGTGGACCTTTGCCATTTTTTTGGTAGTGTCAATCCTTTTACTAAGCTTTTATATTATAAAAAAAGAGCAAACTTTAACTAATGAAATTTATGAATCACTTGTAAGTGATATTAAAAAAAGTACTAAGACATTAATAAATAATAAAAAAAATGCAAATACAGCAATATCAATTCCTCTTGTACGAGATACTCATATAATAAATGCAGTAAAAGAAAATACTTTTGATAATTTAGATTTAGAACTTTTGTCTTTGCAGTTGAAAGAAAACACTAATTATAAAAATTTGTGGTTACATATATTTGATTTAGATGGAAAATCACTTTATAAATCTTGGTTAAAAAATGAGAATGATTATCCCATAAATAATAAAAAAATAAATTTAGAAGAAAATAAAATACTTAAATTTATTGAAGTTTATGAATTTGGATTAGGTTTTAAAGCTTTAGTTCCTATTGTTTACAAAGATAAGACAATAGCTTATTTAGAAACTATTACTAAATTTAATTCAATATCAAAAAGTATAGATTCTCATGGTTTTAAAGCTATTGTAATAGCAAATAAAAAATATAAAGATAAGATAATTTATCCTTTTTCTAAAAAGTTTGTAGGTTCATATTATGTAGCTAATGTAGATGCCTTAGATAAAATTTTAAATATTTTATCTGAAAGTATTATTGATGAGTTATTAAAAGTTGATAATTATACAATTTTAGAAAATTTTTTATTTACAAAAGTGAAGATAGAAAATGACGCAGGTTATATTCTTTTATTTAAAGACATATCTTCAATTGATACACAAACAATAAGTGATTTTAAAAAACAAGTATTTTTATTGGCTATATTTTTATTGATTATATTAATTTTTATAGTAGTTGTTTACTCTTATAGAAATTATATGAAAAACATGAATAAATTAAATAAAAATTTAATAAGAAGTGTTAGAAAGATAAAGGCTCAAAAAAATAAAACACAACTTTTATTAGATTCCCAATTAAATATAATTGTAATAACTGATGGAGAAGAAATAATAGATTCAAATCAACAATTACTAAACTTTTTTCCAGAGTCAAAAACCTTAAAAGAGTTTAAAGAAAAATATACTTGTGTATGTACATTATTTGTTCCTTTTGAAAATGATGATTCTTATGTTTTAGAACAAGACTATGATGGTTTAAATTGGGCTGAATATGTTTTGGCAAATCCTACTAATTCTTTCAAGGCTGCTATGTATAATAGTAAAAATGAATTAAGACATTTTAAGTTAAATGTATCTCAAAATAATGTAGACAGTTTTATAATAGTTACATTAACAGATATAACCAATGAAATAAAACTGCAAAAAGAAGCAAAGCAAAAAGATAAACTTATTTTTCAACAAAGTAAAATGGCTTCAATCGCTCAAATGCTCAATAATATTGCACATCAATGGAGACAACCTTTAAATGTGATTACAACTTCTGCTAGTTCAATTCAACTATATAAACAACTAGGAAAATTAACTGATGAGGAGCTTAATAAGTCTTGTGTCTTGATTGTAAATAAAGCCAAATATTTATCTAATACAATTGAAAAATTTAGAGATTTTTTTGAGGTGGAAGACTCTTATGAGAAAGTGAAAATTAGTAAATTAGTGGGAGAAACTTTAGAATATATTGATTCAGTTATAAAAGAGAATAAGATAAATCTTGAGTTTGAAATACAAGAAGATTATAAAATAAAAGTTTATGAAAATGAATTTAAGCAAGCTTTATTAAAAATATTGGAAAATGCAATAGATTCAATAAATAGAAATAAAGAGTATAAAATAAAAGTAATCTATGTTAGTATTAAAGATTGTAAATTAATCATAAAAGATTCTGGAAAAGGAATCGACCCTTCTATAATGGAAAAAGTCTTTGATCCATATTTTACTACAAAACATAAAGCACAAGGTGTAGGACTTGGTTTATACATGGTGCAAGAAATACTTACTAAACAGATGAATTTTAAGATAGATTTTAAAAACACACAGTTTAAATATAGAAATAAAGAACTTACTGGTTTAAAATTTATAATTAATTTAAAACAAGAGAATTAACTCTTGTTTTTTCTTAGCTTATGAGTGATTGTATAAAGTACAGGTAAATATATTAGATTTAATATTGTTCCCCAAGCTAAACCAAAACCTAAAGCAATAGCTATGGGTTGAAAAATTACTGCTTGACCTGTTGGGAAGAAAATAAGAGAACTCATTCCAATAAGTGTTGTAATAGTTGTAATAATAATTGGTCTAAATCTTTTTGTTGCTCTTTGGAAAATTTCATCTAAAGTTTTTGCTTTTTTAAGATATGTCATCATAATAATACCATCATTAATTACAACCCCTGCTAATCCTAAAGCTCCAATCATAGATGGCATTGACAAATTTAATCCCATGATTTTATGTCCTAATAAAACTCCTAAAATTGAGAAAGGAATAATACTCATAACTATAAAAGTTTCCCTAAATGAGTTAAATAAATAAAGCATTGAAAGCATGATTAAGATTAAAGCTAAGGCAGTTGCTAATAACATATCATTTTTAAGGTTTTTCTTCTTTTCTGCTTCACCTTTTAGTATTACTCTGATACCATTTTCTTCTATTTTATCTAATGTAGGTTGTATTTTGTCAAGCACTTCTGTTGCTGTGATAACATCTGGATCTACATTTGCATAAATGTAAAAGTTTTTTTCACCTTGATCTTTTATAAGTTGTTCAAAAGCCCTTATTGTATTTATTTCTACAACTTCATGCAATAATACATAAGTTCCATCATTTAAAGGTATTTGAGAGTTTTTAAAACTTTCAAAATCATCTTTATTTTTAGATTTTATTTTTATGTCAAGCATTTCTTTTTCATCAAAAGAAACACCTTTTTTCTTTAGTAAATACAAGTTTGAAAGATATGAACCTATAAAAGATTCACTAAGTCCTAATGATTCTCCATAGTTGTTTACTTTTAGTTTTATTTCATCTATTCCAAATTTTAAAGAATTTGATACTGATTTTATTCCTTCAAGGTTATTTATTTCTTCATGTAAACTTTCAATTGTTTTTATGATTTTTTGGTTGTTATTTGAAACTAGACCAATTTTTATATCTGATTTTACAGGGCCTACTTTTCTTTCTAAAACAGAAATTTCTTCTAAGTTGTAGTATTCTTTAAATTTTTTCTTTTCAATAAATTTTTTAATTTTACTAGCTATTTGTTTAGATTTTTCAGTTCTTTCTCTACCCTCTTCATCATAATAAAAGCTAAGATTTGGAGTTACATATTTATCTAAAATATTTGCAGGTTTTAGTTTTTTAAGCTCGATAGTCATATACATAACATAAGGAAAATTCTCAGTATTTCCTCCTACATCTCTTCTAAATCCAGCAACTGAATCTATACTTTTTATTGAAAACTCTTTTTCTTTTTTCATAAATTCTTGCTCAATTTTTTGAACAATTTCAAAAGCTTCTTCAAGACTTGTATTTGAGTTAGCTTTAAGTGTTATTTTTACATCCGAAGCATCAAATTTAGGAAATAATTGGAATTTCGAACTAGTAAATTCATAATAAGTAAAAAGAGGTACCATTATGATAAATATAGTTAAAAAAGTTTTTTTCCAGTTCATAAAAAAGTGAATAATAGCACTATAAACCTTATTTGCTTTTTCCCAAGAAGTAACTTTTGCACCATTTTTTAAAGTATGTGCGGCATGAATTGGTAAGAAAATAAAAGATTCAATTAATGAAGCTACAACTAAAGCACTAAGTGCAATAGGAATTAACTTCATAACTTCTCCCATTGTACCACTAATCATAAGTACAGGCAAAAAAGAAAATAGAGTAGTTAATGAAGCAATAGTAACAGGTTTTACCATTTCACTAGCACCCATAATAGCTGCTTGTTTTGGAAGGTGTCCTTCTTCTATGTGTTGTTGTATATTTTCACTTACAACAATAGCATCATCAACTACAATACCAATAGCAATTAAAACTCCTACTAAAGATATCATATTAATTGTATAACCACTAAAATACATATAAATAGCTGCAATTACAAAAGATGTAGGAATACCTATTGCTATAATAATTGACATTCTAAAGTTAATTAGAATCATCACTAAAATAGTAATAAGAATAATTCCTAAAAGAATATTAGATACTACAATATTTAATCTATCTGCTATTCTCTCACTATTATCATCTGCAATACTTATATTTATATCTGAATTTTGTTTCTCTAAATTTGAAAGTAGTTTTTTTATTTCTTTTACAATAGTTAGTGCATCAGCACTTTCACTTTGTTCTATAGCTAAAGATAGGGCATTTTTCCCATTAAATGAATAAAGAGTAGAGGCGTCTTCATACTTTTTTGATATAGTTGCTATATCTTTTACATATATATTTTTATTACTTACTTTTATAAGAGTATTTCCAAAATCAACTGCATTTTTTGCACCATTGTTAGTCGATACATAATAATGTTTTTTAGGATCTTCTATTTTCCCAACTGGAAAAATATATGATAATGTTGATATGGCATTAAATATTTCATTTTTGTTTAAGCCTAAAGCTTCGATTTTTTTATCATTTAATAAAACTTCAAAGTATTTATCAGAATCTCCATAAATTGTAATATCATTAACACCTTCAATATTTAAAATTTTACTTTTTAATTCATCTGCAAAAGGTTTTAACTCATCTGTACTATATTTTGAAGAAGTAAGTGAAATATCAAGTACAGAACGACTTCTTTCAAGTACATTTACACTGGGTTCATCCATATCAGAGGGTAGGTTGGATTTAACTAATGTGATAGTATCTTTAATTTTATCAGCTTCGTTGTATTTATTTTTACCTTTTTTTAATTCTAAAATAATAGAAAAACGACCTGGTGATATTATTGTAGTCATAGTATCAACACTATCAAGGTTTTTAAGATTATCTTCAATTTCAGCAACAGCCATTTTATCTAAAATATCAACAGAAGCACCTATGTAAGATCCTCTTATTGAAATCATATCAAGTTCAAAGCTGGGAAAAATTTCTTTTGCAGTTTTATTATAAGACCAAATTCCAATGGCAAAAACTAAAATAAATAAAGTATAGTTTACTCTTGAGTTATTTACAAAGAATTTTAATAGTTTATCAAACATTTATAACCTTTTTATCTAATAAAAAAGAATTATATTATAGGTTTATTAATCTAGTATTAACGTCTTTTTCTTCTTTTAAGCTAAGTAGATAAAATTATCTACTTGCCCCATAAAGATTATATTTTTCTATAGTTTTTAAGTCTTCTTCATCTTTTACATTTTCTGCAAATACTTTTATATTTAATAGTGATGACAGTTCAGATATTGCTTCTACAAAACTTTGTTTTGATACATCATTACATATATTATTTGTATAGTCTCTTGCTAATCTAATATAATCTAAATTAAAATCTTTGATATTATCAAGAGGAATAAATTTAGTTTCAAATCTTTTTATAATGATTTTTGCTCCTGATTTATGAATCTCATCTGCAAAAAATTTAAACTTATTCACATCTTTTGCTGCTGCATAAGCTGTAATAGAAAATACAAGTTGATTTGCTATATTTTTATGTTTTAAAAGTGTTTTTTCAAGCCAAGCTATGAAGGCTGTGTTGTTTATAGATTCTAATGATAAGTTAACAGAAATTTCATGTTTAATACTATTTATTATGATATAGTTTATTACTTTTTCAATAACATTCATATCAAATTGCATAATTTTCTCATATCTTTCGGCAATTGATACAAAAGTTCCTATTGGAATATCATTATTATTTTTGTCTTTTGCACTAGTAAAGGCTTCTTGCATTAAAATCTTTGGTTCTTCATTTTCTGTTTTTATGCAAGAAAGACTTTTTGCATCTGAGATATATTTTACGTCAAACTTTGAATTTTCAATAATATCAAAGATTAATTCTCTCCATGATTCCATATCTCTTGATAAGTCATTTTTATCTCTGATATAAGCTTCATTAGAGCCAATTATTGTAGCTTTTTCATAGGCTTCATTCGCTGCTTGAAGCATTTCAGGAATTGTTCCTATTTGATTAAATGGAGTTGCTCCTATATGAACAATATCTTTTTTATTGTATTCAAATGATAATTTTTCAAAATTTTCTTTTAGCTTTTTTGTAAATAAAACAGCATCATCATAAGAGAAGTTTGTCCCAATCATCGCAAACTCTGAACCAAAAAATCTATAAGCTTTTGAAGTGCATTTTTTATTTTCTAATTTTGTTGTTTTTAAAATAGTAGCAAACTTTTTTATAAAAGTATTAACTTCTTGATTTGTATGAGATTTAGCAAAAGTAGCTAAATCAAATATTTTAATTACAAAAACGTAACCATCATCTTTGTGAATAAACATACTTTTCATATCAGTTTCAAAACTTTGTTTTAATTCTAAAGAAGTTACTTCATCTTTTGATAATTTTTTTGTAATTGATTCTAAATTTTTATTCAATTTATTAATAATAGCTTCTATTTTTGTAGACATTTCATTCATTGATATTGCTACATTTTTTATTTCAGTTGTCCAAGGAAGCTCTTTGATAGTATCAAATTTACCAATAGCAATTGATTGTGCTAATTTCTCAATCTTTTTAAGAGGTTTTAATAAATATTGAACAAATATAAATAAAATAAGCATTGAAACTAAAAATGCAACAAGAGCATAAATAATAGCACCTTTAAACTGTTCATATAGTTTCGCATAAGCTTCTCCTGCATTTGCACTTACATAAATAATAGCTGTGGTTTTCCAACCATCAGAAATTTCACTATATTGTTCTTCTAGGTTAATAGATATTAGTTTTAAAAACCAAGTTGGAACATAATCAAACTTTTCATCTCTTTGTACTTGTGCAATAACTTTATTTATTGTAAGGTTAGCAAAAGTGTCTATTGTTTGTCCCTTTTCATTTGTAACAGTAAAATTAAAAGTTATATTTCCTCCGTCTTTATATTCAGCTGTAGGAATAAATGAATATCTTTTTTCTTCAAGAGTAAAATCTGATTCTTCATTCGTTTCTACATTTTCTAGTTGAGATAACGCTTGAGATATTTCTAAATCAGATGAAAGCTCTTGTATTTTTCCAAATTCTTTATCAACACTTATGCTTTTTATTTTCCAATTTAGATTATCTAAGTCTGATGAAGCTTCAATAAGTTGTGTTTGGTTTATTGTGAAGTTAGCATCTTCAAGTCTTATTTCCTTATAAAAGCCTCTATTTGCTATGGCATTAATAATTGTTTTAATCTCAACGCTTTGTTTATCATGAACTAGAGGTTTTAATGTCATTCCTAAAGATGTTGCAGTATCTTGTGCTTTTGTGATAGATTCACTTTGTAAATACTCTTTAGTATTGTTTACACTTATAATAAAGTTACCAAAAAATATCATAAAAAAGATAAAGGCGATTATAATATACAACTGTTTTGATAAAGACATAGTTTTTCCTTTTTTAAATTCTACTCATTAAGCTTTTCCAAGCTTTTAGATTGTTTCGTCCCATTTTTACAGAACCTTTATTTTTTGCTTGCCATAAGCCACTTGCGTTAAAACTGTAAATAGGCTTTAAATCTTTTCTTTTTGAAGCTAATTTTAGTTTTTTATTAATATTATCTAATACAATAGGTGTTGCACCTGGTTTATGATAATATGTTAAAACCATGTGAGCTTGGTCATATTTACTGTTTCTTTTTTGATAGATAACATAAGTAATTCTAAGTTTTTCTTCTGGAACACCAAGTTTTCTTAAACTAAAGTATTTAGCGATGGCAAAATCTTCACAATCTCCAGCACCTGTACCCATAAATTCAAATGGTGTTGCCCAATAATCTTTTTTTCTCCAATGTACAGGATCTGTTTTATACTTTATTTGATTAAAAAAATCATTTACATTTTTAAGTTTATAAAGTATTTTTTGATTTTGGTTTTTTTGAAGCATTTGATCCCAAAGCTCAACTCTTTTAAGGGCTTTGTTACCATATTTTGTTTTTACTTGCTTAAGTTTAGAGTTACTTATAAACTGTGTTGAACTAGCAATAGAGTTAATTATAAAAACAAAGAAGAGAGTTATGAAACTGTAAAGTAAAACTTTTTTCAAAACTCATCTCCTTTTTGTTTTATTTTATTGTATATATCTTTAAAAGGTTATTTTAAAAGAGCTTTTATTGATTCTTCATCAATTTTTTCATCATTATATTTAATAGCAATGATTTTTTCTGTATTGTTTAAGTACCACTCATCAATACCTTCATGTTCTAAATTCTCTTTTTTATCTAAATTGTATTCATCTATTGGAAGATAAACAAATTTTTTCTTTGTAGGATTTGGCATTGTTATGATTAAAATTGCCCATAAAGCACAGATAATAGCAATAGCAATTACAATTGCACTTAAAGAAGCATTTTCAAAGAACATCCCTCCAAGTAATCCACCTAAGAAAGTACCTAAATAACCAAATGAATTAAAAATACCTAAAACTAAACCTCTTTGGTGAACTTTAGCAAATTTAGTAGCAAGTGATTGCATAATAGGTTCATGCATATTAAATCCAATAAAGAATAAAACAACACCAATAATAAATACAAAAGTTGAGCTACTTAATCCAATAACTAAGTAAGAAATACCAAATAAAGCTATACCTATTACAAGAATCTCTTTAAATTTTCCTTTTTTCTCAGCAATAATAGCAGCAGGTGCCATTGCTAAAAATCCAAAAATCATAGCAGGTAAATAAACTTGCCATAAATCAGACATTTGCCATTCATAAGATCTTAATAAAACCATAGGAATAATCATAAATGCAAAAGTCATTAAACCTTTTTGTAAAAAGTTTGTGATATTCATTTTTACTAAATTTGCATTTAAAAGTACAGAACTTAACTTTGTTTTTCCATTGTATGTATGAGTAATATGTGGAGGGTTGGGAACCATTTTTAGTAAAACAAAAATAGAACCTAAAGCTAAAACCATAGTAATATAAAATAAAGACTCAACTCCTAAAGCTGAACCTAAAGTAGGGCCTGCAAGCATTGATACTGCAAATGAAATACCAATAAACATACCCATAGTGGCCATTGCTTTTGGTCTTTGTTCTTCTTTTACTAAATCACTAATCATTGCCGTAACTACTGCTCCAATAGCTCCTGCACCTTGTAAAAATCTTCCTAACATTAAACTATAAATATCTGAAGATGTTGCACAAATTAGTGAACCTAAAGCAAAAAGAATAAGTCCCATAACAATAGTACCTTTTCTTCCAAGCTTGTCACTTATAATTCCAAATGGAACTTGAAATAGCATTTGCGTTAGTGCATAACCACCAACAACAATACCTACAAGTGTAGTTGTTGCTCCTTCTAAATTTATAGCGTATACAGATATTACTGGTAAAACTAAAAATAACCCTAAAAATCTTAGGGCTATAATTAAACTAAGTGGTAAAACCGATTTAATCATTTGTAATCCTAAACATATTATAATTTCTTGTGATTATATATAATTAATACTTAAGATAATAGTTTGTTTAAAGGAAAAGTAGTGAAAATAGTTTTAGCTTCAGGTAATAAAGGAAAGATAAAAGAAATTGGTAAATTAATGCCAAATGATGAAGTTGTTGCATATAAAGATATTTTAGGTGATATAGAAATTGTTGAAGATAAAGATACTTTTAAAGGCAATGCAATTAAAAAAGCAAAAGTGATTTATGATGAGTTAGAAAGCAAAGGTTATAAAAATCATATTGTAATTTCTGATGATTCTGGACTTACTGTACCTGTATTAAATAATGAACCAGGTATTTATTCTGCTAGATATGCAGGTGAAAATGCAAGTGATAATGAAAACAATGAAAAACTAATAAATAATTTAAAAGAAAAAAATATAAAAAGAACACCTGCTTATTATACAGCTTGTATAGCAATGGTTTATAAAGGTGAAATTGAAACAGTTCATGGATGGATGCATGGAGAGGTTATTGATGAACAAATTGGAAGTGAAGGTTTTGGATATGATCCTTTATTTATTCCAAAAGGATATGAAAAAACTTTAGGAGAGTTACCTCATGAAGTTAAAAAATCATTTTCTCACAGAAGTAAGGCTTTAAGCTTAGCTAAAAAAGTTTTAGATGTTATCATCTAAATACTTTTTATAAATTCTTCATATACAGATATATTATAATATTTTGATTTTACATATATTTGTATATGAAAGTTTGTTGCTTGTTTTTTTATAAATGCTTCAATCTCAAAAAAATCATCTTTTATTTTTAAATGCTCAATAGTTTCTAAATTACTTAAACTATTTATATATTCTTTTAAAAACTCTTTGTGGTTTTTAGCTTGGATATATAAGTATTGATTTATCTCATTTTCATTTTCTATTGATTTTGTTGTCGCAATTTGTATACTTAAATATGAAAAAAGAGTTATTAAAATAATACTTAAAAGTAAAATATATGACTTCTTCATATTTTAAATACCCATAAAATAGAAATTTTATTTTCTAAGCTTAGATTTATTTCTATAAAGTTTTTCTCTTTTTCAATCCTAAAATTCGTAACATTTTCTAGTAATATAGAGTCTTTATAAAATAGTACTTCGTTTTCATATTTTATATCATCGTAAAAATCTGATTTTTTATCTAAAAACGCTTTTGTTGCGAGTAAATCTATTTTTAGTATTTCTTGTGTTTGTTCTGTATTGTTATTTTCATAAAGTTCTTTAATAAAAATTAAACTATATATGATTACGATTGAAGATACTAAAGTAACTAAAATTAATTCAAAGAGTGAAAAACTAGATTTCATATTTAAAGAGTGTAATTTTTTCATCTTCGTACTCATATTTTTCTACATTAAGATTTATTTTTAAACTATTATTTATTTGAATTTCTAAGTTTTTCATATTTTTAGAAAAAGAAGAGTAGTCTTTTTTTGTAAATTTATTTTCTAAAGTATTTAGGGTTTGAAAATAATTACTTTTAGAAGAGTAATAAGTGAAGTTTGAAAATCCACTTATTACAAATAAAAGTAAACTAATACTTATTAGTGTTTCTAAAATAGTAAAGCTATTTTTTTCCAAGTTCACAAGCTTTTTCGTAAGCTTTATTTACAGCTTTTATCATTGAATCTCTAACTTTTCCTTCTTCAAGTTGTGCTACACCAGCAGCAGTAGTACCACCTGGTGACATCACAGAGTCTTTTATAATTGCAGGATGATTTGCTTTTAATAGCTTAGCAGTTCCTTCCATTAAACCTTGAACTAATTCATAACAAGTATGTCTTTCAAGTCCAGCTTTTACTCCACCATCAGCTAAAGCTTCTGCAACCAATGCCAAATATGCAGGGCCTGAACCTGCAATAGCAGTTGCTATATCAAGTTGGTTTTCAGTATTTACCCAAATAGCTTTTCCTATTGATGAGAAAACTTCAATGGCTGTATTTTTAGCTTCTTTATCCCCTGTTATAGTTGTAGTTGAAAACTGAACAGAAGCTGCGACATTTGGCATTGTTCTTACATAGTGTTTTGCTTCAATTTGTTTTTTTAGAGTATCAAGTGTTGTTCCTGCTAAAATAGAAAATAGTGTACTAGCCTTTCCTACAAGTCTTGCTGATACACTATGTAAGGCATAAGGCTTTACACAAAAAAGAATATTTTTATCTGTAATATCTTCTTGGTCATTTAAAATTTTTGTAGTAATGCCAGGAATTTTTTCTTGAATAGCTTTTAATTTATTTTCATCTCTTCCTATAATTTCTACTTCATGGTTTTTAATAAGTCCCTTTGCTAGTGATTGAGCCATAACCCCATTACCTATTAAAGTTAGTTTCATTTTAATACCTTTTTAATTATTTTTATTATTATAGCAGATAATTCCTAAGCTAGTATTAGATAAAATATCAACTTTACAAGAAAGGATTTTATATGGTAACTAGCTTTAAAATGAAAACTTTATTATTTGCTACAAGTTTAATTTTTATTTTTACAGCTTGTTCTTCAAAGAATAAGTCAAGTACAGAGTACAATAAACCAGCGATTTATTGGTACAACAAAATGGCAACTCAAATTTCGCAAGGAGATACAGATCTAGCTGATGATACATATACATCTTTAGAGAGTGAACATAGAAATTCACCTTTAATTCCCACTGCAATGTTGATTTTAGTAAATGCTCATATAGATGCAGAAGAGTATGCTTTAGCAAATTTCTATTTAGATGAATATATTAAAAGATTTGCATTAAGTAAAAATATTGATTATGCTAGATATTTAAAAATTAAAGCTAACTTTTTAGGTTTCAAATATCAAATGAGAGATCAAAAACTTATTGAAGATACTTTAAATGATATTAAAGAATATAAAATAAGATATAGCTCTTCTCCTTATATGCCTCTTGTTGATACAATGAATGCAAGATTATACATGGCAAAAGCACTTTTAGATGAAGAGATAGCTAAACTTTATAAGAAAAAAGGTAAAGAAAAAGCAGCTCAAATTTATAGTGATAGAGTTAAAGAATCATGGATTAAACCAGATGAAATTAAACCTATAGAAGTACCATTTTATAGATCGATTTTTGAATAATTATATAAGAATTTAGGAGTAAATATATGGAACTAGAAAATTATGATAACTTTCCACAAAGAATACCACTAATAATAGAAGATGAGATTTTTTTATACCCTTTTATGATTGCTCCGCTTTTTTTAGATAGTGATGAAAATATAAGTGCTGTTGAACAAGCAATTGAAGAAAATAAATTAGTTATTGTTGCTGTATCTAAGCATGGAAAAGAAGGTAAAAGAGCAAATGAGTCTTTTTATGATGTAGGTGTTGTTGGGAATATTATGAGAAAAGTAGCTTTACCTGATGGTAAAATAAAAGTGCTTTTCCAAGGTTTAGCTAAGGGTAAAATTACTGATTTTGATGATGCTAATCCTATTAGATGTGAAGTTGATATTTTAGAAAGTAAAGATTTTAATAGTGAAAATGTTAAATCTGTAATTTCTGTTTTAATTGAGCATGTTAAAAAACTTTCAAGATTAAACTCAAAATTTCCTGCTGATTTAATTAAGACAATAGAAGAAAATGATGATGCAACAAGAATTGCAGATTTAATTTCATCTGTTTTAAAAGTTAAAAAAGAAGACGCATATAAACTTTTCTCTCAAACAGATGTTGAACAAAGACTATTAGATATTATTGAAGTTATTAAAAAAGAGATAGAGTCTTTTAAAATTCAAAAAGAAATAACTCAAAAAGTAAATACAAAAATTGAAAAAACTCATAAAGATTACTTTTTAAAAGAACAAATTAAAGCTATTCAAAAAGAGCTTGGTACTGATAATAAAAAAGATGAAGAAATTAAATCTTATGGTAAAAAACTTAAAAAACTTAAACCTTTTATGCCAAAAGATGGATATAAAGAGACTAAAAAACAAATAGAGAAGCTTTCAAGAATGCACCAAGACTCACCTGATGCATCTCTTTTACAAACTTATATTGAACAAGTATTAGATATTCCTTTTGGACAGTATTCAGATGAAAAAATTTCTGTTAATAATGTAGAAAAACAATTAAATAAAGATCATTATTCTTTAGAAAAAGCAAAAGAAAGAATCTTAGAATATTTTGCAGTTAAGCAACTTTTAGAGCAAAGAAAAGTTGAAGATTTAAAAGCTAAAGGTACTGTATTATGTTTTGTAGGACCTCCTGGTGTTGGTAAAACATCTTTAGCAAACTCAATTTCAAAAGCACTTCAAAGACCACTTGTAAGAGTAGCATTGGGTGGAATGGAAGATGTAAACGAACTAAGAGGACATAGAAGAACTTATGTGGGTGCTATGCCAGGAAGATTAGTAAAAGGTTTAATTGATGCTAAAAAAATGAATCCTGTAATGGTTTTAGATGAAATTGATAAACTTGGTGCAAATCACAGAGGTGACCCTACTGCTGTAATGCTAGAAGTTTTGGATCCAGAGCAAAATCATGAATTTAGAGATTTATATTTAAACTTTGCTATTGATTTATCTCAAATTATTTTTGTATCAACTGCAAATGATGTAAGAAGAATCCCTGCTGCACTAAGAGATAGAATGGAGTTTATTGAAATTTCTTCTTATACTCCAAATGAAAAGTATCATATCGCAAAGGATTATTTAATTCCTCAAGAATTAGATAAGCATGGATTAAATAAAAGTGAAATTTCTTTATCAAAACCTACAATTGAAGCTATCATCTCTAAGTATACTAGAGAAGCTGGAGTTAGAAATTTAAGAAGGGTTTTTTCAAAACTATTTAGAAAAGCAGCTAAAAAGATTTTAAGTGATGAAAAAACTACAAAAGTTTCTATATCTACTAAAAATCTGAAATCTTATTTAGATAATCCTATTTTTGAAATAGATCCAGCTGATAAGAAAAATGCTGTTGGTATAGCAAATGGTCTTGCTTGGACCTCTGTAGGTGGTGATGTTTTAAAAACAGAAGCTATTAAGTTAAAAGGTAAGGGAATTTTATCTGTAACTGGAAACTTAGGTGATGTTATGAAAGAATCATCAAGAATTTCTTATTCAGTAGTAAAAGTACTTATTGATAATGGTGTTTTAAAGATTGATGATGAAATAATTCCTAAAACATTTAAAGAAAAAGAAGAAAAACTAAAAGTTGATGCTAGTGAAGTTTATAAAAGATATGATATTCACTTACATATTCCAGAAGGTGCTACTCCAAAAGATGGCCCTAGTGCTGGTATTACTATGGCTTTAACTATTGCATCTATTTTAAGTAATAGAGAAATAAAATCAGATGTTGCTATGACAGGAGAGCTTACACTTTCAGGAAAGGTTTTACCAATTGGAGGCTTAAAAGAGAAGTTAATAGCTGCTTATAAAGCTAAAATGACTAAAGCTTTAATTCCTAAGAAAAATTATGAAAGAGACTTAGAAGATATTCCTGCTGAGGTTAAAAATGCTATGGAAATAAAAGCTGTTAATACTATTGAAGATGTATTAAAAGAGGCTTTAGTATAAAGAAAATATTATGCGAAATTTGAGGCAAAGCCAAGTAATAAACAACTTTTTTACTCTTGCCTCAATCATAATCATTTCAGTTACATTAACTTTATATGTAAAATATATAGTTAATGAACCTGAAATAACAAAAGAAAAAGTAATCCCCTTATCTTGTGAAGAAATCACACTTACTAAATACAAAGTATATAATCAAGAACTTTTAAATGAATCTCTAAAGGCTTTAAGAAAAGGTTATTATAGATTAAATGGAAGTTATAAAAAAGCAAAATCATCTAATACAAAGACTTTAATAAGTTTAGAAAAACTAAATGATTTATATATTCAAGCAGTTGGACGAGCACCTAAAAAAGATATTAAGAAGTATCTTTCGATTGAGTATAAATTAATTGAAAAAAATAGTGTAGATGATAAAATAAAAAGAAAACAATTTTACTCAGGTTCAATACTTACAACTTTTAAAGCTGATGAAAAAGAGATATTCAAGATATTTACAGACTTTAGATTGTATGATGATAAAGAAATATTAAATAGAATAGATTGTTCAATAAAGGTATATAAAAACAATGTTAAGAAGTTATAATCAATCAAATTTTACAGCAACAAATATAGTAATAGCAATAACAATCTTGATGTATATAATTCAAGAAAGTATAAATGATGGAAGTTTATTATTTGGTTTAAATATGTATTTTAGAGTTTATGATTTTTGGTGGCAACCTTTAAGCACAATGTTTGCACATGGAGGTGTTTTTCATCTTGCTATGAATATGTTTGTACTTTATCAGTTTGGAAGTCTAATTGAGCGTTCAAGGGGAGCTAAAGAGTTTTTACTTTTATATTTTATTTGTGGTATTACTACATCTTTAATCTCTTTTGCGTATATTTATTATTTAGATAATTATGTAAATTTAGTAGGAGCTTCAGGTGCTATTTGTGCAATATTGGGCTATGTTGCTTTTTGGGACAAGGCTCAAAGAAGTGGTATTATAACTTGGGTTTTACTAATCTCAGTTGCACCACTACTGATAGGTCTTCCTATTGCTTGGTACGCACACTTTATAGGTTTAGCAGTTGGATTTTTATATGCTATGATTAAAAAATAGAAAAAAAGCAACAAAAAAAATACTATTTAATTTCTTTTTAAATTATTTTAAAGTAACATAAGCCAAAAAATAAATAGGTTTATTATGTCAAATGAATATAATGTAGTAGAAGAAGGAGTAATAACTTGCGCTTGTGGAGGTAAAGTAACACTAACATCAAGTGTAGAAAATTATACAATAGGTGGAAAGAAACCACTATATTTAGAAGATTTACTAAATGCCCCAGTAGCCTGCCCAAGAAGTCCCAATGCAAACCCTTGTACAAAAGTAGTTGCCATCTCAACAGCAGGAACACAAACAAATGTATCAGCATCAGGAAAAACATACCTCCTTGATACAATAGGATTTAAAACAGATAAAGGAAGAGCAGTAATCCTAAATAACCCAGGACAAACACAATCTAAAATATCAACTCCCCCCTCTTTAGAAAATCAAGTAATCCAAAAAGAAGAAATAAGCCCAATAAAGCAAAAAGAAGCAAAAAAACTAATAGAAAAAGAAAAATATGCTTTATATTTTTTAAGACAAAGCCAAAATAAATATAAACCTTTAAGACCAACAAGAGCCTTTAGAAAAACAGATGAGAAATATATCACAAAAAATGAACCTTTAGATATAAAAGATAATATTTATGTTCATACCTTTGCATACCTATATATAAAACAAAATAATAAAATCAAAGAATATAAAATACTAAGTAAAGGCTCTTTTTATAATGAGAGCTTAAAAGATATCTACTTTGAAGATAGTAAAAGCAAAGTAAAATATGATTATATACCAATATATGAAGATACAAAAATAGATATATCATATAGTAATGTTAAATTAGAAGAAGAAAAAGATATAAAAAAACTTCAAAAATTAAGTATAAACCCAAAAGAAGGAAATAAAGAAAAAGCTTTTTATATAAAAGATATAAAAGGAATAGATCAAAGAAGTATAAGTAAAAAAGAGTTAGAAATACAAAAGAAGTTTGTACCAAATAAAGAAGGAAAATTAAAAAGAATAAATGTACTTTGTATAATAGAAGATATCTTAGCAGAAATAGAAGATATGTATGAAGAGTATTATAAAAACTATAAATTAGCTTATGCACATAATCATTCAATAATAGAAGATGTAAAAAAACAAAACTTATATACATATACAATAGCGAATATGGTTGATATATTTTATATAGATGAAAAACAAAAAAAAGAAGCTAAAAAATTAAAAGATATATATCAAGAATTAATAATACTTCTTTTAAGTGATTCAATATTTATAGATATTCTAATAAAAGAAAATAATTTAGCAAACTTTTTAAATGATAAAAATTTTAAAATAGCAAAAAGTTATGTAGAACAAATATCATACCTAAATACAGATTGTTTAAAAGATGTAATCATAGATTATGTAGATAAATATGGCTTTGAAACAAAAAACTATTATATATATACAAACTCTTCAATAAAGAAAAAACAATTAAAAAGAAGTCAAATTTATAGACAGTTGAGTTTTTATGGAACAAATATAGAGTTTATAAAAATTCAAGATGACCCAAGAATACTTATATCATATATAATGTTTTCAATATTTTTTACAAATAGTTATGAAAAAAAGCTACAAGAAAGTAGTAACTTTGGAAGACTAGAAAGCCTAAGAAAAGAGTTGTATTTTTTAATAAAAAAAATGACACCCCTTCCAAATGTAGGAAGCAATAATGTAAGAGATATAGAGAAACAACTAGAATCACAAATGGATAGCTATAGGGGAATAATAGAAAAGAAAGATGTACTATTAGAAGAGTATGCATATTTAGACACCTCAAAAAAAATATATTCTTTTGAACAAAAAGATAGTAATTTAAAAGTTAAATCAAAATTTTTATATGTAGGAAAAGAAGAACTATATAAAGAAAAAAGCTCAAAAAGACCAAGTACTCTAATAAAAGAAATACAGCAAAAACTTGAAAATGATAAATTAAAAGAGCTTTTAAAAATATATGAAGAAATAAAAGTAAAAGATAAGTTATCCTATGTAATAACAAGTATGAATATGATATATTTATTAAGTGCTCCAAGAATAGGAATAGATGAAGAGAATGAAAAGATAAATGTATTTAGAAAAGAATTAAATCATATATATGAATTTATGGTAAACCTCACAGATATAAGAATATCCTTAGATGATGAAATAAAAGATAAATTACTTGAGAATTATACTATTTCAGAAGTATATTTAGAAATGCAAATAAAACAAATAAGTTATGCATATTTAGAAGAGAAAGAAATAAAGAATAAAGCTCAAAGTTTTTTAAAAAAATATGAGAAGAAACAAACAGAAAGTTATTTTATAAAATTAGAAGATATAAATGATCATCTATTTGATGAAGAGTTTAAAACAAAAGCCTTGATAGAAACAATGAGCCAAACCTTATATACAATAAATGGGTTTAGTTCTAATGTACTTGATATTTTAGAGAAGATGAAAACTGGAAGAATTTCAGAGGAATATAAAGCACTAGAAAATTTCCTAAATAAACTTATAGAACAAAAAAACCAATTACGCATAACTTCAACTTTAATAGCTTTTATAACTTTAGGTTTGTATGTTTATAATAAAGATAAAAACTTTAGTAATACAATGAATGCAGTAACCGATATATCAAATATCACAAAAGTAATAAGTCAAGAGATATTAAAAGAAGCTCAAAGAACTAAAAGTATAAAAAATACAAAAAAGATACTTGATAAAATAGTTCAAGATAAAAGAGTACAAAATATAAGTAAAAAAGCCTCAACACTAGCTTCAAAAATAGGTGTACCTTTGATGGCAATAACAGGGACTTATGAAGTAGCAAAACTATATTCAAATGAAGATTATGATGCAAGTATAATAGCTGCAATGAAAACAACATTGAGTATATACTTATTGATATCATTGTCTTTTGCATATTTATTAATAGTAGAATTAATTTGGTTGTTTTTTTCACATTATATAATAGATAGTGATATAGAAAAGTATTTAAAGAAATCTTTATTGTATAAAACTTTAAGTAGCAAAAATATAAGTATGTCTACTCTTTCTATTTGGGAGACTCTTAGAGAAGGACAGCAAGAAAAAAAATATCAAGCCCCATATTTATTTGAAATAACAAATGAAAAAAAAGAGCTAAAAGCAATATCAGGTGATGGTTTTAATAATCCAAAAAGATTAGTAAAATTTATAGGAGAGAACTATAAAGGAAATGAGAAATACTTTGATACAAGTTTAAAAAATGAGTTAAGTTTTTTTAAATCTTCATTGTTTGGATATAAGTTAGAAGAAACAGAGTTTAATTCACATCAAAGAGTAAGAACAGTAAGTGGAATGGAAATAAGCTTTTATGTTCAAAGGGCTTTAAAGATTCCAAAAATACTAGCAGAAGATAAAGAGTTTAAACTATTCTTTTCTGCTTATGGGGATGAGTATTTAGAATTTAAATTAGCACATTTAATAGAAGAAAAAGATTATTATACATTTGACTTTTTCCCAAAAGAAACACCATATATCCACTTAAATCAATTTAGCCATAATATAAAAAAACAAAACCATAAATCATATATAGTAGTAATATCTTCACAAATAGAGTTTAAGTATGAAGTAGAGTTTAAAGATGTAGATAAAATAACACCAAATTGTAGAATAGATATAGAAGAACTAAAACAGATAAGTTTTTCTATAAAAGATAAAGAATTATTAAAAGGGAAAATATAATGATAAAAAATATAGTAAAAATAGTTTTAGTAAGTATAAGTGCCTTTATATTTACAGCTTGTGAGCCTATTCAAAAAAAAGAGGAAGTAAAATACAAAGCTTCTTTACCTATGCCAGAATGGGATGAATCTGGAGGTAAAAAAATTTGGGAAAGTTACAAAAATTGGCACAGAGCAAAAAAAGATCCAATCCCAGCCACAAAAATAGGGTATGCCTATAGTGAAGAGTTAAAAGATTATGATAAAGCTATAGAATGGTTTAAATACTCAAACTCAATGAAACCAATGGGTGAAAACTCAAACTATATGTGTTATGCCTATCAAATGAAAAAAGAGTATAAAGAAGCTATTAAATGGTGTGAAAATGCTATTGAGCTTGGTAGTGATGAGGCGTTGTTTCAAATAGGGAAAATATATGAAAATTTAAAAAATTATGATATGGCAATAAAATGGTATGAAGAGTCTGCAAAAAAGAATAATAATAAAGCAATGAATAATTTAGGACTTATTTATAATGAAAAAATCATAGATTTAAAAAAATCTGAAACTTGGTATAAACAGGCTATAAAAAATAAAAATTTAATTGCTTTTCATAATATTGCTCATTTATATTATTTAGAATTAAAAGACAATGTAAAAGCTTCAGCTTATGCAATAGCCTTAATAGGAAATAAATATACAGAACGTTCAGTTTTAAACATACTTCAAAAAGAATGGAAAATCCCAAACGAAACAATAAAAAAAGGCTATGAATTACAACTAAACTCACCTGATTTTCCAATAAAATATAAAGGTGATTTAAATTTAGAGTAAAATGGTATTACTTATAATAACTTAAACTTTAGAAGATAATTTATATATTTTTAGCTAGAATTATTCAAATATTAATAAAAGAGTTATTATGAATATAGATATATCTGTTGATAATAGTATTGCTTTTGAGTCTACACAAGTAGAATCAAAAGATAGAAATGAAAAAGAGTTAGAAGAACAAGCATTAAATTTTGCTGATCTTTTAAATAATGGAAAGAAGAGTGAAAATATATCTTATCAAGCTATTGATAACGATGAAAATAATACAGTTACTACTTTTGAAAATCCTGTTGATGGTAAAATGGTAGCTGTATCTTTAGATAATGATATTATTTCTAAGTTAGAAGATTATTTTGGTAAAGATGATATTTATAGAAGTACAGATGGAATTGTAACACTAGATAATAAAGCAGAAAGTTATGTTGCTAGTTGGTTTGAAGATATTGCATATAAGAGAAACTTTTTTGAAGCAGATAAAAATAATGATGGTTTATTGTCTTTAGATGAATACAATCAAACAAAAAATAACTTTGAAGTAAATCTAAGAATTGCTGTAAATAATAGTAGTGATTTATCAGTAGATGTTGATGAAACTATAAGTAAAACATATTTAAACACTAAAGAAGATGATGAGTATACAAGTATGTACAGAAGTGGTAATCGTGCACATTCTATCGCAGATGAATTAAATATGACTTTATCAATCAATAAAGATTTTGATTCAAAAATTGATTTAAATGAAGCATATAGTACAAATGAGAATATAACAAAAGAAGAGCTTCTTTTAGCTCATGTAAACTCTTTGAAAATTGAAGATGTTGTTAGAAACAAAGCTTTAAGTGAAGAAAAAAGTTCTTTGGATTTAGATGATTTATCTTCTCAACTAAATGATGTTTTTTCTTTGATTGTAGCTTTACTTTTAAATGAAGATGATGAAAAAACAAAGAAAATATTAGAAAAATTAAAAGAGAATAATGGCGATATTTCTACTTTGAGTGATTATGAAAAAGATATAGTTAAAAATGTGCTAAATTTAAAAGAACCAGTTGATAACAAATATGATATTGAAGAACTTGAAAGAGTTATGGATATATTTAAATTTTATGAACTTAAAAGGGATTCTTTAGAAAATTCAATTGAATCAGATATTAATAAAGTAGCGAAGTAGTTATTTTATAAAGAATGTAACTACTGTCATTACTGCTAAAACTAAAGCTAATGCTATAAATATATCTTTTAAAGTTACAGTTGGATTTAATATACCACAATAGGGACATTGTCTTTTTTTTGCTTCAATTTCTCTCTTACAGTTTTTACAAGTAGCTATGATATATCCTTTTTTATTGTGATATTATCATAAAGAGTTTTAAAAGAAAGCTTCTATTCAATTATTCTATAAAATTAAAATAAACTTAATTATAAAAATAGTTTTTACTTAATTAAAAAAGGACTATTTATGTTAAATACAACTTTAAAAGTAATATTTATTACTGGTATAACGTTACTGTTTTCAGCATGTGCTCCTAAAAATCCAATCATCGAATCATCATTTGATGTTAACAATGAGTTTGAAGTCTCATCTTTATTTACAAATAGCTCTCAAATAAAATCTATGGCAGTAAATGGTTTATCTCCTATTACAAAAGCAGGGGAGGTTTATTTTTTACATCCTTCAAGAGGTGCTCAAAGTTCTATTCTTATTGACATGAGTAAAGAATGGTTAGGAAAAGAAGATTTTAGAATACAAAAAATTGTATATGAAAATAATGCAACTTTTGATGAGTTACTTACTATCAAGTCTTCTTTATTAAAATTAGAAGTTTTAGCAAATTATATTTTAGATAAAACTGTAGATTTTTATAATAAAAGCTCTTTGGAAAAAAATGAAAAAAATGAAGAAAAAAAAGCCATTTACAAAGAAGAACTTAAACTATTAAATACTCAATTAACAGCACTAAAAAAAGAATATAATGATAACTCTACTAATCTTATAAATCTAATGAAGAAAAAAGATATATTTATTTTCAAATGGAACACAAATAAGGATAACTCTTCAAGTGCAAAAGTTAGCTCTTTAGCTGAGGGAAAATATAAAAATAGTGAATCTAAAAATGGTTATGTCATTTCAACAGGAGTAGAAGTTGAAAAATTAGTACCAAGTCTTTCTTATTTAGATGCTTTTGAATGTAATATTAATACAGATTCAAGAACATCTTGGCATTTTGGAAGAGCTGGTGTAGTAAGTTATTTACTAAAAGTTAAAAAACTAATTTCATTTTCTTCTAAAGAGAATGAGAGGTTAGCAAAACTTGAAGTTAATATTAGTAATATAAATAAGTTTTCAAAAGAGCTTAGAGAAATAGCAAAAATTGATTTAAATTTATCTTCATTAAAACAGTCTTTATTATCTAGTAATAGTCAGTTTAGTAAAGCTACAATTACTACATCTAAACCTATGAAATACAAAGACTTATTAGATGAAAAATCAGAAGGGATAAGCTTGTTTTCTATCATAACAGAAGGTTTTAATATTAGAAAGAACTTTTATCCATTTGGAAAAGATTGTAAAAAGAATGCAAAGAATAAATAGTATTTTTAAAGTAACATTGATATATATCATCAATGTTACTTTATATTGATTTTTTATAAATGTAAAAATATTTCAATTTGTAATAAAATTAATATAAGTTTTTTATATTAGTTATAATTCTTTTATGTTTATTCACCTAGATTTAGATTGTTTCTTTGTATCAGCTCATAGGACTATTGATAGTAGTTTAGAGCATATTCCAGTTGCAGTTGGGGGACGTAGTAATCTTAATATTTTTTCATCTAAAAAAGAAGTTAGAAAAATCTCATCAAATTCAGGAGCCTTTGTAAGTACAATTCTTACAAATGAAGGGCAAAAAACCTTTAAAGATTATTTTGTTGATGAAAATGGAAAAATAAGAGGTATCATAACTACATCTTCTTATGAAGCAAGAGCTTATGGAGTTAAAACTGCAATGAGTGTAAATGAAGCTCTAAAATTATGCCCCCATTTAAAAATGCTTCCTCCAAACTATCCTTTATATCACGACTTATCTGAAAAGTTAAAAAAACTGCTTATAAAGGAAATACCTTTAGTAGAACAGTTTTCAATAGATGAATTTTTTGGTGATCTTACTGGTTATATAGATTCTAATGAAATTGTTGAGTTTGCATATAATTTAAAAAAGAAAATATATAATGAACTTAAACTTCCCATATCTATAGGAATAGCAAATACTAAGTTTTTATCAAAGCTAATAACTGAATATGCAAAGCCTGATGGCGTTAAATTTGTAGGTGTTGATCATATTTCAAACTTTACTAGAAATATTCCTATTGAAAAATTTCCAGGAATAGGAAAAGCTTTTCAAAAAAGGCTTAAAGGCTATGGAATAAAAACTCTTGGAGATATTAGAAAAAAAAGAGAATTATTTTACTCTTGGAAAAAACCAGGAATAGATTTATACAATCGTATATGTGGTATACGAGATACAAAGTTAACCCTAGAGAGAGAAAAAAAATCCATAGGAATAGGAAGAAGTTTCGATCCTATTTTTGATAGAATTGAACTTAGAAGAAGAGTTATGATACTTAGTAGGTATTTGTGTTTTTTAGTAAAAAAAGCAAATGTAAATCCCTTGACATATTCTATAAAAATAAAATATGAGTATAAAGTAAAATCAAAAAACTATATTAATGTAAATAGAATATTTAATGAAACAGATTTTAAAGAAGCAATGGCAAATCTATTTTTAGAAAGTGATATACACCCAAAACATGGTGTAATACAGTTAAATATAACTGTATCAAACTTTGCTAAAGTTAATGAATATACTTATAATCTTTTTGAATATGAAGGGGATTTAAAAAAAAGAGAACTTACAAATCAAATGCAAAAATTAAGAGCAAAGTTTGGTGTAGATATTATCAAAAGTGCAAGTGAATTAAAAAAAGAATTTTGAGTAAAATAATATTTTTCATTAATATTCAAATGTTATAATAAAAAAATAAATAAAAAAAAGAGAATTTAATATGGGAATAAAAGATAAATTAAAAGAGAAATCAAGTAGATTATTAAATATAGCTTCTGAAAACACAACAAAAGCTTTTGATTATCCAAAGATAAAAAGCCAACAAGTTAAAGAAGCTATAAAATTAAAAGTAAGGGAAAAAGCTATTTTAGCTACGAAAGCTAGACTGGTTGAAAATCATAAAAGCTTTGATGACTTTAGTGATGATGAATTAGAAATAATTATTGCAGATGAAGAACGAAAAATTATGGATGACTTAAAAACTAAATCTTTAGTAGTAGCTTTAGCTGCACTTGGATTAAATTTTTTTATATAGGATTATAAATGTTTAAGCAAGTTAAATCTGCATTGTTTTGGTACTATTTGTATAAGTTTAGAAAAAGAGTACTTTTAATCTCTCTTCTTTTAATAGTAGCATTATTCGCAAATGCAATTTATAGCGATATAATTGAATATTTAAAATTGAAAAATAGATTAGAGTTTTTAGAATTAGCACTTTTTATAAAATGGTTTATAATTCTTTTTAATTTAGTTTTTTCTATTTATTTAATTCTTACTCTTTTTAAAAAACAAGAAAATCAAAAAGAAGAAATAAAGAAAAAAACAACTAAAAAAAATGAATCAAAAAAGCAAAAAGAAACACTTAGTGAAAGAGAAAAAAGTTTTCTAAAGAGAAAAAAGTTAAAATCAAAAGCAGATTATCTTTTAGAAAAATAATTCATTGTTACTTTTAAATATTTTTGTAGTATGATTGTTAAATAATAAAAAAATATTACAAGGCACTAGTTTGAATTCTATATTTGATATAACTCTTTTATATGTTGAAGATGAAGAAAGTATAAGAGAAGAGTTATCTTATTTTTTAGAAAAAAGGGTTAAAAAACTTTATGTAGCAAGTGACGGACTTGAAGGTTTACAGTTATATAAAGAAGTTAATCCTGATATAATAATCTCTGATATACGAATGCCAAATTTAAATGGTATTGAAATGTGTGAAGAGATAAAAAAAATAAATGAAAATGCAAGAATTATAATACTTACTGCTTTTAATGATAGTGAAAACTTAACAAATGCTATAAATCTTAATATAGATAGATATCTAATTAAACCTACAAATTTAAAAACTTTACATGATTCTATAAATAAAATATATAGAACAATACTTTTAGAAAGAGAAAATAAAGAAGTTATAAATCTTTTAGAACAATATAAAAAGGTTGTTGATTTAAGTTCTATTGTTTCTAAAACTGATTTAAAAGGTGTTATAACATATACAAATAAAAAGTTTGAAGAAATATCAGGATATTCAAAAGAAGAATTAATTGGAAATAATCATAGTATCGTAAGACATGAAGATGTATCTTCTGAATTATATGAAAATCTTTGGCATACTATTCGTGATAAAAAGCAAACTTGGTTTGGAAAAATAAAAAATAAAAATAAAAATGGTGAAGTTTATTATGTTGATTCGGTTATTGATCCTATATTAAATTCAAAAGGTGAAATAATAGAATATATTGGTATTAGACATGATATTACAGATATTATGAATCCTAAAAAACAATTACTTGATGATATTGAAAATATGAATGAACCCATGCTTATTTTATCAAAAATTGATAACTATAATATATTAAAAGAGTTTTATACTGAAAAAGAAAGAAGTGATTTTGAAGAAGAATTCTCTAAAATATTATTAGCTTCTTTTCCTTCTCATTTAAAGGTAAATAAAGTTTATATTTTAGGTAGTGGACTTTTTGCTTTTTTAAAAAATGAACAGTTTAATAGTGAGCACATGGGAATATATTTAAATAAGCTGCTTAGTAATTTAGCTAAAACAGATGTATTTTTTAAGGGTAATAAATACGAAATAGATTTATTGTTAAGTTTTTCAAGTGAAAAAGAAAACTTATTTGATGATGCAATTACTGGTGTAAGAGAGCTTATAGAAAAAAGAAAAGATAAGTTGATTTTTTCAAATGGTTTACATGAAAAAAAGCAAATTGAAGCTAAAGATAAATTAAAAGTTTTAAATTTAATCAAATATGCTCTAAGTAATGAAGAAAATGTATTATCTTTTTATCAACCTATTGTTTGTAATAAAAGTCATAAAATTATTAAATATGAATCTTTATTAAGAATAGTAAATGAAAGAGATGAAATAATATCTCCTTTCTTTTTTATGGAAGAAGCAAAAAAGTCTGGTTATTATCATGATTTAACAAAAAAAGTAATAAAGAATGCTAAAAAAGTTTTATCTTTAAATAAACAAGTTGAAATTTCTATAAATTTATCTTCTTTTGATATTGAAGATTTAGAAATAAGAGATTTACTTTTTGAGTTAGTTAGTCAGAAATCAAATAAAGGTAGAATTACCTTTGAACTTCTTGAAGATGAGAAGGTAAGAGATTTAAAAACTATTAAAATATTTATTGAATTAATAAAAGCAGTTGGTCATGTAAAGATATCAATTGATGATTTTGGTAGTGGATATTCAAATTATGAAAGATTAAATATCTTTCAACCTGATTTTATAAAAATTGATGGAAGCTTAATAAAAGATATTTTGATTAGTAAATACAATGAGAGTATTGTAAAATCAATTATAATTTTTGCCAGAGAAAACAATATAAAAACTATTGCTGAGTTTGTATCTGATGAGAATATATCAAAAAAAGTGAAAGAATTAGGTGTAGACTTTTCTCAAGGTTATTATTTTGGAAAGCCTGAACCTATTATTTTATAAATTAGAACATTTTTTTATATAATTTTTTAATTTCTTCTATTTTTTGTCTTTCAGGTTTTCTTCTACATGATATATAGCATTGTTCCCCAGCTTCATTTTCGTATGGATAAACTGTAGCAAAAACCCAATAATAGTCATTTTCTTTAGTTTTATTTTTTACATATCCTTGCCACACATTACCTTTTTTTACTGTTTCCCATAGCTCTTTAAATGCATTTTTTGGCATATCAGGATGTCTTACTATATTATGAGATTGTCCTACTAACTCATCAAAATCATATTGGGCTACTTTACAAAATTGTTCATTTGCATAAGTGATAAAGCCTTTTGAATCAGTTTCACTTACCAAAAAAACATTATCATTAAGTACTATTTCTTTTGACATTATTATTTTCCTTTTGATTTCCAATACTTTTCTTTTACTTGATTCAAGGAGTTTATTATTTAATACAATATAACTCCTAATATAACAAATAATTATATGCAAATAAGTCTTATATTTAAGTTAATATATAATTATTTTATTATATTTTTGAGTTTATTTTAGATTTTCACTTTGGTTATTTTTTTAACCAAAGTGATTGTGTAGGATAAGCAAATTCACAATTATTTTTCTTTGTTAGTTCAGATATTTTTACAATAACATCTTCTTTTACAGTAAGCCATTCTTCCCAATCTGGACTTTTTGAGAAACAATAAACTAATATATTTACAGAAGAAGGTCCAAACTCATCAATATAAACTAAAAGTGTTCTTTTTACTCCTTGTAAATCTTCTCTTTTGATTACTTCAAACTTTCTTGAACTTACAAGTGCATTTTTACTTGTAGCAATACCTGGATGATTACTTAACATTTCAAAAATATCATCTTTTAAGTTTATTATATCTTCCATTTTTGATTCATAAGTTATTCCTATACTCATATTAATTCTTCTACCAATTCTTCTTTTTGACCAGTTTAAAATATGTGTATTCGCAAGTTGTGAGTTTGGAATAGTAATCATGGCATTGTCAAATGTTCTTATTCTTGTTGTTCTCATTCTAATATCAATTACAGTTCCTTCAACATCTCCTGATTTTATCCAATCCCCTTGAGAAAAAGAGTTATCAGTCATGATACTAAGTGAACCAAAGAAGTTTGTAAGTGTATCTTTAGATGCTAATGCAATAGCAATACCCCCGACACCAAGTGAAGCTGCTATTGCTTTTATATCAATACCAAGTTGAGAAAATAAAAATAAAATTACTAAAAGAATTAAAATAACTTTTACAATTCTTAGAATAAAAACAATCATTTCTTTTCTTACATTAGGATACTTTTCTAATAAATTTTGAGCATAATAGTTAATACTATTATTTAATATTGCATATAGTCCCCAAGTTAATAGTGCCATATAAATAGTATTTATCCAAGGAATTATTTTTTGTATAATTATTGGATCTTTAACTAAAATATAAATAGATATCTGAACAGATAAAATATATAAGGCATAAATTAATGGAGTATTGATTGATTTTTTTAAATAATCTCTAATCTCTTCTGTATCTTCATCATCAATATTCTTTCTTTGTACAAATATTTTTGCTATAAAACTTGCGATTAATGAAATGATTTTTAGATTTAGAAGTCTTATTAGGGCAAATATAAATAATACAACTATAAGCTCACCAATTGAAAATTTGAAATGATATGAAGTCAAGTTTGAAATAAATGATATTCCTTGTATAGAATCAATTTTTTTAACAAAATATTGTAGATTAAATTCATCTACAAAAAAGTTTGTTTTTCTAAAAGTTGAAATATTTTCAAGTAAATATTGAAGTACAAACTCTTGTGTATGTCTTTGATTATAGGCATTTATGTAGTTTTGAGTTAATTGTTCTGAAATATAATTTGAATAATCTTTATGTTCTTCGTAAATAGCCTCATATTTTTCAAGAGATGTTTTTTTCATTTTAGCAATACTGTCTTGTAAAAGTTTTACAAAATATTGTTTCTCTCTAAACTCTCTTTTCCCTTTAATAATATTTTTTAAAGTCTCTTCATAAAGCTTTTTTTCTCTTATATATATCATTTTCAATTCATCTCTAATAACGGCAACATCATTATTTGCTTTTTTATTAATAGCAATCTTATTAGATAGTAAATTTAATTCTTTTTTATATTTTTTGTCATTGTCTAATGTTTCTAGGAATGACTCATTATTTATATTTCTAATGATAGAATCAAGAAGTTCATTTTGAAGTTTTATTTGTTTTTGTTCTTCTGATAATGGCTTTTTCTCTTTTTGTGTTTTTTTATCTTCTTTTTCTTCATTTTCCGCAATTTCTTTTTCAATTGTTTTTAATGAGTTGTTATTTATTATTACTTCTGACTTTTTATTTTCTTCTGCTGGGGGTTTAATGAGTTTTACTGGTTCTTGTGTGCTAGTTTGTGCAAACAAAAGCAAAGGAAGTAAAAAGAATAAAAATATATGTTTTTGCATATTGGTCTCCATAGATACTTTTCTAAATTATTATTTTTTGTAAAATGTTAAAATTTATTATAACTAAAACAGTTTTTAACATATTAGATTGAAATAGAACTTAAACTTATTTAATTATTTATGTTAATTATAAGAATAAAAAAAGAATAATTGTGTAATTTTAAACAGTAATCAAATAAATACTAATTTATTATAACTTTGTTTCGTCCTTGTTTTTTTGCTTGATATAGAGCAATATCAGCATTATCAATAACTTTTGAGATGTTTTCATCACATTTTAAATTCATTTGACAAACACCAAGACTAATAGTTAGTTTTATTTCTTTTGTATTTTCTAGTATGATGATATGTTCTTCTATAATATTTCTTAGTTTTTCTGCAATTTCTTTTGCATCTTTTTTATTTGTATTTGGAAGTAGTATAGCAAACTCTTCTCCTCCAAATCTAGAAACTATATCACTTTTTCTTGTGTTTTTTATTAATAAAGAAGCGATATTTTTGATAACTTCATCACCTACGATATGTCCATAAGTGTCATTTATATTTTTGAAAAAATCAATATCTATCATAATAACACTAATAGGAGAGTTTTGTCTTTTTGCTATTTCTATTAAGTTATGGGAAACTTCATCAAAATATCTTTTGTTATAAAGGTTTGTTAGATAGTCTTTGTTTGCTTCTTCTTTTAATTTTTTATGTACCTCTTCTAACTCTTCGATTACTTTATTTGATAAATTGGTTAATGCATCTAAAACTAAATAGTGTTTGTTTGAAATTATATTTTTCTCAAGCTTTTCATCAATAATTTTCTTTTTACTTTTAGTGTTTATTTTATTTGTTTTTTCTGAAAATGCTAAAATTGTTAAACTTACATTTAGCAAAGAGTTTTTATTATTTTTATGAAAAACTTCCCCATAAGTAAAAAAACCATAAGTTGGAGCTATTGTATTTAAAGGATTTAGTTCTATATCTATTTGAGATTGAAGAAAAGCTTTTCTTGCAGTACAACTATAAGTATAAATAACTTCAGGTTCAAAGTTTTCATATTCTAAAATATTTTTTTTAGTATTATTTAAAATTAAATCTACATTTCCAAAGGCAAATCGAACTTTATCTCCTTCTTCTAAATTTCCTATAGTTATTAATGAACCATCATCAAATTTATTTATAAAAGTTCTACAAACTTGGAAATCACTTTCATCATGTAATTTTAAAAGAGGAAATTCTGTAGCAGAAAAAGGAAGATTATTCCCTATTTTTTCTCCTAAGTATTTTTTGTAAACTTCACTTGCTGGTGTATGGTTTAGTTCATATAAATGATTCTTTTTTGCTTTTGTTACAGTCATTGTATGGCCAATTGGTTGCCAGTTTAATTGATAGTCAGTAAATACATTTAATTTGTCACTATTTAAAGCTACTGCAACAACACCTTTTTTATAGATATTATTTTTGTCAAAAACAAATGTTTCTTTAAAATCACCATTGTCTCCTGCAAGTCCACCAGCTATTGGAATATTAGAGTTTACAGAGCTAATTCCATCTATAATATCATTTCCATTTGAATCTAAACCGTCAATAAACAAAATCATGGCTTTAGTGTTTTCTTTAAAAAGTGTATTTGCTAAGCATACTCCTGTTTGAAAATCACTTTCTTCTTTAGCATAAAAGTATTGTGTTGTAGTATGTTCAAAATTTAAAATTGAAATAATAATTTCATTTTCAGTAGTAACACCTTCATAAATTTCTCCTGAAGTTGTTGAGCCTATGTAATTTAAATAAGGATATCTTTCTTTTAAAATATTTTGAATCTGAACTATTTCTTTTTTTTTGCAAAGCCCACTAAAAATTTGAACCAAAGATTTGTTTGAATCAATTTGAGATAAATCTAGATTTTTATACATATCTCCAAGGTTTTTAAATTTAAAGGTAATATTTTTCACACAAAGCCTATACTAATTTATTTATGTTCTCATTATAAGATATTTAATATATAAAATAGCTTTTAATTTATAACTTCTAAAATAACTATCCTTCTTTTTTCCTACAAAAAATAACTATAATTTTATTTATTAAAAAGGAGAAAATATGAACAACACAGCTTTAATAATAGTTGACTTACAAAATGATTATTTTAGTAGTTTTGAAAATGCTAAATATCCATTATTTAAAACAGAAGAGGCTTTAGCTAATGCTTTAAAAATATTAAATAAATTTAGAGAAAAGAATATGAAAATAATTCATATAAGACATGAATCAGTTGGAAAAAATGCTTTGTTTTTTCAAGAGAACACGCAAGGTGCTCAAATTCATTCAGCTTTAAATCCACAAAAAAATGAAGAACAAGTTCTAAAACATAATATAAATTCATTTAAAAATACAGATTTAAAACAGATATTAGATACATCTAATATCGAAAATGTAATAATCCTAGGAGCAATGTCTCATATATGTATAGATGCAATAACAAGAGCCGCAAGTGACTATGGCTATAATTGTAGTGTTATTCACGATGCTTGTGCTTCAAAAGCAGTTGAGTTTAATGGCATAAAAGTAGAAGCTACATTAGTTCATGCTTCTTTTATGGCTGCACTTGAATTTGGTTATGCAAAGGTAAAAAGTACAAATGAGATATTAGAAGAAATTTAAGGTTTTTAATGGAACTAAACGATTTATCCGTACTGTATATAATGCATAAACAAAAAAAAGAAGAGAATTTATATTCTCTTCTTTGTGATACAGTAAAAAAAGTATTTGGTGCAAATACAATAATAGAGGCAAAACAAAAATATAAAAAAGAGTCACCTTGTCTAATCATAATAGACAGTAATTTTGATGATTACTCAATAATAGATTTTATGAAAGAAGTTAGAGAAGATGATATAAAAACAGCATTTATAATACTAAGTAAAAGTACTGAAAATAAATATTTTGTAGAACTTATCGAATTGTATATTACAAAATATATATTAAAACCCTATGATAAAAATACAATATTAAAAGCACTAAATAAATGTATGGAAATAATAGAAAGAAGACTTTATAGTAACTTCAAACTAGCAGATAATATCTTCTTTAACTTTCAAACTCAAAGTATTATAAAAGATAATAAATCTTATGTATTAAATAAAAAAGAGAGTTTACTTTTAGACTTATTTATTCAAAATCAAGGAAGAGTTGTAAGCTATGAAGAAATAGAATATCATATTTGGGATAACGAATGTACACAAGCAGCTTTAAAGTCTCTAATTAGAGATCTAAGAAAAAAAACACATAAAAATATGATAAAAAACTATTCAGGAATAGGCTATAAGTTAGAACTTAAAAAAGCATTTAATAAATAAAGATAATCTGAAAAATGGTGCGGTTGGGGGGACTTGAACCCCCACGGCTTGCGCCATACGCCCCTCAAGCGTACGTGTCTACCATTCCACCACAACCGCATTTAGGACGAAATAATACATATTTCTACCATAAATTACACTTAAATTGTACAAGTATTACTTGGTATTGATATTGTAAAAGTTGCTCCATCATTTGTATTTTTTACTTCAAGTGAGCCATTTAGGTGCTTTTCTATTATTTCTTTTGACATATATAACCCAAGTCCTGTACCTTGTGATTTGTGTTTTGTTGTAAAATATGGCTCAAAGATTCTGTTTATTATCTCATCTTTTATTCCACCTGCATTATCACTTATGTTTATTGTACACTTATCATTAATTTTTTTGGTATGAATCTTTATTTTTTTATTTTCATTTTCATGTTGTATTAAAGCATCTTTTGCATTGGTGATAAGGTTCATCATTACTTGTGTATATTCATTTAGAGGGCCTTTTATTGTGCAGTTTGAATCATTTTGTATTTCAACATTTATATGTTTAGAATTAAGCATTGGAGCTGTTATTTTTAAACTTGCTTCAATTAAGTCATGCATTGTGAAAATTACATACTCTTTATTTGGTTTAAAAAAGTTTTGAAAATCATCTATTGTTTTAGACATGTGTTTAGCTGTATCTGTAATATGTTGAAGGTTCTCTTTGATTTCTTTTTCTTTAATTGCTCCCAATTCTATGTGAAATTTTGTACCACTTGAAAGAGTAGATATACTACTTAGAGGTTGTCTCCATTGGTGAGCTATATTTTTAATCATTTCTCCCATAGCTGCCATTTTTGATTGACTAAAAAGTTTTTGTTCATTTTTTTTATTTTTTTCTATTTCTTCTTTTACTTTTGATTCGAGATTTTTATTAAGCTTTTCAAGTTCTTTAGTTTTTTCTCTTACTATTAAATCAAGATTTTTATTTAATTTTTCTAATTCTTCTTTATTTCTCTTTTCTTCTAAGTATTTTTGATTTAATCTATCTTCTTCTGTTATTTTATTTGGATACCATTTTTTAAAAATTAGAAGTATTATAATTATTGCTGCAATTGCATTGATAAGTTTGGGAATAAAAAGAAATTGTGGATTTGATAAAGCTAAAAATATTTCTTTAGGTATTACTCCATATTGTGAAGCTAGTCTTGTTCCAAAATAAAGACTCTCTATTATTGTTCTTATTGAATCAATTATTAAAATCAAAAAAAGTATTGTAAATAGTGATTTTGAAGAGAACTTTCCTTTTATTATTTCTTTTACTGAAAAATATAAAATATATAGCCAAGATACTGTAAGTAAGAAATAAATTATAAGAGTAATAAGTTTCATAAAATCCCTTTAAAAGGTAATATTAGCAAAAAATAATTTAAAACTAGGATTTTTTCCTAGTTTTATTTTTCTCTAAATTGTTTTTGATGAACAGCTTCAAGTATAGTTTGAGCTAAATCGGATGTATTTTTAGCGATATTGTGTGTTTGTGTAGCCACTGAGGCATTATTTTGTGTTTGTTGATCAAGTTTATTAATTACATCATTGATTTGTTCTATACTAGTTTTTTGCTCTTTTGATGACTCTGAAATATCTACAATAGCTTCTGTTGTTTTATAGATATTTTCATTTAATTTTTGATAACCATTTATCATTTCATCCGCTATTGTTTTACCATTATTTGTTTTCTCAGTTGCTTTTTCTACAATATCTTTGATTTCTTTTGCAGCTTCTGCACTTCTACTTGCCAAGTTTCTTACTTCTTGTGCAACTACTGCAAAGCCTTTTCCAGCTTCACCTGCTGTTGCTGCTTCTACTGCTGCATTTAATGATAATATATTTGTTTGAAAAGCAATTTGATCAATTACTGTAATTGCATCTGCTATAGCTTGTGTTTGTTCATTTATTTGATCCATCGAAACTACTGTTGAGTTAGCTAAATCTTGACCTTTTTTAATTGATTGTATCAATTCTTCTGAATGTGAAGACATCTGAGTAATTCTTTCAGTATTATTTGCTACTGTACTAGTTATTTCTTCAAGAGCTGCTGCTGTTTCTTCTAGGGAAACAGCTGTTTCATTTGATGATTTATTTAAGATATCTACATTTGTTAAGAGTTTATTTGAACTCTCTTTTAATTGTAATCCATTGTGCTTATTTTCTTGAAGCATTTCATTGATAATCCTACATAGGTTATTTAATCCTTTTGCTACATTACCATTTGCATTTTGTACATCATTTGTAAAGTTTAATTTTGAATACTCTTTTAGTTGTTCTAAAATTAAGTTTATATCACTATTAACATTATTTTTAATAGTTTCAATCATTTCATTTAATATATCTTTTAGTTCATTTAATGATTTATTATTCGTTGTTACTTCTACTTTTTTATTTAACTTTCCATCTTGTACTAAAGAAACTACTTTTTTTACATTTTCTATTAGTTCTCTATCTTTATCTAAGTTTTTAGCAACTTCTTGCATTTCTGAGTCGATTAATTTAGCCATATTTCCAAACTCATCATTTGTTTGTATATTTAATTTTGAGATATTTGATTCTTCTGCTTTTAAATATCTAAAGAAAAATTTCAATCCATTTTCTAGTTGTTTTAAAGGAGAAAGGATTTTAATTAATACAAAATATAATATTGCTAGAATTAATACAAGTAATACTAAATATAGAATAATTTCTTTTATCATTCCACTTTCAATTTCTTCAAAAATTGTATTTTTATCAAGTTCAATTACAAAAGTCCAGTCTGTTTGTTTTATTGAATTATAGGCTATTAATTTTTCTGTATTATTTTCATCTTTAATTTCTAAAAATTTTGCATTTTTAGATGGTTTTAATAAAGAGTTAATAGAACTTTTTTTATTTAAGAGTTTTTTATTTTTATGGATTAATATCGTTCCGGTTTTATCTAATAAATAAGCAAAGCCTTCACCTTCTATTGATACATCAAGGATACTTTTTACGATTGTATCTATAAAAATATCAGAACCCACTACACCTATAGTTTTACCATTTTGTACAAGAGGAGTATAAATGGAAATTACTAATTTTTTTGTAGTTATGTCAATATAAGGTTTAGAAACACCAGACTTTTTACTTTTTATAGCATCTTTATACCAAGGTCTTGTTCTTGAGTCAAAATTGTCTTTTTCAATATTTAAAACCTTAGCATTTGATAATACTAATTCTCCTGTATTTTCAAAGCCTAAATATACATCTACAAATTTACCTGCATTTTTAGAAAGATATAATTTTTCTGCAAGCTTTTTTCTTTCAGATTCAGTGTCTATTTTTTCTAACTCTTTAGATAAAGCTTCAATTATATTAATTTTTGATTCTATATAGGTATTAATAAACCTAGAACTATTTTTAGATAAAGCTAGTTCTTCACTTTTTATAGTTGCGTAGTGTGTTTTATAGTTATTTATAGTATTGTAAAATCCTAAAATAAAAAAAGATATTATAATACTAAATGACACAACGACTAATATTTTTGTTTTTATGCTAGTTGCTTTCATGATTTGTCCTTTAACCTTTATTTATTATAGTCTTTAAAAGTGTCATTTTAGAGGTATAAAACAAACAATATAACATAAGATTTTAAAAATAATTAGAGATAAGTAAATATAATAATTAAAAAGAGTAGATGTTTATAATAGGCATAAAAAAAGGCCAAGAGCAAAAACTCTTGACCTTTTTTAGATATCAGTTCTGTAGTAGACTGATTACCCTAAGAATGGGTTAGCATATAATGCGATCATCGCAATTACTAATGCATAAATAACTTGTGCTTCGATCATCGCTAATGCAATGAACATAGTAGTCATTAATTTTCCACCTAAACCTGGGTTTCTAGCAGTACCAGCGATTGTTGCAGCAGCAGTGTTACCCATACCAATAGCACCACCAAGTGCAGCTAATCCAAGACCAATACCTGCAGCAACTACAGAGTAAGCTTTTAAAGTTTCGTTTGCAACTGCACCATCAGCAGCGAATGCAGCACCAGCGATAGCTAGCATTAAAAGAACGATTTTTTTCATTCTAGATTCCTTAATATTTTTTTGTTTTACAAAGTCCGTTCGGCTTGCGTATCCCTACTTATCACTTTGATTGGCGATATTATATCTTTTGGTATATTAAATAATTATTAAACAAAAAGCTTTAAAATTGAAAGTAAAGTTAAAATTAAGTTATTTAAAAAACTTTTTCAAAGTTAAATGTTTGTATATTAGTTTATATAGTTATTTTTAGACAATTAAAAAGGATATATTATGAAAAAGTTTTTTATAGCATTAACCTTAATTCTTTTAGTGATGATAGGTTCTGTTTATGGTATTTTATTTACTAAACCTGGAAATAGTATCATTGCTTCATACATTGAAGATACAGTAAACTCTCAAAATAAAGAAGCAAAATTAAAAGTTAGAGATTTTACTTTGAGTTTTAATAGTATTGATTTAGATATAACAATTGCAGATAGTTCTTATATCAATATAAATGGAGACTTAGATATTTTTGGGAAGAAAGTAGATTTAAAATATGATATTGATATCAAAGATTTATCTACTTTACAAGCTTTAATAAATCAAAAACTAAATGGTCCTCTACAAATAAAAGGTACATTTAAAGGTGATCAAAAGTTTGCTTTAGTTGATGGAGTATCTACAATAGCAAGTAGTAATACTTCATATAAATTAGAATTAAAAGACTTTGAACCTTCAAATATTAATGTTTTAGTAAAAGACGCAAAGATTGAAGAACTTTTATATTTAGTAAACCAACCCAAATATACAAATGGATTATTAAATATCACTGCAAATATAAAAAATGCGAAACCTGAAAGTTTAGATGGAAATATTGTATCTAGTATAACAAATGCAAAAATCAATAACTCAATTGTAAATAAAAGTTTTGGTCTAAAACTAAAAGATACAATTTCACTAAAGTCAAGAACAAATGCAATTTTAACACCAAACAAAGTAACTGCAAAAGCAACACTTATTAGTTCTTTAGCTACTATTTCTTCAAAAGAGACTATTATTTTATTAGATAAACAAACTGTAAACTCAAAATACAAAGTTGATATTACAAATTTAAATAAATTGGAAGATATCATCGGTATAAAGTTAAACGGAAAGTTTAATACAACAGGTACAGTTTTAGTAGAAAATGAAAATATAAAAATTGATGGACAATCAGATGTTTTTGATAGTTTTACTACTTATCTTGCTTCTATAAAAAATTCTAAGGTAGATTTTATAAATGCTGATATAAAAGATGCCAAAATTGATAAATTACTTTATCTTTTAAATCAACCAAAATATGCAACAGGAATTTTAAACTTAAATGCAGAAATAAAAAATGCTGATATAAATAATCTTGATGGCTTAGTAACTACAAAAATTACAAAAGCAAAACTTGTAAACAAAGTAATAAATAAGCAGTTTAATCAAAAACTAAAACAAACAGTAAATTTTAAAGCTGATACAAAAACAAATTTAGAAAAAACAAAAGCAATTACAAATGGTTTAGTAACTTCATCTTTAGCAAACTTAGATATTAAAAATGCAATATTTGATATCAAAGAAGCTTCATTAAATAGTGATTATGTATTAAACATACCAAATTTATCAAATCTTTATGATGTAACACAAACAAAAATGAGAGGAAAAGTTGATTTATCAGGAAAACTTGAATCTAAAAAAGAAAACTTATTAGTTACAGGTACATCAAAACTTTTAGGAGGAGATTTAGACTTTAAATTAGATAACAATGTCTTTAATGCAAATGTAAAGAGTATAGAAATCAAAGAGTTAACTCATTTATTATATTATCCAGAAGTTTTTGATTCATCTTCTGATTTAGCATTAAATTACAATCTTTTATCAAAAAAAGGAAAGTTAAAAGGAAATCTTATAAAAGGACATTTCTTACCAAATGATTTTTCAAGTTTGATAAATCAATTTGCCAAATTTGATTTAACAAGAGAAATTTATGAAAGTGTTGTAATAAATAGTGATATAAACGATATGGTTTTAAAAACAGTTATCAATATGAAAAGTAAAAATACTCAGATTGATGTAACAAAATCATTACTTGATTTAAATAAATCTTATGTTAATGCAGACATAAATGCAAAAATTAGAAAATTAGATTTAGACTTCAATGTAAAAGGAAATATGAAAAGTCCAAAAGTAAGACTAAACACAAAAGACTTACTTAAAAACAAAATTGAAGAGAAAATAAATGATAAAGTAGGAAATAAGTTAAAAGAAAAGTTAGGAGATGAGGGTGCAAAAGATCTTCTAAATAATTTTAAAAAGTTATTTTAGATAAAAAAAGAGTAAGAAAATTTACTCTTTTTGTTTTAATTTTTTTGTTAAAGGAAGTGATACCATGCTCCAAGCATGGACTCCTCCTCTATACCAAAGAAGTTTTTCTTTGGGATAGCCAATACTCATAAGATGTAAAATACTTTTTGATGATAAAGGACACCAAGCTCCATTACAAAAAAACACAGCAGTTTTTGCATTTGTAAAGTCAAATTTATCATCATCTATTACTTTCACTCCTAAAAGTTTGTAAGCTCTATAAAAATCCTCTTCAAAATCAAAATCATATTTTAAGTCATCATAGTAAATATTTACAGCACTAGGAATAGTAGCAAAATCAAACCAAGCTTTATTTCTTGCATCAACTAAGATATATTTTTCAGGATTTTTACTTGATTTAGAGTAAATAAAGTGCATTAGTTCATTTTCTCCTACATTTTTTATATCTTTATGAATTTGATTATTTTGTATAACACCAGTTGTTGTTATAAATACTTTTTTACAATTTTCATCAATATCTTCTTTTATATATGATTCATTAAAAAAATATGGACTAACACCAATATTTACACAGCTTTCATCAACTTTTCTTTCAATAGTATATTTTTCACTAGTATTGTTTGAGTATTTGTGAGTTACTTCAAAACCACTAAACTGAAGTGCAGTTGGATTTATAGCAAAGGCACTTAAACAAAAAATATTTAATATCAAAAATAGTTTATACATAAGAAATCCTTTTATAATTTATTTAAGTATAGATTTATTAACTTGAATAAATTCTTAATTAAATCTACATTGTTCTGATAATTATTATCATTTTAAGTTTAATAAAAGCTAGTTTTTGTTTTAATTACATTAATGATAATTGATATTAAAATTAAAAAAAGGAACATAATGTTTAAAAGAACGAAATTATTTGCAGCTTCATTATCTGTTGCGGCAGCATTAGCTTTAACAGGTTGTGCAACATCATCATCACAAAGTGCTACACCTACAGAAATGACAAAAGCAAACACAATTTTAGGTGCTTATTCTAATATTGCATTAGCTAACTATAGTGATGCATTAGATGATGCAATAAAATTAAAGTTTAGAATTGATGCTTTTGCAGCAAAACCAAACAAGTATACTTTTGAGCAAGCTAAGAAGGCTTGGTTACTTTCAAGAGAATCTTATGGACAAACTGAAATCTTTAGACTTTCAAATGGTCCAATTGATGCAGAAGAAGGTTGGGTTGCTGACACTTATGGTGCATTAGAAGGACAATTAAACGCTTGGCCTTTAGATGAAAATATGATTGATTATACTATTGATGCAAATGGTAAAAGAACTTCAGGAAATATCATTGATACTGCTGGTGTATTTAATCCAGGTGGAGAAGACGCACAAGCTGTAAATGTTAAGAAAATTACTGTTGATGCTTTAACTGCATTAAATGAAAATGGAGGAGAAGCAAACGTTTCTACTGGATACCATGCAATTGAGTTCTTATTATGGGGACAAGATCAAGATTACTCTAACTTTATCAAAGATTCAGTTACTAAGGGTCCTTTAACTGCTGGTCAAAGAAGTTTAACAGACTTTACAGTTGATAAAAATGCTGATAGAAGAATTGCTTATTTACAAGCAGCTGCAGATAAAATTGTAGCTGATTTAAAAATGGTTAAATCTGCTTGGGAAAAAGAAGTAAATGGTACAGCTGGATTATATCAAGCAGCTTTACAAGGTAAACTTTCAGGTGATAATGCTTCTAAAAATATCTCAAAAGAAGAAGCTTTAAAACAAATTATTGCTGGTATGGGTGTATTTATTAAATCTGAATTAGCAAATGAAAGAATTGCAGTTGCAGTATTAACTCCATCAGAAGAAGATGAGCATTCTTGTTTCTCTGATAATACACATAGAGATATTGCTATGAATTACTTAGGATTTAGAAACGCTTTAACTTCTACATACAATGGTAAAAAATTTGGGCCTTCTTTATTAGACGCAGTTGACGCTGATACTAAACAAAGAATTTTAAATAAAATGGCATCAATTGAAGCTAAGATTAACTTAGTAGATGAAATGGCAAAAACTAAACAACATTTTGATTACCAAATTCAACCAGGTAACCCTCAAGCAAAAGTTATTGTAAAACTTAAAAATGAGATGAGAAAACTAGGTGATGAAATGGTAAATGTAGCAAAAGCAAATGGAATTAGCTTAACAACAGATGATGTTACAGATGCAGAAGAGACAAAAATTTAATTTTTCACTTTTACAAAAAGCTATTTTAACAAAAAGCCTTGTAGCAATCTTTGCTACAGGGCTTTTTGCCGTTAATAACGAGGGCAAATATTTCTCAACAGAAAAAAATAAGTCTTTACTTCAAAAACCTATCCAAGGTTTAAGTGATGAGGAATATGATCAATTTATTTTAGGAAGAAGCTTTTTTGTTATACCATGGGTTGAAGCACCAAGTGCTACAACTGCAAGGGATGGTTTAGGACCACTTTTTAATGCAAATACTTGTGTTTCCTGTCATCCAAGAAATGGTAGGGGTAGTTTATACAATAAAAGTATGAAGCCATCAAGATCACTAGTTGCTAGATTATCGATACCTTCAAATAATTCAAAAGAGCATAAAGAATTTTTAGAAAAACAAGGATTTGTTCCTGAGCCAACTTATGGTTCTCAAATATCAGTTAATGGAATCCACGGAGTGCCTTTTGAAGCTAGAGTTGATATAAAGTTTGAAGAAGTAAAAGTAAAGTTTCCTGATGGGGAAGTAGATACTCTTTTAAAACCTAAATATAAACTTATTGATAAAAATTATGGGAAACTATCAAAAAATACAGCTGTAACTTATAGAATGGCACCATCTTTAAATGGTTTGGGTTTACTAGAAAAAGTATCGGATGAAGAAATCTTATCAAATGAAGATGAGTTTGATAAAAATGGTGATGGTATTTCTGGTCGTGCAAATATAGTTTATTCTCCACTTACAAAAAAACAAGAGCTTGGAAGATATACTTGGAAAGCAAGTGCTGCTACACTTATTGAGCAAATAGCAGGTGCAGCAAATAATGATATGGGTTTAACAACTTTTTTACATCCAAATGAAAACTGTACTTCTTCTCAAAAACTTTGTAATGAAGCTCCTAAACCAAGAGATAAAGAAGATATCACTGATATGAGATTAGGTGCACTTGATTTTTATATAAAAAATATAAAAGTGTATAAACCTAAAGTTGATGAAGAGTATAATCACGGCTTAAAACTTTTCAAAGCCTTAGATTGTGCTAAATGTCATAAGCCAAGTTTAAAAACAAGAGATGGATTCGCTATTTCGCCTTTTACAGATATGCTTTTGCATGATATGGGTGAAGAATTAAGTGATGGTAGAGTTGAGTTTAAAGCTAGTAAAAGAGAGTTTAGAACAGCACCTTTATGGGGATTAGCTCTTCATGAAAAGATAAATAAAAAAACACCAAGACTTTTACATGATGGAAGAGCAAGAAACTTCCAAGAAGCAATACTTTGGCATGGTGGAGAAGCTAATATTTCTAAAAAGAAATATATGAATGCTTCAAAACAAGATAGAGAAAAGTTAATTAAATTTTTAGAGAGGTTATAATGAAAAAACTATTAGTAGGAACAGCACTTTTAGTTTCTAGTGTATTTGCACAAACAAGTCTACACTCGATTTTAGAAAATGTTTCAGTACCAAATGTAAATAAATCTATTGAAGCTGCAAAAAGTTTAAAAAAAGATATGAATAAAGAAAACTTTAAAACTTTAGTAACAAACTGGAAAAAAGTTGAGTCTTTATATTTTGCAGGTGATATTGATGAAAACTATATAGATACACCAAGATATATAGATGTATATCATAATTTAAAAGAAGATTTAAGTGTTCAAATGAAAAGAGCAATTGCATCAGGTGATGAACCTAAAGTTGCACTTTTTAAAAACTCATTTAGAACTATAAATGCTTTAGAATATGTACTTTTTAATGATGATACTATCACAAAAAGAGAAAAACTTTTAGCTGTAAATATCCTAGATACTATTATTTCAAATTTAAATGATATAAAAGATGTATATAAAGAGTATTTAAATGGTAATGCAAAAAGCGAAAAATGGGAGAATTCACTTGTAATAAATACACTTATTTCAAGTTCTTATAAACTAAGAGAGTGGAGAATAGGTGAAGCATCAGGTTTTGCTGCAAAATATAAAAATGATCCTAAAAATGAGAGATCAGAGTATTACTTAAGTAAAAATTCATTAAATGCGATAAAAGCAATACTAGTAGCACATGATGAAATCATAGGAGATAAATCTTATGAAAACTTCGCAACAATGGCTAAAAATGCTGGTGCAAAAAAAGCAATACTTGAAGCACAAGAAGCTTTAAATAAGTCATTAAAAGTATTAAAAAACTATAAAAATGATGACTTTACAAATGCAAAAGTTTTATATGAAGCAACAAAAGAACTTCATAATGCTTACTATTTATCTTTAGTGGAAGATTTAGCTGTAACTGCAAAAATTCTTGATGCTGATGGAGATTAAAAGTTGAGCGATTTTTTTGCACTAGAGTATTTTATAAACCCAAATAAAAGAGTTTTTTGGGTTTATATTTTATCTTCTATTTTAATAGCAGGGATATATTTCTATTTTAATAAAAAACAATTAAAAGTAAATCTATCTTCAAAGCTTTGGTTACATCCTAGTGCTAAGCTTGATTATTATTACTTTTTTATTGGTTATTTTATAAAGGTATTTATGTTATTTCCTATAGTAGTAAGTGCAAAAACTATCGCTTTATTTATAAATAAACAGCTTTATTTATCATTTGATTTTTATGAAAACACTTTCTTTTCTTATGAGGCTGTTTTACTTATGTATACTATTTGTTTGTTTGTTGTGAGTGATTTCACTAGATATTGGACTCACAGATTTTTACATACTATTCCTTTCTTGTGGGAATTTCACAAGATTCATCACAGCGCAAAGGTATTAACACCTATTACTTTTTATAGGGTTCATCCTATTGAAAATCTACTTTTTGGACTTAGATATTCACTAAGTATTGGACTTGTAACAGGGGTGTTTATATACTTTTTTGGTGCGATGATTGATGTATATGCTATTTTAGGGGTAAATGTACTTGTATTTGCTTTTTCTTTAATAGGTTCTAACTTAAGACATTCTCACGTGGCTTTTTCTTATTCTAAATTTTTGGAGAGATTTTTTATCTCACCTAAACAACACCAAATACACCATAGTAAAAAACATTTTGATAAAAACTATGGAGGATATTTAGCTGTTTGGGATTGGGCTTTTGGCACTTTGAGATTTTCTAAAGATGTAAAAGTTTTAAAGTTTGGACTTAGACGTGAACAAATGAATCAGTACAATTCAATAGCAAACTTAATAATAGCACCATTTAAAAATTTAGTAGGAGGTAAGAGGTAATGAAATATTTAAAATCATTTGCCTTAACAGCGAGTGTTGCTTTATTGTTTACAGCTTGTGTAAATAATGCTGAGGTTTCAAAAGCTCAAAAGTTAGCAAACTTAAAAGTAAAAGAGGATTTAGGAAGATCACTGTTTTTTGATGTAAATTTATCAAAAAATAGAACTCAATCATGTTCAACTTGTCACAATCCCCAAAAAGGATTTGCAGATGACAGAGACAACACAATAGGTGCAATGGCTTCTCTTGGAGATGATGGAAAGTCATTAGGTGATAGACAAGCTCCAAGTGCAGCTTATGCTAAGTTTTCACCAAAATTTCATTTTAATGAAAAGAAGAAAAAATATATAGGTGGTCAGTTTTGGGATGGTAGAGAAGCAACTTTAGCTGGTCAAGCAGGTGGTCCTCCAACAAATCCTATTGAAATGGGAATGCCAAGTAAAAAAGCTGTAGTTGATAGAATCAAAGAAAATCCTTATTATGTTAAAACTTTTAAAGAACTTTATGGAAAAGATATTTTTGCTTCAAATGAAGAAGCCTATAAAGCAATGGCAGATGCAATAGAAAAGTTTGAAATGACAGATGAATTTTCACCTTTTGATTCAAAATATGATAGATATTTAAGAGGAGAATATGACTTAACTGTACTAGAAGATTTAGGAAGATCAATCTTCTTCTCAAACAATAACAATTCTTGTGCAACTTGTCACGTTCTAAAAGGTGAGGATAAAGCTGGTGAGACGTTTACAAACTATGAATATCATAACATAGGTGTTCCAGTAAATCATAAACTAAGAGCAAGAAATGGTGTAACAGCTATAGATAATGGACTATTAAATAATCCAGCAGTAAATGATGAAAAAGAAAAAGGAAAATATAAAGTTCCAACTTTAAGAAACGTAGCAGTAACAGCTCCATATATGCACAACGGAGTATTTAAAGAGCTTAAAACTGTAGTTGAATTCTATGATAAGTACAATAACCCAAGTAGAAAACTAAACCCAGAAACTGGTAAACCATGGGGTGAACCTGAGGTTAAAGAGACTATCTCACTTGAAGAGCTAAAAGCTAAAAAACAAAGTGATAGAAAAGTAGAAGCTTTAGTTGCTTTTATGAAACTACTTACAGATAAAAAATACGAACACTTACTAGAAAAGTAAAATAAAGCGCGAAATTATTCGCGTTTTATATAAAAATAAAAATATTTCAACAAAAATTATTTTTTCTTTAAAAAATTTTATTTTTTAGAAATAAAACTGCAATTTTTACTAAAAAAAACAATAAAAATATGGTATTATAAACAAAAAGGAAATACTATTTTACGATTTATACTATTATTTTCAATTACTACTTTTTTATTTGCTGAAAATAAGTCTGATTATAAAGCTCAGTTTCTAAAATTAAAAGAAGAAAAAGCAGGTTTAATAAATAGATATAAAATCAGAATAGAAGTTGCACGACTTGATAAACTTCATCAAAGAGCAAAACTACTTTCAAAAACTCTTATTTGCTTAAAAAACTCTAGAAGTAAAAGAGAAATCGTTTTATGCAAGAACGCAGAGCGAAAAAGAATCATGAGCATTATTAGAGGTTAAAACTCTCTTTATTCTTTTATAATAAATTTTAAATACTTACTTAAACTTTTAAGAAACATAAAACCAAAGCCATTATATACTCAATACATAGAAAAATTATGGAGAGATAATATGACTAAAAAAAGAGCATTAATCACAGGTGGAAATAAAGGTATAGGTTTAGCTGTATCAGCTGCACTTCTTGAACTTGATTATGAGATTATAGTTGTTGCTAGAAACTTTGATGATTTTCAGTTAGGTGGTCTACCCAATGTAACTGAAATACAATATGATTTATCAGATATTGAAAATCTACCAGCTTTAGCAAAAGAGGTTGGTGAAATAGATGTTCTTATAAACAATGCTGGTTATATGCAACCAAAATATACTTATGACAATTACCCAAAGGAAGCCAAAGAGCATTTAATGAATGTAGACTTACACGCTCCTGTAGAGCTTATGAATCTTTTTAGTGAGGGTATGAAAAAAAGAAAATTTGGAAGAATAGTAAATACTGCTTCTATTGCAGGACAAATAGGTCACCCTGATGTATGGTATGGTATCGCAAAAGCTGGGCTTATAAATGCTACAAAAATCTATGCAAAACTTCTTGGAAGTGATGGTATTACTGTAAATTGTGTTGCTCCAAGTGCTGCTGAGACTGATATGCAAAATGATAATGATGAAAAAAGAAAAGCAGCTTTTAAAGCAGCTGTTGTTACAAATAGATTTGCCGAACCAGAAGAAGTGGCAAAGGCTATTGTTTGGCTTGCTACTGATTGTCCTGAATATATAAATGGTATTACAATAGATATCAATAACACTTTTTATGCTAGATAATAAACTAGAGATTTCTCTAGTTTATTAAATTTTCACTACTTTTAAAAATTATTTATTTCACTTCATATATGATATTATAGTATTTTCTTTAATTACTTTATTAGAACATTTGTTCTATAATTAGAACAAATGTTCTAAGGAGATTTTTTTGTCATTAAGAAAAAATTTAATAATTCAAGAATCAATTAATCTTTTCAATGAAAAAGGTTGTATAGATACTACTACAAGGCATATTGCATCTAGGCTGGGTATTAGTGTTGGGAATCTTTATTATTATTTTAAGAACAAAGAAGAGATTATTATTGAGATTTATGAAGAGTTTATGAAAGCTATTTCTTCACAGCTTACTAGTGTAAAAGATGGAGAGGATAAAGCTTTTGATTATTATGCTTTTTTACAACAACAAATGAAAAATGAATTAAGATATAGGTTCTTTAGACTTGAGCTAAACAATATATATCAAAAGTATCCAAAGGTTAGAGAAGTTTTCAAAGAAAATCATCTAAAAAACAAAGTACAAATAAGAAAAGTTTATGAACATCAAATCAAGTATGGATACTTAAAAACTTTAGATAAAAATGAGTTGGATTTTTTAGTATCAAATACATGGATTATAGTAAGTCAATGGGAAATTTATTGGCTTATAGATGAGTCACAAACTGAGCTTCAAAGAAGAAAAAAGGGAATACTAAATATTTTATATTTTATAAAACCTTATATGACAAAAAAGGGAATAGAACATACAAATTTAGTACATTCAATAGATTATTTAAATAGTGAGGTATAAGGTGAAAAAATTATTTATATTAATGTTTATAGCTTTTAGTACATTTGCTTATTCTAAAGATTATAAATTAAATTTAATACTTGATAGCAAGTCTAAAACCTATCTTGAAGCTATAAAAAAAGAAGCTTCAAAACTTTTTGATAGTGCAGATAGTATCAACTACAATACAAAGATTTGTTTAAAAAATTGTGATAAATATTTCTTTCAAGCAAATACACTTTTTTTGATTAATAGTTTTGATTCAATTTCAAAAGCAAATAGTTCTTATGCTATTACTTACAATTTAATTTCTTCTGTTTATGATGAAAATAGGATTATAAGAACTGCTGCTTTAGGAATATTTGAGTTTTTAAAAGAGAACAAAAGAAAAGTGGTTCATATAAAAAATAAACCTTTACTTTTAGATACAAAAAAAGATAAAAAACTAAAAAGTTTAAATCTTGAAGAGGTGTTACATCTAGCAAGTAACAATAACTTAAAAATAAAAAGAAATGAAAATAGTATTAAACTTAGAGAAATAGGTGTATATGAAACAAAAACACTTTATAGACCTAAGATAGATATTTTTTCAAATTATATTCAAATTGATGAAGATAGAGCAAAAGCAAGTAGAGGCTTAAATGCACAAAAAACTCTTGAAGCTGGAGTCAAACTATCACAGCTTATTTATTCTGATAAGGCTTTAAAAAATATTGAAATAAATCAACTTCTTTATAAATCAACAAAGCAAGAATCAAAAGCTTTAAATGATGAGATTTTATATAAAGCTACTTTGATTTATCTAAATATTATAAAAGCCAAAAAATATAATGAGATCATTAGAATAAAACATGATTTTATAAGAAGAAATCTTATGTTTGCTAAGCAAAGATTGGAGATTGGTGTAAAAGATAGAAGTGATGTTTATAGATGGCAAAGTGAATTAGCAAATGCAAATATAGATTTAGCTAGTTCTAAAAAGCAGTTGGAAAAACTTAAAATAGAGTTAGCAAATCTTCTAAGAGTTAAAAATGAATATGATTTTATAGAGTATGGTTTAAATTCAAAACTATTTAAACTTTTAAATAGTGATGCAATTAAATATCTAAAAGATAAGAGAATCCAAAATACCTTTACAAAAGAGATTGTACATACTCACCCAAGACTAAAACAAATAAAAGAGCTAGTAAGTGCAAAATCTAAACAGCTTAAAATGAATAAAGACTCTTATTTTTTACCTACTTTAGCCTTTGAAGGAACAGCAAAAAAAATAATAGATAGAAATGGTGAAAGTTCAACTTTACCACAAGGTCTTGATGATGAAGAGTATCAAGCTGTTTTAAATTTAAAGCTTCCTTTATATGAGGGTGGTTTAAAGAAATCTAAAATTCAAAAAAATGAAGTTGAGCTTATTGATTTAAAACTTCAATACAATGAAATAAAAAATCTTATCATAGAAAATGTAAGAAAAAACTATGAGTCTTTAGAGCAATCTTATGAAAAAATAGCTTATTCAAAAGACTCTTTAATTTCATCAAAAAAGAACTTTGAGTTAATAGAAGATAAGTATCAAAAAGGAAAAGAAAATATTATCTCTTTACTTGATGCTCAAAACTCTTATATTGTGTCAAAATTGAATCTAAATATTTCAAATATTGAGTATTTAGTTGATTTAAGTTCTATTTATTTTTTTAGTGGGAAGATTGATATTTTATTAGATGAATTAAAAAAAGAAGAAGTTGAAAGAAAAATACAAATGATTATAAAGGATAAAGGTTGAAAAATCTATTTTTAGCAGTATTTATAATATTAGCTTTTACAGCTTGTGAAGAAAAAGAAACTAAAAGTGAACAAACAGATGTAAAAACAGTATTTGCTACAATTCCAAAAGCAAAAGATTCAAATGAAAACAGAGTTTTAAATGGACTTGCAATATCAAATAATGAAACAAAATTAAGCTTTAAAGTTCAAGGTAATATCTCTTATTTAAAAGTAAAAATTGGAGATGAAGTAAAACAAGGACAATTAATAGCAAAATTAGATTCAAAACCTTATGAGTTAAAAGTATCACAAATAAAGTATGCTTTAAGTGAGGCAAAAGCCAGTTTGATAAATGCAAAAAGTAGTTATGAAAGAGTTAAAAAACTTTATATAAATCAAAATGCAAGTGTAAGTGATATTGATAATGCAAAAGCTGCCTATGATGCAATAAGTGCAAAAGTGAAGAATATTACAAAAGAGTTAGAATATGCAAAACTAAAATTATCTTATACTAAACTATACTCTCCAATGAATGGTTATATTTCACTAAAATATGTACATGAAAATGAAAATGTGGCTATTGGTACTCCTGTTGTTTTAATAGGAGATAAATTAATAGATGAGGTATCTTTACAAGTTCCAGAATCAATAATAAACAAAATAGATCAAAACCATTTAGTAAAAGTAATCTTCCCTTCAATTGATAAAACAAGAGTTTTTACAGCAAAAGTAAAAGAGCTATCAAAATATTCGTCATCAAAAACAAAAACTTATAAAGTAGTAGTAAAACTAAACAATAGTTCAACTTTGATTAAATCAGGAATGTCAGCAGATGTATATTTTGATCTTTCAAATAAAGATGAAAAAAATATATTTTATGTACCCTCAGCTAGTGTGTTAAATGATAAAAATGGATACTACTTATATATCTTAAAAAAACAAGATGATTTTTATGTGGTAAAAAAAGCAGAAGTAAAAGTAGGAGAGTTGAGTTCTGATGGGTTTGAGATAACTAGTGGAATAACAAATAAAGATATAGTTCTAAAAGCTGGTATGAGTGAAGTTTATGAAGATATGAAAGTTAAAATTGCTAATTTAAAAGAGTTAGGACAATAAAATGTCAATTACAAAATTTGCTTTAGAAAAAAGTACTGTAACAATTGTTTTTTCTTTTATGTTATTAGTTTACGGTGTTATTTCATTTTTTGATTTACCAAGGGCTAAAGATCCTGGTTTTATAGTAAGAACAGCTACTGTGGTTACTTATTTTCCTGGTGCAAGTGCAAAAAGAGTTGAACAGTTAGTAACTGATAAACTAGAAAAAACAATTCAAGAAATGCCTGAAATTGATTATATTAGATCAACATCTAAAAATGGTGTATCTATTATATTTGTAAATGTTCTTGAAAAATATAAAAATATGAGAGAAATATGGGATTCTCTTAGAAGAAAAGTTCAAAAAGGTTCACGAGAATTACCTGAGGGGACAAGTGAACCTATTGTAAATGATGAGTTTGGTGATGTATATGGAAACTTAATATCAGTTACAAGTGATGGTTTAGAGTATAAAGAACTAGAAGATATAGCAAACGACACAAAAGATATGATTTTAAGAATTAGTGAAGTTGCTAAAGTAGAGCTTTTGGGTGAACAACCTCAAAGAGTTTATGTGGAGTTTGATAACACAAAATTAGCAAAGCTAAATTTAAGTGCTTCATATTTAAAAAATATTTTAGAACAAAAAAACATAGTTTTATCAGGTGGTAGTATTAAAGTTGATAGTTCAAGAATGCTAATAGAACCTACAGGAAACTATGAAAATATAAAACAAATAGAAAACACAATAATTGTATTGCCAACAAAAGAATATATATATTTAAAAGATATAGCAAATATCAAGTATGAGTATAAAGATCCAAGTAGTTTTATAGTAAGAAAAGGTGGAAAAGAAAGTATTGTTTTAGCTATTTCTATGAAAGATGATGGAGATATTATCAAACTTGGTGAAAAACTTGATGCTTTAATCGTTGATGTTCAAAAGAAACTTCCTTTAGGAGTAAAGCTTGATAAGCTTTTTGATGAACCAAAAATAGTTGAGGGGATTGTAGGAGATTTTGTTGATAACTTACTACAAGCTATGGGACTTGTAATTTTAGTAATGCTTTTTTCTCTTGGTTTAAGAACTGGACTTATAGTTGCAGTTTTAATTCCAATGTCTGTTTTAACATCATTTATTATCATGGGGATTTTTGATATTTGGTTAGATCAGGTATCTTTAGCTGCACTTATTATTTCTCTTGGACTTTTAGTTGATAGTGCTATTGTTATGAGTGAATCTATTATGGTTTTAATGCAAAGAGGAAAAAGTGTAGTAGAAGCCTCACTTCAAAGTGCAAATGAGTTAAAAATACCTCTTTTAACTTCTGCATTGACAACATCAGCAGCCTTTTTACCAATATTTTTAGCAAAATCTATGACGGGAGAATATACAAACTCTATTTTTAAAGTAGTAACAATTACCTTACTTTCTTCTTGGGTTTTAGCTCTTACTTTAACACCTGTTTTAAGTAAATATTTTATGAAGAAAAAAGATGTGGAAGAAAAAGAGAGTAGGTTTTACTACTATTATAGAAAGTTTTTAAAAGCTATTTTAAAATACAGATATGCAACTATTTTAGTTGTAATACTAGTTTTTGTAGCTTCTTTAAAATTATTAGATATTGTACCTAAGAAATTTTTCCCACCATCAAGTGAACCTAGTTTTACCTTAGAACTTAGACTCCCGGTAGGAACTAATATAGATACTACAAAAGAGGCTGTGGCTAAGATAGAGGAATATATAAACAAAAACTATATTGAAAATAAACAAGTGAAAAGTTTTGTATCTTTTATAGGACAGAGTGCCCCTAGGTTTTGGTTAGCTTATGATCAAGAGTTAGCAAGTGTTGAATACAGTACTATTTTAGTAAATGTAAGAGAGTATAAAAACCTTTATAGTGTAAAAAAAGATGTGGAAGACTTCACAAAAAATAGCTTCCCTGATATGCAAGTTACAGCTAAAGTCTTAGCAAATGGACCTCCTGTTAAAAAACCTATTGAAATTAGGGTAAGTGGAAAAGATATGAATAAACTTTTCAACTTAAGTGCAAAGATAAAACAAGAATTATCACAATATGATGAGGTTAAGACTATTGTTGATGATTGGGGTATTCGAAATAAAAAATTTGTGGTAGATATAGATGAAGCAAAGGCTTTAAAAGAAGGTATTTCAAATCTTGATATTGCTGTTTCTTTACAAAGTGCTTTAAGTGGATTTGAGGTGACAACTTTTAGAAAAAATGACAAGTTAATCCCTATAGTTTTAAGATCAAATGAAAATACAAAAGATGATTTAGATAGGCTTCAATCAATTAGTGTTTATTCCCAAAGTAGTGGGAAAAATATTCCTTTATCTCAAGTGGCAAGTTTAAAAGTTGTATTTGAAGAATCAAAAATAATAAGAAGAGATAGATTAAAAACAGTAACAATTGGGGCAAATATAAAACAAGATGCAAACGCACTTGCTGTGTTTGAAAAAATACAACCCTTTATGGACAAAATAGAAAAAGAGTTTCCTTTAGGTTACTATTATGAATTTGGTGGAGAGTATGAAGCTTCTGGAAAAGCAAATAAATCTATTGTAGTAAATCTTCCAATTGCTTTAATGGCAATAATTTTATTAATGGTTGCACAGTTCAATTCTATTAGAAAACCTATAATTATACTTTTAACTATTCCTTTTGGAATAATAGGTGTTTCAATAGGACTTTATATAACAGGTTCATATTTTGGGTTTATGACACTTCTTGGAATCATATCTTTAAGTGGGATAGTTATTAATAATGCCATTGTTTTACTTGAAAGAATTAAACTTGAATATGAAAATGGTTTAGAACTTTATGATGCAATTATAGAAGCAGGAGTTAGTAGATTTAGACCAATTATTCTAACAACAATAACCACAATCTTTGGGCTTGTACCTTTATGGTACAGTGGTGGTGAGATGTGGCAGCCTATGGCTATATCAATTATTTTTGGTTTAATGTTCTCAACTGTATTAACTTTAGGTTTAATTCCAGTTTTATACTCAATTTTTTATAAAGTAAAAAGGCAAAAAAATGCTAAATAAACTTTGGTTTAAAGTTCTTGTAGGTATGGTTTTAGGTGTAATTGTAGGTTTACTTTTATCTCCTAATGCCTTTGCTTTAGTTCCTAGTAATGTAGCATTTATAATAGCTCCATGGGTAGCATTAGCAGGAAATATTTTCCTAGCTTTAATTAAAATGGTTGTTATTCCACTTGTAATGAGTTCTATTATTTTAGGAATAACAAGTGCAAATAATACTGACACCCTAAAAAGTTTAGGTTTAAAAATTGCTCCTTATTTTGTATTTACAACTATTGTTGCTGTAAGTTTAGGTTTATTTGTAGCTTTATATATAAATCCAGGGCAGTATGTATCAAAAGATATTTTAAATACGATTAATACAAGTACGGTTGTTATAAAAGAAGTAAATCCTATTTCAAACACATCTATTCCTGATATGATTGTAGGCTTAATTCCTATAAATGTAAGTCAAGCTGAACTTGATGGAAATATTTTATTTTTTGTGATATTGGCTATTTTCGTAGGTGTTGCTTTGATGAATATGGAAGATGAAGACTCAAAACCTTTAAAGGATTTAGCAAAGTCTTTTCAGTCTTTTTCTATGACAGTTGTTAGTTGGGCTATGAAACTTGCTCCTTATGCTGTATTTGGCCTTTTATGTAGTATTACAATCAAGATTGGATTTGATGCAATCTCTTCAATGTCAATGTATGTATTGACAGTTTTAGTGGGATTATTTACTTTACTTTGTTTTTATATACTAGTCGTTTTTATTGCTGCAAAAATAAAACCTTTGGAGTTTTTAAGTAAAATACGTGAAGTTCAACTTCTTGCTTTTTCAACTTCATCATCTGCTGCTGTTATGCCTTTATCAATGAAAACAGCAGAAGAAAAACTAAATATACCAACTCCTATTTCAAAGTTTGTAATACCTTTAGGTGCAACAATAAATATGGATGGTACAGCTATTTATCAAGTAATAGCAGCTATTTTTTTAACTCAATTATTTGGAATAGAGTTAAGTATAATAGAAATGGCTGTATTAGCTCTAACAACAGTAGCAGCTTCTATTGGAGCTCCAAGTACGCCAGGTGTTGGAATTGTTATTTTAGCTTCAATTCTTCAAAGTTTAGGAGTTCCTGTTGAGGGAGTTGCCCTTATTTTAGGAGTTGATAGAATTCTTGATATGTGTAGAACGACTATAAATGTAACAGGGGATTTAACAGCTTCAATTGTTATGAAAAAGCTAGTAAATATTACTAGTTCAAAAGCAGAAATCGCAAAAGAAATAAATGCTTTAAAATAGGCATTGATTTAAGAAGTAAAGTTTTTACTTCTTAAAATAAGTTCTGATAAAGTAAAAGTATTAAGCTTTTTAGTTTGGTGTTTGAATGTCTTGTCTTTTTTTAAATATCTTTATATTATTTAAAATTTTAACAGCAATTAGTGTTAAAATTGTTCCTATTAAAAGAGAGATACTTAAATGTTCTTTTAGAAAAATAACACTAAATAAAATAGCAAAAAGTGGTACTAAAAAGATGAAAGAACTAACTTCATTTGTTCCTAATTTTTCAATTCCTATAAAATATACTGTTGTAGAAAATGTTGTAGAAATAACAGCAAGTCCTAAAATATTTAACCAAAAAATCTTATCATAACTACTATAGTTTAACTCTAAAGAATCTGTAAAAAATATCACTACCATTATTGATGTAATGATATACATATATAAAGTAAAAACCATAGGTGAGGTTTTTGTGATTTTTGAACTAGTAATAGTTAAAGCAGGCCATAAAATAGATGCCCCTAAAAAATACATATTTTGAATAGTAAATATTTGCTCACTTGAAAATGACCATACATTAAGCATTGTCATAACCCCAATTGCACCTATAGCTAAAGCAAAATAGTCTTTTTTTACTATCTTTTTTTTAAAAAATAAAGCCATAATAATAAAAGTATTAATAGGTATTAAAGTAGTAACTAAAGCACCACCAAGTGATGCAGTACCGAATTTTGTTCCAAGAAAATAGCATTTCATATATGCAATCATAATTATTGAGGCTAAAACTGCTAATGCTAAGCTTCTTTTGTTTATATAAAAGTATTTTCTTGTAAAAACAAGAATAGGAATTAAAGTAACTATTGTAAAAAAGTTTCTTAAAAAAATAAGTTCGTATTCATTTATATAAGAGCTTAATACTTTTGCATTTACCCACGAAGCTCCCCATCCTGCCATAGCAAGAAACATCAAAAAGTAGAATAAGTTTTTGTTTGTTGTTGTCATAGTATAATCTTTAAAAATAAATTTTTAAAAGTATAATTGAAAATAATATCTTTTTATAGAATAAAATTGCTATTTTGCTTTAATGCCTTTGGTGTATAACCAAAGTATTTTTTAAAATTTCTAGTAAAATGTGACTGGTCATTGAATCCAACTTCAATACTAGCTTGGCTAATAGGAATTCCTTTTTGTATTAAGTTATTAGCTTTATTAAGTCTTTGATTGATTATAAAAGCATGAGGTGTTAATCCAAACTCTTTTTTAAATAGTCTTAAAAAATGAAACTTACTAAGATTTACATTTGTAGCAAGATTATCAAGAGTAAATTCACTATCTATACTATCTTTTATATACTCATAAGTATTTTTTACTATTTTTTTATCTTCAAAAATTTTATCATACTCTTTTGTATAAATAGTGTTTGAAAGTATTAATTCACTCAAAGCTTCAATAAGTAAGGACTCAATTAATATCTCATCTTCTTTTGAAAAATAAGCTGTAAAAAAATCATGAAGTTTCATAAATAAAAGTCTATTTTCAACTATATGTCTTTCAAAAAAAGGAGTTCTTCTTTCATCAAATATTTGGGCATATAAATTTGAAATAAGCTCTATTGTTGGATAAAAGTTTGCATGGCTCCATTGTTTTGATGTTCCTGAATGAACTTCTCCGGGGTTATTTATTCTTATTGAATATTCATAAGAATCATAAGATTGATTGGCATTAAAAGATTTTAAAACACCTTTATATGTGAGTCCAATTGTATAAGTATCATGGTAGTGTTTTGTAAAATTATCATTTGATTTTTTAACATTTTCAAAAAGTATATTGTTTAGTAAATTAGACATTTTGTATTATATTATAATTTTTTATTAAAAAATTAAAAAAATTGTCATAATTTATACAAAAGAGAAAAGCTTAAGCTTTTTCTCTTTTGATAGTAAGAAGTAATACTACTCCAATTACAGCAGCAACAAATGAAGCAGCAAATACTCCAAGTTTAACAGCAGCAATTGTTCCTTCATCTAAGTAAGCTAGGTGAGTAATAAAAATTGACATTGTAAATCCAATACCGGCTATAAATCCTACTGCTAGAATCTCTTTCCATAAAATAGTATCAGGTTTTTTAACAATTTTAAGTTTATGAGCTAAATAAGTAAGACCTAAAATACCTACAGGTTTACCAACCACTAAACCACAAACTACACCTAATACAATCATTAAGTTTGCACTTACTGTACTAAAGTCAATTAAAACACCTGCATTAGAAAATGCAAATAAAGGCATAATAAAAAATGCCGAAAGACCATGTAAGTTATGCTCTAATCTTACAAGTGGGTTTTGAACTTTATCATATCCAAATGCAATATTTTCTAAAGAATCAATTTGATGATGATTTAAAACAGGTACAGGATCCATGTGCTTTTCAAACTCATCTACAGAGTGTCTTGTTTCATTAATAAATTTTTTTTCATCAATTTTAGATCTAATAGGAATAGCAAAGGCTAATAATACACCTGCAATTGTAGCGTGAATACCAATAGCATGAATATAAACCCAAAGTCCAATACCTAAAATTAAATAAGGAACTAAACTTGTAACACCTCTTTTATTTAAAATCCAAATAATTGCATAAATAATACCAGCATGTAGAAAGTATTGACTTTGAATATCACTTGTATAAACTGTTGCTACTACTAAAACAGCACCTAAGTCATCTACAACAGCAAGAGCAACTAAAAATAGTTTAAGCGCAGGATTAACTCTTGTTCCTAAAAGCATTAAAATACCAAGTGCAAAAGCAATATCCGTAGCCATCGGTACTCCAAATCCTAAAGGATTGTCTGGATTAAATCCTACATAAATTAATGCAGGTATTACCATACCACCAATAGCAGCAACTATTGGAAATGAAGCCTTACTAACACTTGATAGTTCACCTATTAACATTTCTCTTTTTATTTCTAGTCCAACCATAAGAAAGAATAATGCCATTAAACCATCATCAATCCAATAAGTAAGTGTCATCGAGATAGATAAATCTCCTAGGTTAATACCAAGAGGTAAATGCCATAAGTCGTAATATTCTTGTCCCCAACTTGAGTTTGCTACAATAACTGCTGCTACCGTTGCTATGAAAAGTATAATACCACTTAGAGCTTCTTTATTTATAAATCTCTCAATAGTAATTAATTGTTTAATCATATAGTTTCCTTTTTTATTTTAAGCAATTTGGACAAATGCCTTTGATTATTATATTATCAACTTGATAACCTTCTAAATTAAAATTTAGTTTTTCATGAATACATTGTATTTTAGAGCAATTATTACATATAAAGTGAGAGTGTTTAGTTTTTGATATTTCAAAGTATCTTTTTTTATTATTTGATTCAAAAGAATTCAAAATATTCTCTTCTTCAAATTTTGTAATATTTCTGTAAAATGTTGCCTTATCCATTGAAAGTTTATCCTTGATATCCTCATAAGACAAAGGTTTGTCTGCATTTACTAAGATTTCTAAAATAGCCTTTCTAGCTGTTGTCAGTTTAATGTTTTTTTCATCTGTTAATTTTTCTATGTTCATAAAAATATTATAGCAATATTAATTTAAAAGTAGTTTACTAAAATAATACTTTACGACTAAGTTGCATTAAAGTTTTACTATATTATTATTCCAATAATGCAACCCAATTGCAAAAGAAAGAAAAATTATTAAGGAATTTTTATGAAGAAAATATTAGCTTTTTTATTAGTTATTAGTTTTAGTTTATATGCAAAAGAGCTTACAGTAAGTATTTTACCTCAAAAATACTTTGTAGAAAAAATCGCAAAAGATAAGTTTGAAGTAAATGTTATGGTTAAGCCAGGTTTTTCTCCTGCTACTTATGAACCTAAAACTTCACAAATGAGAAGTTTATCAGCTTCAAAAGCATATTTTTCTATTGGTGTACCTTTTGAAAAAATATGGCTAGAAAAGTTTGAAAGTGCAAATAAAAATATGCTTTTAGTTGATACTTCAAAAGGAATTAAAAAGATTGAAATGCAAGCTCATGAACATCATGATGAAGATGAACATGAAGGGCACGCAAAACATGAAGATGAACATGATGAACATAAAAACCATGAACACCACGATCATGATCATGAAGAACATAATCATGCAAAACATGATGAGCATGATGAACATGAAGAACACGGACATAAACATACAGGCTTAGATCCTCATGTTTGGTTAGACCCTATGTTAGTGAAAGTTCAAGCAAAAAATATTTATGAAGCATTAGTAAAAATTGATGCAAAAAATAAAGATTTTTACTTAGCAAATTATAAAGCTTTTGTAAAAGAGCTTGAAGCTTTAAATACTAAACTTGAAAATATTCTTAAACCTTATGAAGATAAAGCATTTATGGTATTTCACCCATCTTGGGGATATTTTGCTAAAAGATATGATTTAGAACAAATATCAATAGAAGTTCAAGGTAAAGAACCAAAGCCAGCTCAATTAGTAGAACTTGTAGATGAAGCAAAAAAACATAATATTAAAATTGTTTTTGTAGCTCCTCAATTTTCTCAAAAAGGTGCAAAAGTTATTTCTCAAAGTATTAATGGAAATACAAGTGTAATAGATCCTTTATCTTATGAATGGGATAAAAATCTTTTAAAAGTGGCAAATGAAATAGCAAAAACATATAAATGATACGTTATTTAATATTATTATTTTTACTTAAGAGCATCCTCTTTGGATGTTCTTTGTGTTCCGTTTATTCTCCTAAAACTCATGTAAGCACAAGTGTAAAAGCTGACAAAAAATATATCAAAAATGCTAAAGTTAAATGGGTATTTGCAAAAGAGTTTACAAAAGAACTCTTAAACCTCTATGATACAAATTTAGATGCCTCTTTTGATAAAAAAGAGCTTGAAGTTATTCAAGATGCTCTTTTAGCTTATATTGAACCTAAAAACTACTTAACTCATCTAACTTACAGTACAAAAATTGAAGAAGTTTCAAGACCTTTAAATGTAAAAAAATACAAATTTGATTTTAAAAGAGGCATTTTAAGTTTTGAGTATGAGTTTGATTTAAATTATGAAATTAAACACAATCATAAACTATATATTGAAGTTTATGATGATGCAAGCTATTTTATCATGTTGATAGATGAAAAAAGACAGTTGTTTAGTATCCCTTATAAAATCAAAAAAGATTTAGATTATAATAGTGTGACGTATACTATAAATGCACCATCTTTAGCTAAAAATGATGAGAAAACACAAACACACGAAGAGCCTTTAAAAAGTGCAAGTGAAGTAAGAAAAAAAGAAAAGAACTTAATTGAGCAATCTTTAGAAGAAAACAAGGTACAAAAAGAAGAGACTATTTTAGAAAACTTTGTAAAAAAAGTGAAGTATTATTTAGTTGAAATAGAAAAGGGCGAGGATAAATGGGCTTTAGTCTTTTTACTTTTTGTTTCATTTGTTTATGGAATTATTCATGCTATGGGACCAGGACATGGTAAAGCATTAGCTTTTTCTTATTTTAGTGCTCAAAAAAGTTCATATTTTCAAGCTTTTTTAATTTCTTTAGCAACAGCATTTATTCATATAGTAGGAGCTTTGGTTTTAGTAGTAATCTCAATTTTTATACTTCAAAGTGTTTTAAATAGTTTCCTAGATGATTCTATTAAGTATATTACACAAACAAGTGCTGTTTTGATTATGCTATTATCTATTTATATTCTATACAGAAAATTAAAGAAAAAATCTTGTGCTTGTAGTGCTTGTTGTAGTGTTGAGGAAAATAAACCTATTTTCTCAACAACAGGAAATGTAAATTTTGTTGAAAAAAATGAGAATAAAATACATTTTGATAGTTCAAGAAAAAAAGAAGATTTAATCTTTGTATTAACAGCAGGGCTTATTCCTTGCCCTGGTACAGTTGTACTTTTTGTATATGCCTTTATTCTAAAAACATATTTTTCAGTAATACTTGCTAGTATTGCTATTTCTTTAGGAATGGGACTTGTGATATTTGCTTCATCATTTTTAGGGGTGTCTTTAAATAAAGTATCAGCTAAATCTACTAAAATAGTAAATATTGTTGAGGTTTTAGCTCCTATTATAATGTTTGTTTTAGGACTTTTACTTCTTTTGAATGCAGATATTTTATAAGGAAATAAAATGGATATTATCTCAAGTTTGAGAAAATATCTTCCAAGATTTAAAAAAGTTTTAGAGCTTGGAAGTAAAAAAGGTGATGACTTGGGACTACTTCATTCGTACTATGAAGTAGTAGCAAGTGAAGATGAAAAAGTAAAAACTAGATTTTTAAAAGATGAATTTATTGATATAAGAGTTATTTTAATAGATAAAGTTACAGTTGATACACACAAGAAGTTCGATGCTATTTTTTCAAGAAATACTTTAGATAGTTTATCTCTTGTTCAACTCAATGATTCTTTAAAAAATCAAAAAAATATTTTAAATAAAGAAGGTCTAATCTTTCATATTTTAGACAAAAATAAGATTGAAAAAAATGAAGTTTTAACTTTATTAAATGAGAATTATGAGCTTTTAGAAGAGGGTAGTTTTGATAATAACTTCTTTTTTATAGCAAAACTTTCTTGATTATAATCAATGTATTGTTTCTTTTCTCAAGATAAAATTATGATATTAAATTAAAAGGTTTTATTATGGAAAAAGTAAATATTTATGATGATATTGTATACGGTGAAGAGAAAGTAAAAGTATCTCTTATTTTAGAAACAGAATTTTCAAAAGAGATACGAATAGTTTTTAAAAAAGATCAAATTATGAAAGATCATAAAACAGCTTATCCTATTACAGTTGAAATTTTTGAGGGTTCAATTGATTTTGGAGTTGGTGAAAAGGTTTACAATCTTGTAAAAGGCGATATCGTAAGTTTAGAAGCCAGTATTGTACATAATCTTAAAGCAAATGAAGACTCAATAGTAAGACTTACTTTATCAAAAAGTGATTCAATAAATAGAGTAAAAGGTGTTTTAAAACTATAAACTAGAGTTAAAACTCTAGTTTATTCATCCTCTTTTGCAAACTTTTTGTATAAGAAATCTAAAATTGCTTCTCTACATCTGATATATTCAGGATCACTTTGAAGAGCAACTCTATCTCTAGGACGCTCTAAATTTACTTCTAATATTTCGCCAATAGTAGCTTCGGGTCCATTTGTCATCATAATTACTTTATCACTTAATAAAACTGCTTCATCAATATCATGGGTAATAATAATTACTGTGTTTTGTACACTTTGTTGAATTCTCATTAGATGTTCTTGAAGATTTGCTCTTGTAAGTGAATCTAAAGCACCAAAAGGCTCATCCATAAGAAGTACATCAGGTTTTATTGATAATGCTCTTGCGATACCAACTCTTTGTTTCATTCCTCCTGATATTTCACCAGGGTATTTATCTTTTGCATGGTCTAGGTTTACCATTGAAACAAAGTGTTCAACTCTTTGTTTTAACTCTTGTTTATTTAGATGTGGCATTACTTTTTTTACAGCCATTTCAATATTTTCATAAACAGTTAGCCAAGGAAGAAGTGAATGGTTTTGAAATACTACAGCTCTCTCAGGTCCTGGTCCCTTAATCTCTTTATTTTTTAGTAGTATGTTTCCTTGTGTTTGCGCATCAAGTCCTGCTATCATATTTAATAAAGTTGATTTTCCACACCCACTATGTCCAATAATTGAAATAATTTCATTTTTTGCAATTTTTACATTTACATCAACTACTGCTTTATACTCTTTCCCCCCTGGTAGAGGAAAGGCTTTATATATATTTTCTAATTCTAAAAAGTTATTATTACTCATGATTTTTCCTTCTCATTTACATCTTTTTTCTATAGTCAAAATAGTCAGCAATTTTTCCCATAAGAACATCTAAAATAAAACCAATAATACCAACTAAGATAATACCTATGATGATATTATGGTATGAAAGATTGTTGTACTCATCCCAAATCCAAAAACCAATACCAATTCCACCTGTTAGCATTTCTGCTGCAACAATAACTAACCATGCAATACCTAAAGATAATCTCATTCCAGTAAAAATATATGGAACCGCTACAGGTAAGATAATCTTAAATACCTTTTCAATAGGTGAAAACTGTAATACTTTTGCTACATTTAAATAGTCTTGATTAACATTTTTTACACCAAGAGCGGTATTTATAATAATAGGCCAAATTGATGTTACAAAGATTGTTGAAATTGCTGTTGCATCAATATCTTGGAATACAAAAAGTAATAATGGCAACCAAGCTAAAGGTGATACAGGTTTAAATATTTGTATAAATGGATCAAAAGCATACTGGAAATTTTTACTCATACCAATAATTAGTCCTAATGGAACTCCCACTAAAACAGCAAGACCAAATCCTGAGAATACTCTTTGTAATGAAGCTACAATTTGCCAAAATACACCTTTATCATCTTGATTTTCAATGTAAAATGGATCAGATAAAACACCTTCTAATTCATCTCCATCTGATGTCTCTCCACCAAAGGCATATACATAAGTATCACTTGGTGTTGGGAAGTCCTCAACCATTGCAGCAATCCCTGACCACACTTGAAGTAAGACTACTAGTACTATTAGGGGAAATAGTATTTTTTTATAGATTTCTTTTTTCATTTTTAACCTTTCTTTGTTCTTTTAGATGCCTAGCTTTCGACTTGCTAGTAGGAGAGATAATAAAACTAGGCATTTAAAAAAACAAGCTTATTTCTCTTTATTAAAGTAAGTCTAAAAGACTTACTTTGTAACATATTTAGGATCTGCACATCCAGCAGGTCCATAGTGACACTCATATTTTGGTTGTGCAGTATTAACTTTCCAGTTATTAACTTTTAATAACTCTTCTTTTGATACAAGTGAGTTTTGAACTTTGAAGTCAAAGATATAATCTACAGCTTTATTTGGATCCCAAACTTTTCCATCTAAGAATTTATTGTATTTATCAAGACCATCTTTTTTCCATGGACTTGGAGGCAATTTATAATCAACCTCTTTTGCAACTTGGGCAAACAAGTCAGGTCTATATACTTTTTCAATTGTAGCTTTCATATCAACAGGTTTATCAAGTTGTCCCCATCTATACATTTGAGTAATAAACCACATTCCATGTGAGTAGTAAGGATATGCTGCATAGTTATTAGCAAATACGTTAAACATTGGGTTAGATGAATCTACACCTTTGTTATAAAGGAAAGTTCCTGACATTGATTTTTGTAATACTTTTTTAGGTGCTTTTACATAGTTTTTCTTAGCAAGGTATTTAATAGCTTCTTCTCTGTTTTCCCATGAAGCATCAAGCCATTTTTGTGCTTTAATAACTGCTCTCATAACCGCTTTTGTTGTTTCAGGGTTTTTCTTTACAAAGTCAGCTCTTGCTTGAAGTACTTTTTCTGGATTATTCCCCCAAATGTCGTAGTTTGTTACAAGTGCACTACCTTTACCTTTTAGTACGATTCTAGAGTTCCATGGCTCACCTACACAATAACCCTCAATATTTCCAGCAATTAAGTTTGATGGCATTGTTGGTGGTGGGAATGGTTTAATAGTACAATCTTGGTCCGGTCTAATTCCAGAAGCTGCCATCCAATATCTTAACTCATAGTTATGTGTAGAAACTGGGTGAACCATACCAAAGTTTAAAGGCTGATATTTATCTCCTTCAACTTTTCTTTTTGCATCTATGTATTTTTTAAGTGAGTCAGCAGATACAGGTCTTTGTGTTTTATCAAGTCCATATTTTTCCATCTCTTTAATAATGTTATTACCATACGTAATTGCATTACCATTAAAGTCTAAAGATAATAAAGCTTGTAAATGAGCGTCTCCATTTATTCCAAGTGTTGCAGCAATTGGCATACCTGCAAGTGCATGTGAAAAGTCATACTCTCCACTAATAACTTTTTGTTGAATTCCAGGCCAACCACCACCTTCTTTTGCAACATGAACATCTAAACCTTCTTCTTCAAAGAAACCTTTCTCTTTTGCAATTACTAGTGGAGCACAGTCAGTTAATGCAATAAAACCAATTTTTAACTTTGTTTTTTCTGGAGCTGCTAGAAGTGAACTTGCAACAATAGAAACACCTAATCCGATTTTTAATACCTGCTTAATCATGTTTTCTCCTTAAATTTACATTAATGATTTTTGATGTAATCATTATAACACTACTAGTTATTAAAATATACTAGTTTTTTGTATATAAAACATACAATAAAATCTTAAAATTACATAAAATTTGTTTTATAATGGATTACAGTAAAACATTAGTTTTTTACATCCACTATATAAAAGGAATATTTTATGATTAAATCAGTTTGTGGTTATTGTGGTGTTGGATGTGGACTAGAATTCGATGAAAGCAAACTTCTTGGTGATGTGGCTTATCCTGTAAATGAGGGTAAGGTTTGCTCAAAAGGAGTTAGTGAATTAGTAAGTATTCAAACACCAACTAGATTATTAAGACCAATGATAAGAGATACAATAAATAGTGAATTTAGAATATCAATTTGGGAAGAAAGTATACAAAAAATATCATCAAAAATTAAACAGGTTAATAAGGATAAGGTTGGATTTTATTTATCAGGTCAGTTATTAACAGAAGATTACTATATAGCAAATAAGTTAGGAAAAGGTTTTTTAAAAACAAATAATGTAGATACAAATAGTAGAACTTGTATGTCAAGTGCCGTAGTTGCTTATAAAAAATCTTTAGGAGCAGATTTCGTACCTCTTAGAATGAAAGATATTAATAAAGCAAACTTATTAATACTTGCAGGAGCAAATACAGCTGAAGCACATGTGGTTTTTCATAATAAAATTAAAAAAGCTAAAAAACAAGGGCTTCAAGTAGTTGTAATAGATCCTCGATATACAGATACAGCAAAGATTGCTGATATTCATTTATCTGTAAAACCTGGAAGTGATATTGACCTTTTTAATTTGATTTCTAAGCGAATTATTGATGAAGGTTTAATTGATGAAGAGTTTATAAACTCTCATGTAAATAATTATGATTTGTTAGTAAATAAATTCAAACGAATTCCTGTAACAAAAATGTTGAAAAGAACAGGTTTAACAAAAGAAGAGTTTGAAAAGTTTTGGCTTTTATATAAAAATAGTCCAAATATAATAACAGCTTGGACAATGGGACTTAACCAGTCAGTTCAAGGTGTTGATAAAAATCTTGCTTTAATTAATACTCATCTTTTAACAGGAAAAATTTTCAAGGAAGGAAATGGCCCTTTATCTTTAACAGGTCAACCTAATGCAATGGGAGGTAGGGAAGTTGGAGGACTTTCTACAATGCTTGCTGTTCATTTAGGCTTTGATGAAGAATCTATAAAAAAAGTTGAAGAGTTTTGGGGTGTAAAGGGTATCTGTAATAAGCCTGGACTTACGGCAACACAAATGCTTGAAGCAAGTCTTGAAGTATTGATAGTTTGTCATACTGATCCAATATATCATCTTCCCAACAGAAATAAAATGGAAGAGTTAATAAAAAATATTCCTTTAGTAATTGAGATAAACGCTTATGAAAACTCTGAAACCTCAAAGTTTGCTCATATAAAACTTCCTGCAGCTCCTTGGGGTGAAAAAGAAGGAACACAAACTAATCTTGATAGAACTATAACAAAACAAGAAAAACTAACAAGAACTTCTATTGATTGTAAACCTGATTGGGAGATTTTTCAGCTAATAGCACAGGGGTTAGGCTTTAAAAAAGATTTTAATTATTCTCATCCAAAAGAGATATTTCAAGAGTATCAAGAAATGATAAAATTAAACTCTTATATGGATATTAATGAAGCAAATTATGATGATTTATCCAAAGAACCTTTTATTTGGGGTGAAAAAATAGTTGAAAATAAAGAGTTTTTAACAAGTGATAGAAAGGCAAATCTATTTTTTGTTGAAAATAAGTTGTTAAGTGAAAAAGCATCTTTAGAATATCCATTTATTTTACTTACAGGAAGAACCAGAGACCAATGGCATAGTGGAACAAAAACAAATCTTCCAAGAACTCTTTTAAAGTTTAAAGAATTGAACTTTTGTGAAATAAATAGCGAAGATGCAAATAGTTTGGATATAAAAAATGGTGATGAAATCATAATTAAATCTAAAAGAGGTGAGTTGATCTCTTATGCACAAGTTGTTGAGACTATAAAAAAAGGAACAATTTTTATTCCTGTAAGTAATAGAGATATGAACTATTTAACAAACGACATATATGACAAAGAGTCATTAGAACCTGACTATAACCATAGTGCAGTAAAAATTGAGAAAAGGGTATAACATGAAAGAAAAATTAGTTGTAATTGGAAATGGAATGAGTGGACTTAGAGTTATTGAAGATTTACTTGAAATAAATAAAGATAAATATGATATTACAATTTTTGGTGAAGAACCTTATGTAAACTATAATAGAATCATGCTCTCTTATATTTTATCTCAAGAAAAAACTTTTGAAGACACTATTATAAATCATGAGTCATGGTATGAAAAAAATGATATTAATTTATATACAGGTGAAAAGATAGTAGAAATCAATAAAGAGAAAAAAACTGTAATCTCTCAAAGTGGAAAAGTTGAAAATTATGACAAGCTTCTAATAGCTACTGGTTCAAAACCTTTTATTCCTCAAACAGTAGGAAGTAATCTAAATAATGTAATTGCATTTAGAAATAAAGCAGATGTTGACACTATTATAAAAACTATAGATAAATCAAAAACAGCTGTTGTAGTTGGAGGTGGATTACTTGGTCTTGAAGCAGCTTATGGAATTGCTATGCATGGAGTTAAGACTATTTTAGTTCATAGAAGTGGCTCGATTCTTTCACAGCAACTTGATAGTACAGGAGGTAAACTTCTTCAAGAGAATTTAGAAAAATATGGAATAGAGTTTAAACTAAATACAACAATAAAACAAATAAATGGAACTAGTGATGTTGAAGAAGTAGAGTTTAGTGATGGAAGTAGTATTGAGTCAAATATTGTAGTGTTTGCAACGGGGATTATTCCAAATAAAGACTTGGCAATTGAGGCAAACCTTGATACTAAAAAAGGGATTTTAGTTGATGATTTTATGAGTACAAGTGATAAATCAATTTATGCTGTTGGTGAGTGTGTTGAGCATAAAGGAAATACTTATGGTTTAGTAGCTCCTTTATATGAACAAGGAAAAGTATTAGCTAAAAAACTTGCAGATGTTGAGGTTGAGGGGTATAGTGGCTCAACATTATCAACAAGACTTAAAATATCTGGTGTTGATTTATTTAGTGCAGGGGATTACTTAGGTGATGAGACAACAGAAGAGCTTATTTTACTTGATGAAAAGGTTGGTATTTATAAGAAACTTGTAATCTATGATAATAAGATTATTGGAATTGTTCTTTATGGAGATACAGCTGATGCTTCATGGTACTTAAAGCTTTTTAAAGAGCATACAGATATTAGTGATTTAAGAACTAAAATTTTATTTGGGAAGTCAGCACTTTCTGGGGATAGTGGACATGGAGGAGATGATATAAACTCTATGAGTGATGATGAAGAAGTTTGTGGATGTAATGGTGTTTGTAAAGGTGATGTTGTAAATGCTATTAAAGATAAAGATTTAAAGTCTCTTGGGGATGTAAAAAGTTGTACAAAAGCTGGTGCTTCATGTGGTTCTTGTTTAGGCTTAGTTGAGCAAATTTTAGTAAATACTTTAGGTGATGAATATAACGCCGTTGAAGAAGGTATTTGTGATTGTTGTGATGTGGGTCATAAAGAGATAAAAGAGTGTATAAATGAAAATGAGTTTTCAGATGTGTATGAAGTTTTTGAAAAACTAAATTGGAAAACTGATGATGGTTGTATCAAATGTAGACCAGCTATAAACTACTATTTATTAGTTAAATATAATGATGATAAATATAAAAATGACAAAAGAAGTGCTTTGGTAAATGATAGAAACTTTGCAAATATTCAAAAAGATGGAACTTACTCTGTGGTTCCTAGAATTTGGGGAGGTCTTACAAGTCCTCAAGAGCTAAAAGACATTGCAGATATAGCTGTGAAATATGATGTTCCAACAGTTAAATTTACTGGGGGGCAAAGGCTTGATATGTTAGGTGTTAAAAAAGAACAATTGGCTCCTATGTGGAAAGATTTAAATGATTGTGGTTTTGTTTCAGGACAAGCTTATGCAAAAGGTCTTAGAACGGTAAAAACTTGTGTAGGAAGTCAATGGTGTAGATTTGGTACCCAAGACTCAATGGCAATGGGTGTGAGACTAGAAAAGTTAACTTGGGGATCATGGACACCACATAAATATAAAATTGCAGTATCAGGATGTCCTAGAAACTGTGCAGAAGCAACTATAAAAGACTTTGGAGTTGTTGCAGTTGATTCTGGTTGGGAAATACATATTGCAGGAAATGGTGGTATTAAAGTTAGGGTTACTGATTTACTTTGTAAGGTTGAAACTGATGAAGAGTTGATTGAGTATACAAAAGTATTTATGCAGTTTTATAGAGAGGATGCTTACTATTTAGAAAGAACAGCTCATTGGCTTGAAAGAGTAGGTTTAGAGTATGTGAAGAAAGTTATGCTTGATTCTCAAAAAAGAAAATATTACGCTTTAAGATTTGAAGAATCACAAAAAAGTGCACAAGTTGACCCTTGGGCAAAAGCAATTGAAGATGGATTTACTAAAGAGTTTAGCCCAATTGTAATAAAACCAGAAGAATCAGTAAGCTTTGAATCAAAGGAGATAAACTAATGCAAAACTGGATTAAAATAACAGAACTTAAAAATATCCCTTCAATGGGTTCAAGAGTAGTAAAATATGAAGATTTAGAAATAGCTATTTTTAAAACAAAAGATGGCTCAATCTATGCTATAAACAATATCTGTCCTCATAAACAAGGTAAGTTGTCTGATGGTTTAGTTCATGAAAAAATAGTAACCTGCCCTTTACATAATACTGATGTTGATATGCTAAGTGGTGAGGCAATTGGTGAAGATTATGAGTGTACTAAAACTTATAATTTAAAAATAGAAAATAGTTTAGTCTATTTAAATTTAAAGTAAAAATTATGTCAAAGGTATATTTAACTGGTGCAGGGCCAGGAGATAAAGAGTTATTAACTCTAAAAGCATATAAACTGATACAAAAAGCTGATGTGATTATTTATGATAATTTAGTAAATAAAGAGATACTAGAAGAAGCAAAAGAGGGTGTTGAATTAATTTATGTGGGTAAAGTAAAAGATAATCATACTTTACCCCAAGAGCAAATAAATGAATTGATTTATAAATGTTCTTTAAAATATGAGTGTGTTGTAAGATTAAAGGGTGGAGATCCTTTTGTTTTTGGTAGAGGTGGTGAAGAAGCTCTTTATTTAAAACAAAGAGGTATTAGCTTTGAAATAGTTCCAGGTATTACTTCAGCTATTTGTGTTCCTGCTTATGCTGGAATTCCTGTAACACATAGAAGTGTATGCTCATCTTTTAGAGTAGTAACTGGACATAAAAAAGTAAATGAAAGCATGCATGATATAAATTGGAATAGTTTTAAAGATGATGAAACATTAGTCTTTTTAATGGGACTTCATAATATTGAACTTATTACTTCAAAACTACTAGAAATAGGTAAAAAGAAAACTCTTTCTTGTGCAATCATTTCAAATGGTACAACAAAAAAACAAAAAACAATAGTTGGAACTTTAGAAAATATAGTTGAAAAATCAAAAGAAGCTATAACACCTGCTGTTTTTATAGTAGGAGAGGTTGTAAACTTGCGAAAAGAAATAAAATGGTTTGAAAACTAAAAAGAGTTTTAGAACTCTTCTAGTTTTTTAAACTCATTTATAATCTCATCTATTGGCTCAATTCCAACAGATATTCTTAATAAATCTATAGGAAGTCCTATCTCATCTAAGAACTTATTTCCTTGTTTTGATTGGATTAGATCCCAGTGAGCTAAATAAGTATAAGGCATAAGAAGTGTAAACTCAGTACCCAAGCTAGGTCCTTTGGCAAAGTTTAGTTTGTCATATACTTCTTTAAATGCTCTATTAAAAGTAACAGAGATAATACCTGTAAGGCTATTGTCATCTCTCATGGTTTGAGAATAGTTATCTTTGTTTTCTTCATTTAAACAATAGAAAACTTTATCTATGTAAGAGCATTCTTCAAAATAAGTAGCTAAAGCTTTTGTGTTGGCACTTACTTTTTTTACTCTACTTTTATAATCTTTTATTTGTAGTGCTAATCTTTGTTTATCTTTTATGTAAACTGGGTCACAATGTTTGAAAAACTCTGTTGTCATATGTGATAGATTATTTCTTTTATTTAAAATAATTGCACCCATTAAAACATCAGCATTTCCACAAGCAAACTTAGTAAGTGATTCTACAAAAATATCTGCATAATCTTCTAAGTTTAGATTATAAGGTGTAGCAAAAGTTGTATCTATAACTAAAGGAATATTGTATTTGTCACATACCTTTCTTAATCTTTTAATATCTACTGTTTTTAAAAGAGGATTTGTCGGAACCTCTGTGATAATAGCACTTACTTTAAAACCTTCTGTTTTTAAATACTCTTCAAGTAAATCAAGATTTAAAATATCTGGAAATACTTTTGATTCTTGATAGTGATGATTTACAATATTCATAGTATCTAAATAAAGCCAACCAAACTGTACTAAAACAGTTCGCCCATTATGTGCTTGAATAGAGTTGATACCTCTTACTACTGAATAAATAGCATTCATTCCAGATGGTGCTAAGCATACTTTATCTTTTGATTGATTATAGGCACTTGCTAGAGTATCTATGATTATATCATGGGCTTTTGATTCTTCTTCAAGCTCTTCTTCATGAATTTTATCAATCAATCCTAAATCAAAAAGATATTTTTCCGCAAGTCTTGAAGAAAGGTTGCATCCTACATGTTGAATATAACTTAAAACTCTTTGTAATTGACAAGTATTTTTTTGAACTAAGATAACACCAAAAGCTTCATCAACTTCAAGTTTATTGTTTATATAATATTTATTACTTACAAGTTTTACAGCTTTTTGTGAACTAAGCACTACTACTTCATATTCATCACTTACTTTATATTTTTCTTTGATATAAAGTCCAAGCTGTTTTAGGTAAGGGTGAAGTACAAATCTTGGGTAACCACTTTTTATAGTTTCAAGTATTTCAGGAGTTTGTAGTTCATAATCAATCACATCTTGTAAGTATGGCATCGATACTGATACAGCATGTACATTTTTTACAGGAAGTGTTTCTCCTGTTGGGATGTGATTAAAATAGTTTTTGCTCATTTATTACCTTCTTACTTTACTGCCTGTTTAATATCTTCGATTAAATCTTCTACATTTTCTAAACCAATAGAAAATCTTACTGTTCCCTCAGCTATTCCAATAGCCTCTAACTCTTCTTTAGAAAAAGATGCATGAGAAATCTTAGCTGGAATTTCTACTCTTGAATCTGGGCTTCCAAATGAACACTTTTCACCATAAATCTTAGTGTTTTCTATAAACTTTTCAGCTAATTCAAGTGTTTTGAAATCTGCACAGAATAGCCCTGGAATATAATCCATTTGCTCTTTTGCTAGCTTGTGTTGTGGATGTGATTCTAGTGCTGGATGAGTAACTTTAGTGATATACTCTTGCTCTTCTAAGAACTTAGCAATAATTATAGAGTTTTTCTCATGCTCTTTCATTCTAACTTTTAGTGTTGGAATACCAAGTGTGATTAGATATACATCCATTGGATTTTGAGATCTTCCACCTGCATTTGCATAGTAATGAACTTCATCACTTAACTCTTTTGTTGCTGCAACAATAGCTCCTGCAACCACTGCTCCATGACCTGAAATATATTTAGTTGTTGAGAAAAGAGAAAAATCAGCTCCAAGCTCAATGGGTCTTTGAGAGATAAATGTAGCAAGTGAGTTATCAACTGCGAATAAAGCATTGTATTTGTGTGCTAAGTTAGCTACTTTTTTTAAATCAATGATTTTAAGACCTGGGTTTGTTGGACTCTCACATAAAACTAAATCAATAGGGTTGTTTTTTAGAATCTCTTCCATACTATCTAACTCTAAAAAGTTCGCAAAATGAACTGTTACATTGTATTTTTCTTTAAATACTTTAAGAAGTCTAAATGTTCCGCCATAACAGTCAGCTTCTACTAAAATATGTGAGTTTGCTTTTAAAGTTGTTTCAAATAAAAGTGCAACAGAAGCAATACCTGTGTGTGTACATACACATCCAGCACCACTTTCCACCTCAGTAAAAAGATTTTCTAACATCTCTCTAGTTGGGTTGTCACTTCTTGTATAGTCATAAATTTTATCACCATCTTGCTTTTTTAAATCAAATGTTCCTGTGTTATAAATAGGAAAGTGAGAAGCACCAGCTTGTTCAGCAAATGGTGCAAATTTTGCGATATGGCTTAATGATGTTTCAACATGTTTCTTCATAAAAATCCTAATACTTTTTAGGGATTATATCGAAGTTTTACTAAGAGAAAAAATTGAGTAATTTTTATTATAAAAAATACTTATATTATAAAAGAGGCAAAGCCTCTTTTATTTATTCAAAGTATTCTTTTACAGTTTCTTCAAGTTCTTTTACACTTAAAACACCTGATTGTCTCCCAACTTCCATACCATCTTCGAGATATACAAGTGTAGGAACTCCAAAGGCTTTAAATCTTTTTGTTAGTTCTTTTTGTTTTGAAACGTCTACTTTATAGATGTAGATATCTTTTGGTTTAGTACTTGTAGCATATTTTGTCATGTTCTTCTCTAGAACCTTACAAGAACCTCACCAGATTGCGTGAAAATCAACTATTACGTTTTTACCAGCTATTTTCTCATCAAAATTTTCATTTGTTAGTTCTTCAAATGCAAATAAAGATGTAGTTAGAAAAAACAGCATAACTAGTACTATCTTTTTCATAAGTTACCTTTTTTTTATTTTTTTTAGTATATTTTTTTTTCGTTTAGTTTATGTTAAGTAAAATAGGATAAATTTTATCTTGTTTTATAGTTTCTTTTGATAGTGTGAATAAAATAAATATAAACAATTATGAAAGAGAATAATATGAAATTAGATGAATTAAAAGTAAATATTGATTATTTTGAATTTGATGAAAGCTTATATCAAAAACTAAATGCAACGCCTGTTTTAAAACCTAAGCTTGTATCTTACAACAAACAAGCTTGTGATTTAATAGGTTTAGATTATGAAGAGTGTGAGAGGCAAGAGTTTTTAGATTTTATGAATGGGAAAAAAATTTTAAAAGGCTCAATTCCTTACTCTATGGTTTATGCCGGTCATCAGTTTGGCTACTTTGTGCCACAACTAGGTGATGGAAGAGCTATAAATCTTGGAAGTATAAATAACTGGCATTTACAAACAAAAGGTTCAGGTCTTACAAAATACTCAAGACATGCAGATGGAAGAGCAGTACTTAGATCATCAATAAGAGAGTATATTATGAGTGAAGCTATGCATGCTTTAGGAATACCTACTACAAGAGCTTTAGCTATCATAGATTCAGAATCTTTTGCACATAGAGAGTGGGAGAGTGAGTCTTGCTCTATTGTTATGAGGCTTTCTCCTTCTTGGATAAGAATAGGAACTTTTGAGTTTTTTGCAAGGACAAATGATGCTAAAGCAAATGTAACTCAACTTGCTGATTATGTGATAAATCAGTCATATCCTCATCTAAAAAATGAAGAGAATAAATATCAAAAAATGTTTTATGAATTAGTTGATAGAAGTAGTGAACTTCTTGCTTATTGGCAGGCTTATGGCTTTATGCATGGAGTTATGAACACTGACAATTTTTCAATGGCAGGTCTTACAATTGATTATGGGCCTTTTGCTTTTATGGATTATTTTGAAAAAAATTCTATTTGTAATCACACAGATAGTGAAGGGCGATACTCTTATGACAATCAACCTTATGTAGCAAGATGGAATTTGATGGTTTTAGCAAATGCAATGGGCTCTATTATAGATGAAGAAAAAGCAGTAGAGTATTTACACTCTTTTTTACCACAACATGAAAATGTATATTTAAATCTTATGAACAAAAGATTAGGATTAGATGGTTCTAAAACTAGTGATAATAATGCTTCTTTAGTAAAAGAGTTATTAGGAAGTTTAGAAAGCTCACAAATGGATTACAATGTCTTTTTTTATAGATTAAGTAAACTTGATAATTTTGATAATTTAAGTAGTATTACGGATATATCTATTTTTAGAGAACCTTTAGTAAATTGGTTTGAGTCTTATAAAAAAGTATGTGAAAATGAAAATAGTAGTTTTGAGAAAAGACAAAATATTATGAAAAAAATAAATCCAAAATATATTATCAAAAACTATATGCTTCAAGAAGCTATAGAAAAAGCCCATGAGGAGGACTATAGTTTAGTAAATGATTTACTAAAAATTGCTCAAAATCCTTTTGATGAACATAAAGAGTTTGAACGATATTCAAATCCTACACCTATTGAGTATGGAAATTTACAACTTAGTTGTTCTTCTTAGTGTAAAAGAAAGCATAAGCTTTCTTTTATTTATATGGTAGAGTAAATTCAATATTTACATCAGAAAAGGATTTATTTTGATGAAATCCTGCACATTTTTTAGCAAACTGCATAAATGAATCTTTCATTTTATAATCTAAAATTTCAATAGTTCCTTTTGCGATAATAGAGTTATCTTTTATTTCATATTTCATAGGTACTTTGTTTGTTACTTCATTCATAGTTAAATCTAATGTTAACATTTGTTTTTGTGTATCAACATCAGAAATTGAACCCTCAATAGTTTGTGCTGTAGCTAATGAAAATAAAGTACTTGTGATATTTTTATCTCTAAAAGGGTTTTTAGAGTCAAAAGAAGCTGTTTTAATTTTAACGTTTGCACTTTTTAAAAAAGATGATAATTCATCTGCTTTTTTAATATTTAAAGAAATATCTTTAAAAGAACCAGATACAGGGGCTTTTTTCTCTGTTTTAAAACCTGTCCATTTTACTTGTAACTCTCCATTTTGTTCATAAGCATAAGAGCTTGTAAGTAAACCAATACTAAGTAAACTTGAAATAACAAATTTTTTCATCTAAAATCCTTTATTGTTTAATAATCATAGTTTATTATATGGGATTTATGTTTAAAGTATTTATATTTTTAGAGTTAAATAATTTTAATTTTTATATAAGTAAAAAGATAGTGTTGAGTAACACTATCTTTTAGTAATAGTTAGTTTAAATTTTATCTTCAGCTTTGTCCACTACGTCTTCTGCTTTATCTGCTACATCTTCTGCTTTATCTTTTACTTCTTCTGTCACATCTTCAATTTTATCTTCTGTTGTATCATTTTGCATACAACCTTGTAATGTGAAAACTGTCAGTCCTAGAACTAGTAATAAATTTATAATTTTTTTCATTTTAGATACTCCTTTAGATTTTATTATTTAATTTTAATTAGGGTTTTTTCCCTCTTAATGCGTTAGAAACTGCTGAAACAACTAATAATATTATAAAAATAAAGAATAATATTTTAGCAATTTCTGCTGCAGCACCTGCTATACCTGTAAATCCTAAAACCCCAGCAATAAGCGCTAGAATTAAAAATGTTAAAGACCATGATAACATGAATACTCCTTTTATGATTTATAGATAAAACAATTATATAAAAATAAAATATGAGTTAGCTGTATTAAATTATTAAATTTATAAATTTTTTATAAATCTAATAATTTTATATTTTTATTTTGAGTGATATTTTAATCAATAATGATATTTCTTCCTAGTGATTTAGCTTGATAAAGTTTTTTATCTGCTTGTTGCATGATTGATTCAATAGTATCATATTGCGTAGGTTTTATAGATATTACTCCTGCTGAAATGGTTAGATATGCTGATACTTCACTATTTATATTATCAATTTTTAATGCTTTGATTTCCTTACTTATAAGCTGTGCTAAATTTGTTGCAGTGTGAGCATCTTCATTTGTAATTATGATAGTAAACTCTTCTCCTCCAATTCTAAATACAAAGTCATTTGGACGCTTACATACCTTTTTAAGACATTGTGCTACTTTTATAAGAGCTTCGTCTCCTTTTCCATGTCCATAAGTATCATTTAACTTTTTAAAGTAATCTATATCAAAAAGTATTACACTAAAAATATTTTTATTTCTTTTTGATTTTTGTAACTCTCTTTGAAATAGCTCTTCAAAAAATCTTCTATTATAAAGATTTGTTAATTGATCAGTAATTGACAATCTCTCTAACTCTTTATTTATTTTTTGAAGTTCTCTTTGGGCTTCAATTCTAGCTTTTCTTTCTCTTATTAGTTTTATTGCTTTTGAAGAGATATTGTCATACATTGATAATATTGCATCAATTAGTACTCTCATAGAACCACCCATTTGATTATCAGAAATTAATTGAGCTTCATCGATTTGTTTTCCATCTTTAATAGAATGAATAATATAAGCAAGTCTTTTATCTTCATCAATTATATGAAATGCTAACCATCTAATTAAAAACATAAGTATTTCTTCTATTGTTTCATGTAAAGTTTTGTCTTTATTTTTTTCTCTTATTTCTAGGACTTTTGGAAGAAATGAGTTATGACTTTTTTTATGAAAGTTAATAAGAACATTGTCTTTTAAATGTTTTTCCCAAACTGCTTCTTCACTTTTAAAGTGATAGTCTGCATATTTAGCTAATTCATTAAAAGTCTCTTCAATTTCAAAAGTTTCATCTTGTGTTAAACTATTAGCAAGTTTATTTAGTAGTTTAATTAATGTTTTATGTTCTTCATCAACTTGTTTTATACCTGTTTCAAAATTTTTATTCCAAGGAAATATAACTATCGCTTCAAATTTATTTTCTTCTTTCAATCTCAATTACCTTCAATATTGTTACTTATATTATAACACACTATTATTATTTATCTAATAAAAAAATAGTTTTTATTAACTGACCAAGGGTCAATGATTAAAAAGTTTTTAAGTTTTCTTCTAATATACTACAAAAAACATTGACTGACGGTCGGTCAATGATAAAGGAGTAAAGTGAGTCCAAGAAAAGTAAATAAAGAAGAAAAAAGAAGAGAAGTTGCTCTTGCTTGTTCTGATTTAATACATGATGTTGGCATGAAAAGTATTACTGTAGCCCAAGTTGCAAAAACAGCAGGAATTGGAAAAGGTACTGTTTATGAATATTTTGAAAATAAAGATGACATCATTTTTGAGATTATAAATATTCATATAGAACAGTATCATAATGAATTTAAAGAAAGTATCAAGACTGTTAAAAATACTAGAGATAAAATTGCACATTTTTTTAAGTTTGCTTTAGATGATAGTGAAGAAAATATGAAACATTTCAATGGATATAAAGAGTTTCTATCTATTGTTTTATCAGATGATAATAGTTCTATGAAAGAGTTTAATTGTGATACTCATGATTTTTTTAAAAAACAATTAGTACAAATTTTAGAAGATGGTGTGAAAATAGGTGATTTAAAACCAGAAGCTATTGATTTAGCAGAAAGTTTACTTATTTTTGAAAAAGGTTTAGTATTGATGAAAATGAGTCAAAATAACCATGATGTAAAAAGAAAATTTGAAAACTTTTTAGACATTATATTTAAATTGATAGAAATTAAAAAATAAGTAAAAAAATAAGGAAAAATAATGATAAAAAAGATATTAGTTACAGCTTTTTTAGGTATGGGTCTTTTATTTGCTAAAGGACCATCATTAGTTGAGACAACAACTTTAGAAAAAGGTGAAGTAAATCCTTTACAAGAGTTTGTTGGTACTCTAAAATTTGATAATGAATCTATGCTAGCTGCACAAAACTCAGGACTTGTAAAAAAAGTAAATTTTGAGGTTGGAGATAAAGTATCAAAAGGAAAGGTTTTAGTTCAAATTGATGATGATTTATTAACAGCACAAATTAATGCAGCAAAAGCAAATTTAAATATTGCTAAAAATGAACAAAAAAATTCATCAAAAGATTACAATAGATATAAGAAACTTTTAGAGTCAAAATCAATTACTCAAAAAGAGTATGATGATTCTCTTTTAAAATCAAATTCTTCAAAAAGTAACGTAAAAGCTTTAGAAGCAAAACTAAAAGAACTTACTATTCAAAGCCAAAAGAAAAGAATTAAAGCACCATTTTCAGGTGTTGTAGTTGAAAAAAGTGTAAATTTAGGTGAATGGGTATCAGCAGGAAGTAAAATTGCTAAAATAGTTGATACTTCTAAGGCTGAAATTACATTTAATATTCCATTAGAAATTGTAGATGGTCTTAGAATGGGTGATATGTATGATATTAAAATTGGGAAAAAAGTTGTAAAAGCAAAGCTTTCATCTGTTATTCCAAATGGAGATAAATTAACTAGAACATTCCCTGTTAAATTTAAAGCAAATGTTGAAAATATTTTTGTTTTTGATGGACAAGAAGCAAAAGTTAGTCTTTCTAAAGATGCAATAAAACAAGCACTTGTTTTACCAAGAGATGCTGTAATTAAAAGATTTGGTCAAAATGTAGTATTTGCAGTAGATGAAAAAAATATAGCTATGATGATTCCTGTAAAAGTAGTAGGTTTTTTATCTAGTAAAGTAGCTATTGAAGGACAAGGACTAAAAGAAGGAATGCAAATTGTGGTAAAAGGAAATGAAAGAGTTTTCCCTAAATCACCAGTAAAAATTATAAACAAAGATAAATAGGAATAATCAATGGATTTAATCAAATTTTCCATAAAAAATCCAGTTACTATAATAGTATCAGTACTTATTGTAGTAATTTTTGGTTTTTTATCACTTAGTAAACTTCCTTATCAATTAACACCAACAGTTACTAAACCTGAAATTAAAGTAACTACTAGTTGGGGTGGAGCTACTCCTTATGAGATTGAGCGAGAGATAATTGAAGAGCAAGAAGAAGCATTAAAAAGTTTAAATAACTTAATAGAGTATGAATCATCTTCAAAAGATAATTATGGTGAAATTACTTTAACTTTTAAACTTGGAACAGATATTAGAGCAGCATTACAAGATGTATCAAATAAATTAAATGAAGTAAGTTCATATCCAAGTGCAGCAGATGAACCTGTAATTGAAACTGCAAGTGCTAGTCCAGTTATTTGGATGATGTTACAAACACTTGAAGGTAATGATAGACATGTAGATGAATATAAAACGTTCTTTGATAATGAAATAGAACCAGCTATAAAAAGAGTTGAGGGTGTTTCAGGAACTATGGGCGGTGGTGGCCGTGAGCAAGAAATGCAAATTGAGTTTGATGTAAATAAATTAGCTTCTTATGGTCTTACTATGCAACAAGTTATTAATACTATAGAAAATGAAAATGTTGATGTTTCAGCAGGTATTCAAAATTTAGATAGAAGATCATATAGAATTAGAACAGTACATAAATTCTCAACACCTGAAGATATAGAAAATGTAATTCTTATTTCAAATAGAGAACAAAGAGTAAGAGTTGCTGATGTAGCAAAGGTAAACTTTGGTTATGAAACTGCTAGTACTGTTGCTATGTTCTTAGGTAAAGATGGTATTTTCTTAGGTGTTCAACCAAATAGTGAAGCAAATATTGTAAAACTAACAAATGATGTTGAAAAAGTTGTAAATGAATTAAATGCAGGTGTTTTAAAAGAAAAACAGTTAAAAATTCATTGGTTATATGATCAAAGACCTTATATTGTAGGTTCTGTTGATTTAGTACAACAAAATATTATGATAGGTGCAATACTTGCAGTTATTATTTTAATTACATTCTTAAGAAGTGTATCTCCAACAGCTGTTGTAGCAGTAGCAATTCCAATATCAGTTATTGGTACATTTATTATACTTCAAGCAATGGGAAGAAGTTTAAATACTATTTCTTTAGCAGGTATTTCTTTTGCTGTTGGTATGTTAGTAGATGCTGCTATTGTTGTTTTAGAAAATATTGATAGACATAGAAAAAATGGTGCAAGTATTAGTGAGGCAGCATATAAGGGTGCTAGTGAAGTTTGGGGTGCATTAATTGCCTCAGCATCTACAACTATTGCTGTATTCTTACCTATTATTTTCTTAGAAGATGAAGCAGGTCAATTATTTAAAGATATTGCTATTGCTGTTACATCAGCTGTATCATTCTCATTATTTGTTTCAATTGCAGTAATTCCAATGTTATGGAAAAAGTTTGCAGCAATTTCTAAAAAAGAACCAAAAAATGCAGGTGCAGTAGCAAAATTTGGAGAAAAGCTAGTTGATTTTATTATGTCAATTGTAAATATCTCACTAAAAAATTTATTTACAAAAATAGTTACTATTTTATCATTAGCTGCTTTCTCAGTTGGGGCTATATATGTTTTATTTCCTAAATTGGATTATTTACCACAAGGTAATAAAAACTTGATTTTCAATATTTTGATTGCACCTCCTGGCTTATCATATCAAGAAAGATATGATATGGGAGCATATTTAATGAAAAGAATTGAACCTCATGTAAACCAAGAAGTAGATGGAGTACCTGGATTAAATAGAGCCTTTTTTGTATCTTTTGGTGATTTCAACTTATTTGGTGGAACTTCAATGGTTGAGGATAGAGCAAAAGATTTAATACCAATGTTTAGACCAATTGTAAACTCAATGCCATCAGTATTTGGTGTATCTTTACAATCAGGAGTATTTGAAAATGGTATTGGTGAGGGTAATACTGTAAACATTGATATTAGTGGTGAAAGTATTGAAGATATTGCTACAGTTGGAGGACAATTATTTGGTGCTACTATGCAAGCTATTGAAGGTAGTCAAGTAAGACCAGTTCCATCAGTTGAGCTTTTATATCCAGAAGTTAGAATCAAACCTAACCAAGATGCTTTAAAAGCTTTAGGTATGAGTTCTCGTGATTTAGGTGTAGCTGTTGATGTACTTATGAGTGGTAGACAAGTAGGTGATTTTGAACAAGATGGTAAAAAGAAAATTGATTTAGTTTTAAAAGCTGATGATAAGTTTATTCAAACACCACAAGATATTATGGGTTCTCAAATAGCTTTACCAAATGGATCTTTAGTTCCTATTTCTTCTCTTGCTTCTTATGAGTCTACAACTGGTATTTCAGAAATTAGACACTTAGATGGGAAAAGAACAATTACACTACAAGTTACACCACCTCCTGGTATGACTATTGATGAAGCTATGAAAAGTATTGGTGGAATGTTAGCTGGTATGAAAGAAAAAGGAATGATTTCATCAGATGTAGAAATAAATCTTTCAGGTACAGCAGATAAATTAACTGAAACAATTGGTTTATTACTTGGTAACTTTTTATTAGCATTAGTTATTGTATACTTATTAATGTCAGCATTATTTGGTAACTTTATATATCCAATAGTAATTATGTTTACAGTTCCTTTAGCAACAGCTGGTGGTTTTATTGGTCTTGCCTTAACAAACGCCTTTATTGCACCACAACCACTTGATATTTTAACTATGCTAGGCTTTATTATTTTAGTTGGTATTGTTGTTAATAATGCAATTTTAATTGTTCACCAAAGTATTAATTATATTAATAATCATGGAATGGAACATAAAAAAGCAGTTGTTGAAGCTACAAGAACAAGGGTAAGACCTATTTATATGAGTTCATTAACTTCTATTTTTGGTATGCTACCATTGGTTTTAGTTCCCGGTCCTGGTTCAGAATTTTATAGAGGTTTAGGATCTGTTATTACAGGTGGTTTAGCATTCTCTACAATTTTTACTATTTTTGTAACTCCTGCACTTTTAATGTTCTTCATTAAATTAGAGCAAGTAGTAAGAAGTAAAAATAAACCAGTTGATGTAAGTAAAGCATAAAGGATAAGTATATGAAAAATATTAAAAACAAGTTATTAAAATTATCTTTAGTAGCATCTATTTTTGTAGGTGAAGCATTTGCTTTAAATTTAGATGAGGCTGTAAATCTTGCCCTTAAAAATAATCATGAGCTAAAAGCAAAAGCTTATGATTATAAACAAAGTATTCAAAATATACAGCTTTCAAATGCAAACTATTTACCAAAACTTGATTTATCTTATGATTATAATAAAAGAAATGAAGTAATAGGTTCTCAAAATAAAGAAGATGCTACATTTAGTGCAGCTATTTCTTATAACCTATTTAATGGTTTAAAAGATATATCAAATAAACAAGCTTCAAAATTTTTATCAAAATCTTCAAGTTATTCACTAAATGCTTTGAAGCATGATATTATATTAGAAACTAAAAAAGCATATATTAATTATCTTGATAAATTAAATGCTTTAAAAACTTATGAAAGTGAATATAAACTTTTTAACAATCAGTTTAATGATGCAAAAAATAAATATGACCAAGGATTATTGGCAAGAAATGACTTTTTACAAGTTCAAGTAAATATGTCAGGTGCAAAGCAAAATGTAGTAAAAGCAAAATCAGATCTTAGAGTTGCGAAACTTCAATTATCAAATATTTTGGGAGGAGTTGATTTATCAAATGAGTTTATAGAAAACTTAGAACCTAAAACAATCTCTTCTTCTATACATAAAGAAGAATTATTAGAAAAAAGAAGTGAAATTGAAGCTTTAAAAATGAGTCTTGAAGCCTTAAAAAAACAAAAAAAATCTCAAAAAGGCTCTTATCTTCCAAAATTAGATGCAAAGCTATCACATAATAGATTTTATGAAGATTTAGGTTTTAATGAAATTGATGGAAATGATAATCAAAATGTAGCAACATTAAGTGCCACTTGGAATTTATATGAAGGTGGTTCTACTCAAACGCAATTAGCTATTTTTAATACGCAAATATCAAAGTTAAAAACACAAATACAAAAAACACAGCTTGATATAAATTTGCAGTATGAAAATGCAAAATCAGCCTTAGAAGTTGCTAGTGAAAACTTTGAGACAGCAACTTTAGCATTAAAGCAGGCAAAAGAAAACTATTCAATTGTAAACAATAGATTTAAAGAAGGTGTTTCAACTTCTACAGATTTAACAGATGCAAACTTTTTATTAACTTCTGCAAAACAAAAATATAATAGAGCGTATTTTGATAAGTATCTATCAATAGCAACGCTTGATAGAATTTTTGAAGTAAAATAGTTCTATGCAAAACTTAGTAAAAAAAGAGTTTCAATTATTTATTTTGATAACTCTTTCTTTACTATTTTTAAGTTTAAACTCTATTTTATGTAAAATAGCTTTAGTAAATAGTTTTATTGATCCTTATTCTTTTACTTTTTTCCGAGTTCTTTCTGCTTTTTTAACACTTCTTTTTTTGATTAAATTTAATCAAAATAAAAAACTAAAACAAAACAAAATAGATTTTAAGAGTAATTGGTTGAGTGCTTTTATGCTTTTTTTATATGCAATTGGTTTTTCTTATTCATATTTGAGTTTAGAAGCAGGATTTGGAACATTACTTTTATTTACAGTTGTACAGATAACTATGCTATTTAGCTCTATTTTTTTTAAAGAAAAGATAAGTTTAAATAAAATCTTAGGTTTAGTGCTTGCATTTATAGGTTTGATTTATCTTTTATATCCTTCACAAGATTTTAAAATATCGTATTTTCATTTATTTTTGATGTGTCTTTCTGGTTTTGCTTGGGGAGTTTATTCTGTTTTTGGAAAAAAATCTAAAAATGCCTTATTTAGTACTTATGACAATTTCTTTAAAGCTTTTATTTTTACGTTTATTTTTTTTATATTTGTTAGTGTTCATAGTTTGAATATTTCTTTAAATGGCTTTTTATTAAGTTTTATTTCTGGAAGTATTACTTCTGCAATTGGTTATGTTCTTTGGTATAAAGTTTTACCTAAAATTACTATTATTACAGCTAGTATACTACAACTTTTAGTACCTATTTTAGCTATATTGATTAGTGTAATATTTTTAGATGAAATATTTACTACAAATCTTTTAGTTGCGACAATATTAGTATCTTTAGGAGTAATTATTTCTATTGTTAAAAGAAAAACTAATCAAAATATCTAAAATCCTTGTCTTCACTTCCATCTTTTTTTCTATTTTTAAATTTCCACATTGTTTTAAAATATTTAAAGCTTTGAAAAGAAAGAAATAAAGCTAATATAAACATAAGTATATAAAAAATAATAAATAATAATTCCATTTTTAATCCTTATCTTTCTTCATTGGAAATACCTTTGAAAGGATCAGTCCATTTAAGTTCAGATGGTACACTTTTTGAAGGTCTTGAATCTGTTTTTGAACTAGGTTCTCTTAATTTATTTTGAGAAAAAGAAAAACTACCACTAGGTTGTTTTAGAATAACTAGAAAAAAAACTAATATTACTAGTGCTACAAGTATTTTAAATATTTTTCCTGATAAATCATCTTCTTTTTCTTTTTTTTCTGACATTTTTATTCCTACTATTTTTATATTTTTATTTTTGCATATAATTAGTTAAGATTATATTATTATATATGTAAATAAACTGTCAAGATATATTACATTTTAAAATTTACAGTTTTTTTGTATACTTTTTTTAATCACAAGTAGCATGGACTTTCCTAAGAAAAGAGTGCAATTTCAACATTATTTAATGTGATTAAAATATTCTCCAATATTTTAAGATGAGATATATTAGAGTTTTTAAAGCAATTAATATTCAAACCCAAGTCAATTATTGAATAATTAAGCTTTTAAAATCCCTTTAAACACAGTTTATTTAACTAAATCAAAAACTTAAATATCTCATCTTTATTTCTTTTATTTTTTGTTATTGTCAAGAAAATGTCAATAAATCTTGTGTAAGTATCTTTACATTTTAACACTATAATTTGACAATCTATAAATATAAATATTAGGAGTTTAGATGAAATTATATGCACCATGGGAAAAGGCTTTTAAAAAAGTATCAACTCCCTTTGAAGAGTTTTTACATGCTCAAACTACTACAGGTTTAATTTTAATCGTAATGACAATATTAGCTTTAGTTTTAGCAAATAGTGCACTTTCTGAAATGTATTCTCATTTTTTTCATACATATATTGATTTCAATGTTGGTTCATGGAAACTTTCTCATTCTCTTCATCATTGGATAAATGATGGACTTATGGCAATATTCTTTTTTTTAATTGGTTTAGAAATAAAAAGAGAGATAACAGCAGGAGAGTTATCAAATATTAAAGTAGCCCTTTTACCTATTTTAGCTGCAATAGGTGGTATGCTTTTCCCTGCACTTATTTATACTAGTTTAAATTACGGAACAGTAGGAGCATCAGGTTGGGGGATTCCTATGGCAACTGATATTGCTTTTGCTATTAGTGCTTTAGTTTTATTAGGAAAAAGAGTTCCAACAGCATTGGTGACTTTTTTAGTAGCACTTGCTATAGTAGATGATTTGGGAGCTGTTTTAGTTATAGCTATATTTTATACAGAAACAATCAATATGCTTCCTCTTAGTTTAGCAGGAACAATGTTTTTAATAATGATATTATTTAATAGATTCGGTATTCATGCTATATTACCTTATTTTGTTATTGGTTTATTTATGTGGTTTTTTATGCTAGAGTCAGGAGTTCATGCAACAATTGCAGGAGTTCTTGCAGCACTTGCTATTCCATCTACCCCTAAAAGAGCTCCTAAAAGTTTTACTTTAGATACAAAACATTTATTAGATAAATATGATGAATACTCAGTTAAAGAAAATCATACTATGCATGAAGAACAGAAAAAAATACTTACTAATATAAAAGATAAGGTTGATGAGGTTGGAACTCCAGCTGCTCGTTTAGAGCATTCGCTTCATTTACCTGTTGCTTTATTGATTATTCCAATATTTGCTTTAGCAAATGCTGGTATAAAAATTGATTTTGCATCAATTGGAACTACTATTTTAGAACCTGTATCCCTTGGAATTATATTAGGATTAGTTTTAGGAAAAGTCATTGGAATATTTGGTGTTTCATGGATAGCTATCAAATTAAAAATAGCACAACTTCCTAAAGATAGCTCAATGAGTCAAGTATTTGGAGTATCTTTTTTAGCTGGTATTGGTTTTACAATGTCTATATTTGTAGCTGACTTAGCTTTTATTGGAAATCCTGAACTTATATTTCAATCAAAAATTGGAATTTTAAGTGCTTCTTTATTTTCAGGTTTATTTGGATATTTTTGGTTAAAATCAATATCAAAAAAGAGTAAATACTAAAATAGTGTAATAAATGACAAAGGCATAAAATGAAAAATAAAAATGTTCTTTTGATTGAAGATAATCTTGAACTACAAAAACTTATAAGTGATTTTTTAAAGGATTATAAGTATATGTGTAGTGTTTATTCTCAACCCTTAGAAGCCTTAGAAGAGTTTGAAAAGAATCATTTTAATTATTCTATAATTATTTTAGATTTAGGTCTTCCAAGAATGGATGGTTTTGACCTTTTTAAAAAACTAAAAGCTATTAAAAACATTCCTATTATTATCTCAACTGCAAGAGATGATATAGGAAATAAAATTTATGGGTTTGAGTTAGGAGCTGATGATTATTTATCAAAACCTTATGAACCAAGAGAGTTAGTTTTACGAATAGATGCAACACTTAAAAGATATAATGATAGTGATGAATTAAAGATTAATGATTTATTTATTGATTTAGATAAAAAAAGTGTGTTTTTACAAAATCATCAAATTGAGTTTACTAAAATAGAAACAGAAATATTCTTTATGTTTATAAATAATTTAAATAAAGTAGTTTCAAGGGAAGATATTATAAATCAAACTTCTTTAAAAGAAGACACTAAAAATAGAACGATTGATATGCACGTAAGTAATATACGTTTTAAAATAAATGATGATTCAAAAGAAGCTAGATATATAAAATCAGTATGGGGAATAGGGTACAAGTTTTGTGATGACAATTAGACAAAGACTTTTTATTTCATTTTCATTAATTTTACTAATTATTATATCTATTATAGGAGTATTTTTTTATACTACTTTTAATTTGAGTGAAATACATAAAACTCAAATACATAGATATGCTCAAATAAGAAGAGTAGAAAAATTAAAAGAATACAATAACTCTTTTTCATGGGTTGTTTTAGATATTATTACTGATTATGAAAAAAAAGATGTAGTTCAAGAACGTCTAAATAAATCAAATAAACTTTTTGAAGCTTTGCTTTCACAAAAAAAAGAGATTATAAATAATGCAGAAATAAAAAAAGAAAAAGAAAATCTTCAACAATTATTTGAATACTTTAAAAAAATACAAATACTTATAAATCATGATTTATACAAAATAGTACAAAAAAGTAAAAATCAAAATGATTTTATGCTATTTAATAAAAACTTTGAAAATATAAATTTAAAAATTCATAAGCTTTTGGAAGAAGAAATTGCTTATCTTCAAACAAAACTTGATGAAACAGAAGAAAATACAAATCAGTTTATTGATACTATAAAACTTGAATTAGTAATACTTCTTTTAATAGCTTTTCTTTTATCTTTTGTTATTTCATCAAAGATAACAAAAGAGATAAAAGATATGCTTGATAAATTAAATAAAGGAGTTTTACAGCTTTTTAAAGATGACGAGAATAGTATAAAAGTTGATATTGGTAAAGATAATGAATTAAGTGAAATAACAAATAATTTAAATTCATATCTTGAAAAACAAGCAGATATAATACATTCAAGAGAAGAACTTTTAAGAAATATAAGCCATGAATTAAAAACTCCCATTGCCAAAGCAAAGTTTTTACTTGAGAATTTAAAACACGATAAAGATAATATACAAATTGAAAATATAAATAATGTTTTCATAGATATGGAAGAGCTTATAAGTAAACTTTTACAAAGAGAAAAACTTAACTTCGCAAAAATAAATCCCTCAAAATTTAAAATTAGTTCTTTAATTTTAGAGGCTTTATCAAAACTTTCAATTGATGATGAATCAAAGGTTTTTCTTGATATAAAAGATGATTTTGATATAGAAGGTGATAAATACTATTTAACTATAGCACTTAAAAATTTAATAGATAATGCAATGAAATATGCAAATACTTACCCCATAAAGATTAAATCTTTTGATAATAAAATTCAAATTCAAAATACTGCTGATAAACTTTCAAGTAGTCTTATTTATTATATTCAACCCTTTACAAGAGAACTTAATCAACAAGTAGGACATGGTCTTGGCTTAAATATTGTAAATAAAATCATTGAAATACATGATTTTACTTTAGGTTATAAGTATGAAAATTCACAAAATGTTTTTTTTATAGATTTTAAAAGCAAATAATATGTCAAGAAAATGTAAAGAAATACTACATTTTATACTTGACACATATTTTATATAATTTTATTAACAGCAGAAAAAAAGATTTTAAAAGGATATAAAATGGAATTTCTAAGAAACTTAATACTATTAGTTATAGTGTCATTTGCGGCAATAGGTTTAATTAGCGCAAGCTTTTAGGAAAAGGTAAATTAAAAACTACCTAAGTGTCATAGGTAGTTTTACTTTGTGCTTAAATATTTATATAAAATAATAAACTCCCTAAACTTACTATTAAAAAACCACCTATTATTTCAAGTATAAAACTTTTATTTTCAAAAAAATTATTTGCTTTTTTATTTAAGATAATAGATAAAATACCAACTATTGAAATAGTAAGACCCATTCCAATACTCATAGCAATAGCAGCTAAAATACCTAATAAATATTTTTTTAATACAATACAAAATAAAACTATAGTCATAACTCCAGGACAAGGAACAATTCCTGTACTAATGGCAATACTATACTTGTTTTTATTTTTTTCTATATTTTTTTCTTTTTGTTTTCTTGAAAAATATGAAGATAAAATTATATAAAAACCTATACTTATTATCATAAATGCACTTATTTTCATTGTGATTTTTGAGTAGTAATCAAAGTTTTGTTTAAACATTGACTCTAAAATAAAATATATTCCAAAAGTTAAAACTAATGCAGAAATTGCATGAACTATTGATATTAAATATCCTAAAATAAAAGCTTGACTATATTTATTTTTTGTAGTTGAAAAGTAAAATGCAACTAATGCTTTTCCATGACCTGGTCCTGCTGCGTGTATTAATCCATATAAAAAAGCAATACTTAAAACTATAATTGAGCTTGTTAAGGTATTTTCATCATTTATGTTTCTTATTGTTTCTGAAATAAAGCTATTTATTTTATATTGATATTGTATTAATTCTTTTAAAAAGCTATCATAAAGTTGCATTTAATCCACTCCAAATACAGATTTTTTTATTTTTTCACTTTTATTTTTATTTAAACCTATTGTTTTTATATACTTTTTTTCTATAATCATTCCTACAAATAAATCTTTATCAAAAAATTCAATCTTTAAATTTTTAAGTGTTTTAATATTTTCAATATTAAAGCTATAAATTAAACGATTTTTTTCTATTGAAGCTTTAAAATTTTTTGGTTTTATAGTTATATTTTTTTTTTCTAAGTAAATACTCATATAATAATTTTGTTTTTCTAATGAACTAAAATAGTTTTCGAAAATATATTTATTTTCATTTTTATCAAATTTACCATTTGCATCTGTATCAAGCTCCATAATCAACATCATCGATGTCATTTCATCAATAATCCATTTTATATTAAAGTTATCTATAGTTTCTTTTTTTATATTTATTGTTGGTTTAACTTCGATAAATGTATGAGGATGACTAAAAGCTTCATTTGTAAGAAATATAAAAAAGCATATTCTAAGTATCAAGTTCATAGGATCTAAAAAAACATGACTTAGCACCTGTATGACAAGCAGATTCTCCAACTTGTTCTACAATAGCTAATATAGTATCATAATCACAGTCAACTTTTAAATCTATAAGTTTTTGGATATGCCCGCTACTTTCACCTTTTTTCCATATTCTATTTTTACTTCTTGAAAAATAATGAACTATCTTTGTTTGATTTGTTAAATCTAAAGCTTCTTGATTCATATATCCAAGCATAAGAACTTCATTTGTTCCAAACTCTTGAGTTATAACTGGAACAAGACCATTTGATTTTTTAAAATCTATTTTCATAAAATTCCTTTTGCGACTAAGTTGCATTTTGGTATAGTATCAAAGTAATTTTAAATGCAACTTAGTTGCATAAAATAAAAGGATTAATTTCTATGGAAAAATTTATAATAAATCAAGCTTTAGATATGCATTTGCATTTAAGAGATGATGATATGTTAAAACTGGTGGCACATATGACTTCAAATGGTTTTTGTGGAGCACTTATAATGCCAAATATTTTACCTCCTATTACTACAAAAAAAGATTTACTATCTTATAAAAAAAGAATCAAAGAAGCCTGTAAAGATGATAAATTTGAACCTTTTATGACTGTTTTTTTTCAAGTAGATTATTCTTATGAGTTTTTAGAAGATATAAAAGATGAAATAATTGCAGTTAAGTTATACCCTTTTGGAGTAACTACAAATTCACAAACAGGTGTGTCTTCAATGGATGTTGAGGTTTTAAGACCTACTTTGGAATCAATGTCTAAACTAGGTATTCCTTTATGTGTTCATGGAGAAACAAAAGGTTTTGTTATGGATAGGGAAAAAGAGTTTTTACCTATTTATGAGTCATTGGCTATTAATTTCCCTAAGTTAAAAATTATAATGGAACATATTTCCTCAAAAGAGTCTATATCTTTGCTTGAAAAATATGATAATTTATATGCAACAATCACAGTACATCATTTAATGCTTACTTTAGATGATGTAGCAGGTGGAATGTTAAACCCTCATATTTTTTGTAAACCAATTGTAAAAAGACCAGAAGATAGAGAAGCCTTATTGAAATTAGCTCTTAATGCACATCCAAAAGTAATGTTTGGTTCAGATTCAGCTCCTCATCAAAAAAATACAAAAGAGTGCCATCATGGAGCTGCAGGGATTTTTAGTTCACCAATTTTGCTTCAAGTTTTAACACAGCTTTTTGAAAAAAATGGAAAACTTGATAATTTAAATGCTTTTATAAGTTTAAATGCACAAAAAATTTATGATTTAAAGCCCCTTGGTAAAGAAGTGGTATTGGTAAAAAAAGATTTTATAGTTCCTAAGGAATATTCTTACAGAAATGAAAAAGTAGTGCCTTTATTTGAAGGGCAAACCTTATCTTGGAGTATTGATAAAATTATTCAAGAAAAAACTAAATAAAAGGAGAAAAAGATGATGAAAAATTCTAAGGTTATACTTGAGCAATGGATTCAAGCTGTAAATGAAAAAAGTGTTAAAAATTTAGAAAACTTATATGATAAAAATGCTGTTTTAATTCCTACATTTTCAAATAGAGTATTAGATACAGAAGAAAAAATTCAAGACTATTTTATGAAGCTTGGAAGTAGAGAGGGTTTAAGTGTTACTTTACATGAAAAAACACTAAGAGTTCAAGAAGTAAGTGATTTTATCTCAATAATAAGTGGTATTTACAATTGGCGTTTTATTATTGATGATGAATTACTTAATTTTGAAGCAAGGTTTTCTTATGTTATTGATATTTCTAAAGAGAATCCAATTTTACATCATCATTCATCACAAATCCCTCGAATGTTGTAATAGTAAGTATTGATTTATTTTCTTGGAGTATAATACTTTTATTAATATTCAGGAGTAGAAATGGATTATAAAAAGTTTGCAGATTTTTCCCCTTGTGATTATGCAGGGCCTTTAAAAAGGGAGAGTTTTATGGATTCTGGAATGAAGGAATTATGGGTAGGTATTCCAAGAGTTTCAGGGCCTGCTTTTACAGTAGAAATGGTAGCAGGTGAAAATCTAGCTTTACATAGAGCAATATATGAAGCACCAGTTGGAGCTATCATTGTAGCTCAATCAAATACAGTTGATTATTCAGTAATAGGTGGAAATGTTACAGCCATTGCACAAAAAAGAGGAATAGCAGGTTTTGTAATTGATGGTACAGTAAGAGATATTGGTGAAATAAAAGAACTTAAAATGCCAATGTTTGGAAGAGGTGTACTACCAATGCCTGGAGGTAAAAAAAATGCAGTACCTGTAAATGTTCCTATTACTGCTGGTGGTATTGCTGTTAATCCTGGAGATGTTATTGTCGCTGATGAAGAGGGTATTGCTGTAATTCCTAAAGATAAAGCAGAAGAAATTTATGCTCAAACAAAGTTAAATGTTGAAAAAGAAAGAGCTATGAGTTTTGAACAGTGGGCTGCTAATCATAAAGAGAAAATAGACTTTTTTTATAAATAATACAAAAAACTACCTCAAAAAAGGTAGTTTTTCTCTTTTCTTCTAAGTCTCTTAAAATACTATTTTATGAAATATTTACATAAGTTTAAGTAAACTTTTAACTTTGTTTGTGAAACAATCACTAAATGTAGTTAAAAAGGAAACAGATGAATTCTGTAGTTATTGCCGTTATGGTCATGGTTTTACTCTCGCTTGTTAGAGTAAATATTGTTATTGCTTTAATTATTGGAGCAATTGTTGGAGGTTTAAGTGCTGGCTTAGACTTAAATGAAACTATAAAAGCTTTTAATGCTGGTCTTGGTGATGGAGCTACTATTGCACTTAGCTATACTATGTTAGGTACTTTTGCTGTAGCTATTTCTAAATCAGGTATTACAGATTTATTATCAAATATGATTATAAAAAAAGTAGGTAATAGCACTTCTTCAATGCAGTTTATTTATATAAAATATTTAATGCTTACATTGATTTTATTAGCAGCTATTTCTTCTCAAAATCTTATCCCTGTACATATCGCATTTATTCCTATTTTAATACCACCATTACTTCATTCTATGTCTAAGTTAGAGTTAGATAGAAGAATTGTTGCTTGTGTTATAACTTTTGGTTTAGTAGGAACTTATATGTTATTGCCTGTAGGTTTTGGTGGGATATTTTTAAATGAAATTTTATTAAAAAACTTACTTGATAGTGGTATAGAAGCTTCAAGGGGTCAACTTCCTATTGCTATGTCTATTCCTGTATTTGGAATGTTTATAGGACTTCTTGTAGCCATATTTTTTTCATACAGAAAAAAAAGAGTTTATGATGTGAGTAAAATATTAGAAACTGAATCACAGAAAAAAGAAGTAAATAATTTTTATGTATTAATAGCTCTTGTTTCTGTAGTTTTAGCTTTGGGTTTACAGTTATATACAAACTCTATTATTTTAGGTTCATTAGCAGGTTTTATCATCTTTATCGTTGCTGGTGTAATCAAAGCAAATCAAACACAAAACTTTTTTGAAAAAGGTTTAAAAATGATGGGGATGATAGGTTTTATTATGATAGCTGCAAATGGTTTTGCTAATGTAATGAATGAAACAGGTGGTGTTCAAACTTTAGTTTCATCTATTTCAAGTTTAATTGGAGATAATAAATCTTTAGCTGTATTCTTAATGTTAATTGTTGGTTTATTTATTACTATGGGAATTGGTTCATCCTTTTCAACGATTCCAATTATTGCTACTATTTATGCACCTTTATGTATGCAGCTTGATTTATCTGTAATGGCAACAATAACTATTATAGGTACAGCAGCAGCTTTAGGAGATGCAGGAAGCCCAGCTTCTGATAGTACCCTTGGCCCTACATCTGGATTAAATGTAGATGGGCAACATGATCATATATGGGATTCAGTTGTTCCAACTTTTATTCACTATAATATACCATTGGTTTTATTTGGATGGTTTGCGGCTGTTTATGTTTTTTAAAAAGCTAAATTAGTCTATTTTTTCGCAAGGTTTACTAAATAAGTAACCTTGTGAATAGTCTATTCCTAAACTATTTATAACTTCTTGAATTTCGCGTGTGTAGACATATTCTGCAATACAAGAGATATTTCCACCTTTAGCAAAACTAGATAAGGCTTTTGTGATTTCATAGCTTTTTTTATTTGTATCAATGTCTTTTATATATTTAGCATCAATTTTAATAGAATCTATATCTAAATCAATAAGTCTTTCAAAGTTAGAATACTCTCTTCCAAAATCGTCAATTGCTAATTTTATTCCTAATTCTTTAATTGCTTTTAATTGTTTTATATGATTTTTTTTACCTGTTGAACTTACTCCTTCAAGTATTTCTAATGTTAATCTATATGGTTTAATATTATGAATTAATAAAGCGCTTTTTAAATAGCTAATAAGATAGTTTTTACTTAAATCTTCTTCTGTAATATTGATTGAGAACATATAACTATTTTTACTCATATATTCAAAGCTTTTATCTATGATTATTTTTGTTATGTCAGGAAGTAAGCCCGATAGTTTTGCTGCTTCTAAAAATTCACTAGGGCTTATTATTTTACTATCTTTTTTTATTCTTACTAGGACTTCATATTTTGTAATAACATTTTTTTTATTGTCATGTATTCCTTGATAAAATGGAATTATACTATTTTTATCTATTGCCTCTCTTATTAAGTTTGTAGCTTTAATGAAACTTTGTGTTGTTTCATAGTTAATTTGAGTGTTTTTTTCTAAAATATAAGATCTATTTTTACCTAATTCTTTTGCTTTTCTAAGAGATAATGATGAATTTCTTAAAAGATTTTTATTATCATATACTGCACCAATGCAAAAAGTTAAATTGATTTTTATTTCTTTTATATTGATTGAATTAGAGAAAAAATACTCTTTGATTTCTTTAATTTTTTCTTTTATATCTATTTTTTCTTCATATAATAATGCAAACTCATCAGAATTGAATCTAAATGTATTATCAGAAGCAAATTTTTCTTTGAGAATTTTAGCTAATTTTTTTAGAAGTTTATCTCCTATGGTAAAACCATAAGCAGTGTTTATATAATTGAAGTTATTTATATTTAATAAAAGTAGTGTTCTAAATTTTTTATCATAAATTAATTTTTCAAAATAAGACTTATTTTTTAGTGAAGTTAGATTGTCATAGTAAGCTAAATATTTAGATTTTTCTTCATTTTCTTGATTTTTTAAAATAATACTTACAATAGAAGAACTTGTTTCTAGTAGTTTTTTATGAAAAATACTTGGAGCTCTTTTTTCAAAAGATGTTAAAGCAAAAGAACCAATAGCTTTTCTATTTTCATTTCTTATTGGCATAGACCAACAAGAACATAAAGAAAAATTTGATACAAACTCTTTTAAATCTTCCCATCTTTTATCTGTTTTTACATCTTTTACAAATACTGCTTCATTTGTAAAAACAGCTGTTCCACAAGAACCTGCATTAGGCCCTGGTTTTAGAAAATTTAGCTCTTTTTGTGCTTCTTTAGGAATTGAAGGGGCTGCTAAAACATTCATATATTCTTCATTCTCATCTATCATCATAATTGAAGCTACAGAATTTGGTAAAAGTGTTTCAGCTAAAATACAAAGCATATCTAAGATTGTTTGTGTCTCTTTTTGTTCAGCAATCATATTTAATATTTCATGTTGTATTGTTAAAATATTATCATATTCTTTTGGACTAATTATTACTTCATTTTCTAAAAAAGTTGAATTTATATTTTTATTTTTCATATATATGCTTTTTATTATTTTATAAGATTAATATTATATAGATAAAATTATTAAAAAAAGGTTTTAATTAGCAAAATATCGTAAAATAGGTAGTTAAAAACTAAAAAAGAAAAATAAAATTAATATCTAAATATTATTAATAATTTTTCTCTTTTAAGTTAAATTATTATTTAATCCCTCAAAAATAGTTTTTGAGCTTTTATATTACAGCTCCTGAAGCTTCCATTATTTCTCTTCCTTCTTCGCTCATCAAATCTTTAGACCAAGGAGGGTTAAATGTAAGATTAACTTTAACTTCATCAACTTCATCAACTGCAAGTGTTACATATTTTGTTTGTTCTACTAAACTCTCAGCTACTGGACAAGCTGGACTTGTAAGAGTCATAAGGACGTTACAGTATAAATAATTTCCTTTCATCTCAAAACCGATATCATATATTAATCCTAAATCATAAATATTTACAGGAATTTCAGGATCAAATACACTTTTTAGATTATTTATAATTTTCTTTTCTATTTCTTCTTTATTGTCTAATAATGACATGATTTTTCCTTCATGCGTTTTGTGCAAACTCTTTTATTTTTTTTATCATTCCTATTACTCCACTTTGTCTATTTGGTGTAATAACTTCAGCTAATTTTAGTTCATGTACAATATCCATATCAACTTCTTTTAATTCTTCAACAGTAGAATTTGAAAAAATTTGTAAAATCATATAAACTAAACCTTTTACTATTATTGCATCACTTGTTCCATAAAAATATAGCTTTCCATCTTTTTGTTCACAAATAAGCCAAACTTGTGATGTACAGCCATGTACTAAATTTGCTGGAACTTTGTGTTTTTCATCTAAGGGTTCTAGCTTTTTTCCTAAATCAATAATATATTCATATTTTTGTAATTCATCTTCAAAAAAGTCTAAATCTTCTTTTATTTCTTCAACTCTAGCTTCTATATTACTCATTTTATATCCTCTTATTTCAACATACTTATAGCTTTTTTAAGAGCAGTTATTAAGGCATCTACATCCTTATAATCATTGTAAAATGCAAGTGAAACTCTAATAGTTCCTTTTATTCCTAGTTGCTTCATAATCGGTTGAGCACAATGATGTCCAACTCTTAATGCTATTTTCATTTTATCTACTAAAATACCAATATCATCATGAATTAAACCTTTAATATTAAAGCTTCTACTTCCAATAGAGTCTTTTATATTATTATAAAATTCAATATCTGGAATTTTTCTAAGTTCTTCATCTAAGTAGTGATATACATCTTTTTCAATTGCTTCAATATTTTCATATCCAACATGATTTAGATATTCAAGTGCTTCTGCAAAACCTATAATTCCTGCAATATTTTGTGTTCCGGCTTCAAATTTATAAGGAGAGTCAAGTAGTGTTGATTTTTCAAAGTCAACTTGATCAATAGTTGCACCACCTGTTTGATAAGGTTTTAAATCCTTTAGATATTTCTCTTTTACATAAATAGCTCCAACACCTGTTGGTCCAAAAGTTTTATGGGCAGAAATAGCAAAAAAATCAGCATCTATATCTTGTAAATCTATTTTAGTATGAGCTAAACTTTGAGCTCCATCTATCATAACAACAGCTTCATATTTGTGTGCTAATTCACAAATAGCTTTTATATCATGGATTTTTCCAAAGGCATTTGAAATATGAGTAACTGACACAAAAGCATTTGGATTGTTTTTTAGTAACTCTTCAAAATGAGCAAAATCAAAACTAAGATTTTCATCACATCTTACAACTTCTAAACCCTCTCTTAAAGTTCTTCCTTGTATATGCCAAGGCACTATATTTGAGTGGTGTTCTAGTGAAGAGATAATTACTGTTTTAAAATCTTTCACAAAAGATTCGGCTATAAAATTTATAGATTCACTTACACCTTTTGTGAAAATCAACTCTTCATTTTTAGAAGCATTGATAAATTCTTTTAGAACTTTTCTTGCATTCTCAAAGTTTTGTGTTGCTTTATTTGCATGACCAAAATTACTTCTATGAGTATTAGAACAGTAGTGTTCATAATACTCAATTTGAGAGTTTACAACCTCTTTTGGTTTTTGAGTTGTAGCTGCATTATCTAAATATATAATATCTGAGTTTTGAAAATATGGAAAATCTTTTTTAAACATATTTAGTCCTTTCATAAGAATCGATAAACTCTTTTATTAGTTCATCGCTGATATTATCATATATTTGACCCTCAAAAGCGTTTAAAAGCATATCATAAGCTTTTTCTTTTTTTATACCTCTTGATTGAAGATATAAAAGCTGCTCTTTATCAAGTGTACCTGTTGTTGCTCCATGACTTGCTTCAAGTTCATCTATTAAAATTTCAAGATGAGGCTGAGCAAAAATCGTTGCATCATTTGATAATAAAATAGTATTTGAATTTTGGAAAGCTTTAGAGTATAAAGCCTCTTTATTTACTATTGATTTTGCTTTAAATACAGCTTTTGCTTTATCTTTTAGTGAATGTTTATAGTTTATATCACTAGTTGAACTCTCATTATTATGGATAGTTTTGATCAGGTTTGCTGTATTTGAACTATCTTTTGATTTTACTAAACCATTTAAGTTATACTCAATATTTTTATTGTCAATACTGTTTTCATAACTATTTACTATTAAGCCAGTTCCAAGTTCAAAATTTGATACTTTGCATTTTGAGTTTTCTTCTTGTTTAAATATTGCATTAAATAAAAAGCTATTTTGTTCATTTATATCTTGAATTTTGGCGTATTCAAAATCAGTATTTTCTTCTATATTAAACTCTCTATTTACACTATAAGCACTATTTTGAGAACTATTTGTAAATACTTCAATAAGAGAAGCTTTTGCACCTTTTTTTACTTCTATTTTTATAGAATTTGTATAAAAAGTTTCATCCTCTTTTATCTTATGAACTAAACAAATAGGTTCAGGTATATTTGAATTTATAGTTAGAACTATTTGTTTTTTCTCAAAGTTTTTTGTGATTTCAAATAATGGATTTTCATAATTGTTTGTATCTTCTTTTAATTCTAATCCAACTATATCCAATTCATAACTTTTTATATTTTTAAAATCATAAGAAAAAAGAGCTTGTAAATCTACTTTTCTAAACTCTTCATCATATTTTGAAGGAAGATTAATATTTTCTAAATCACTTATTCTCATCTTTTATTCCTATTCCCTCAAAACCTTTTTCATCAAGTTCTAAGGCTAGATTATAATCTCCAGTTTTTACAATTTTCCCATCATTTAAAATATGTACATAATCAGGTTTGATTAACTCTAAAAGTCTATCATAATGAGTAATCATAAGAACTGATTTTTTACCATCTAACATACCATTTATTACATTTGCAACTGTTTTTATAGCATCTACATCTAATCCTGAATCTATTTCATCAAGCATAATTAAATCAGGGTTTAGTAATAATAGTTGAATTAGTTCATTTCTTTTTTTCTCACCACCACTAAATCCATCATTTAAATCTCTTTGAAGAAGTTTTCTATCAAGATTATATTTTGCAGTTTCTTTTTTCACGTGTTTTAGAAATTCCATAGCATCGATTTCATCTTGACCTTCATAAGCTCTTTTTTCATTGATTGCTGTTTTTAAAAAGTAGCTATTATTTACTCCTGGAACTTCAACTGGGTTTTGAAAACTCATAAAAATACCTTCATTAGCTCGTTCACTAACATCTAAATCAAGTAAGTCTTTTTTCTTATAAGTTATTGTCCCACCTGTTACCTCACAGTCATAGTGAGCACTTAAAGTTTTCACAAGTGTTGATTTACCAGCTCCATTTACACCCATAAGTGCGTGGATTTCTCCTTCTTTGATTTCTAAATCAAGACCTTTTAAAATCTCTTTTTCATTTATATTTACTTTTAAATCTTTTATACTTAACATTATATATTTCCTTAAAATGTTTTTTCTTTTATTCTTAGGTCTTGGATATATTATCCAACACTTCCCTCAAGTGATATATTTAACAGCTCTTTAGCTTCAGCTGCAAACTCCATTGGTAGCTCTTTTAATACTTCTTTACAGAAACCATTAACTATCATAGATACTGCATTTTCAGGATTAATTCCTCTTTGTTCTATGTAGAATAGTTGCTCATCTGAAATTTTTGAAGTTGTTGCTTCATGCTCAATTTTTGCTGTCATGTTTTTAACTTCATGATATGGATATGTATGTGCATTACAAGCATTTCCAATAAGAAGTGAATCACATTCAGAAATATTTCTTGCATTGTAGGCATTTTTACCAACTCTAACTAATCCTCTATAGGCATTTATTCCTTGCATTGCAGAGATACCTTTTGATATAATAGTTGATTTAGTATTTTTACCTAAATGTATCATCTTTGTACCAGTATCAGCTTGTTGGGCCTTTGATGAAATAGCAACAGAGTAAAACTCACCAACACTATTATCACCTTTTAGAACACATGAAGGGTATTTCCATGTTAAACTTGAACCTGTTTCAACTTGTGTCCAAGAGATTTTTGAGTTTTCACCTTTACATAAACCTCTTTTTGTTACAAAGTTTAAAATACCACCTTTACCTTGCTCATCACCTGGGTACCAGTTTTGAATAGTCGAATATTTTATTTGTGCATTATCTAAAGTAACTAATTCAACAACTGCAGCATGAAGTTGTCTTTCATCTCTTGTAGGAGCTGAACATCCTTCATTATATGATACATAACTTCCTTCATCACAGATGATTAAAGTTCTCTCAAATTGTCCTGTATCTAAGGCATTTATTCTAAAGTATGTTGATAATTCCATAGGACATCTTGTATTTGGTGGAATATAAACAAAACTTCCATCTGTAAATACAGCAGAGTTTAAACAGGCAAAATAGTTATCACCAACTGGAACAACAGAAGCTAAGTATTTTTCTAAAAGTTCTGGATATTTATTTGCAGCTTCTGAGATTGAACAGAAAATGATTCCTAATTTTTCTAACTCTTCTTGATAAGTTGTTTTAACTGATACTGAATCAAATACAGCATCAACTGCAACACCTGCAAGTTGCTTTTGCTCTTCTAGTGGAATACCTAGTTTCTCATAAGTTTTTAAAATTTCAGGATCAACTTCATCTAGTGAACCTAAAGGTTTTTTGGGTGCAGAATAATATGCAATGTCTTGATAATCTATTGTAGGATATTTTAAATTTGCCCAATTAGGCTCTTCCATATTTTTCCACTTTTCATAGGCTTTTAATCTAAAATCTAAAAGCCATTGGGGCTCATCTTTTTTTGCTGAAATGGCTTTAATAACATTTTCATTTAAGCCCTTAGGAAATGTATCACTTTCTACTAAAGTTTCAAATCCTAGTTTATAATCACTATTAATAACATCATGTATCTGTTGATTTTGACTCATAACAGACTCCAATTTTTAAGATTTTTATATAGGACAAAATTTGTCTTAATTAGAATATAACAGTAAAATAATTAAAGTGAACTTAAATAGGACAAATAAAGTCCTATTTAAAAAATTTGATACTTTTTTACTATTTATTTTGTAGTTAAAATTGAATTTATAATAACTTAAAGTTTCATCGTGAACTAATCAATTTTATTAAAAAGGGAGTTAGATAATTATCACTTAAAAAAGAAATTAACATCTCTTTTTTTGAACCAGTATTTAAATAGGTCATTGTATTTGATATATCAAAACCTGGATCATTTAGTCTAAGACGCATTTTTGCACTCTTAAGAGAGGGTTTTCTTCTTAACTTTTTTTCTTGACCTTCTAATAATAAAATTAAATTTTCTAATTTTTCTATCTTTTGTTTTTGATTTTCCATGCTGAAACTTTCAATATGATTAAACCTATTATCATCGTAATTAAAGCTGTTAAAAAATAAGCAGGTATTTCACCCCAATAAATTGCTATACTTGCTTTAATTCCTAATAATAAGAAGATTATTGTAGTGAAAAATATTAAAACAGCTAAAAAAAATAAGATTAAACCTTTTAGTGTTTCACTAAAAGATAATTTTATTTCCTCAACTTGTGCTTCAATTAGCTCTACTACAGATATTATAAATTCTGAAATTGTTACTTTTGACATTATCTCTTAAGTAACCAAGCAGCTATAAATCCAACTCCAAATGTAATAGCAACACTTTTTAGTGGATCTTTTTTAATTCTTTTTTCAACTTCATCAACTTCTTCAAGTCCTTTAGTTTTTAAGCTCTCAACTTTTTTAGTTAATTCTTCTATTGATAATTCATCTAGTAGTTTTGATTTTTCTCTATCAATATTTGAACTAGCTATTTCTTTCATTGTTTCAGTTAAACTTTTTAAGTCTGACTTTAAGTCATTTATTTCTTCTTTTAGTTTTGTAACTTCTTGTGCTGTTGCCATATCTAATCCTTTTCTTTAAAATTATTTTTTAGAGATTAACAATCTACTAGTGTTTATTATAACCGAAAAATATATTAAATAAAAATAAAACTAGAGATTGTTTTTTAGATTTAAACTATTTGATTTTATTTTCTAAAGTTTTAGTATAAAAAGAAATAGGATAAGTTAAAATTAGATAACCAATTGCCAAAGGTATGTAACTTTCTAAAGTAGAATAGGTTATAGCATCAACTTCTTGAGCATTCATAGTAAATTCAGATATTGCTATTATTGATAATAATGATGAATCTTTTATGATAGAAGCAAATTGTCCTGTTAGTGCAGGAAGCATTCTTTTAAAAGCTTGTGGGAAAATTATATATCTATACATTTGATAGTTTGTCATTCCTAAACTTAGGCTTGTTTCAAATTGTTCTTTTTCAATAGATTGTAAGGCAGCTCTAATTATTTCACATACATAAGCACCTGAAAAAATAGCAAGTATAAATGTTCCTACAATATACCTATTTTCAAAACCTAAATTATTAGCAAATACATAAAAGAAAATTAGTATCTGAACTAAAAGAGGTGTACCTCTAATAATTTCAATATAAAACCTTGCGAAAAATCTTAAAATAATTATTTTTGAGTTTTGAGCATAAGCAAAAAATAATCCAATCACAAAACTTAATAGTAATGCAAAAAATGAAATTATAATTGTCATTATAAAACCATTTATAAATTTTTGCTTGTATTCATATACATGAGGCCAATTAAAATCATAAGAGATATTTGAAAACATCAAATAAACAGGTGTGATAATCAATAATGCTAAAAAAGTTAAGTTAAAAAGATAAACCAATTTTGAAAGTGGTTTATCTTTTTTATAACTTAATTCATTAATAAATAAGTCTTTTAATTTGATAGGACAGTCCTAAAAGAAAAATGGAATATTAAGTTCATCAAAAGTAGCTTTTGCTTCTTTTAAGTGTTTGTTTGCAAATTTATCAAAAGTACCATCTTCTTTTGCTTTTTTTATAAACTCATTAACTTTTTCTTTTAAAGGATCATTTTGTCTTAAAGCAACACCCCAGTATTCAAAGTTTTTTTGGAAAGGTTTTAATAATGCTACAGTTGTATCTTTATGTTGTACATGATTTTTATAAATAGTTAACTGATCATATAAAAAACCATCAGCTTTTCCTTGTACTACTTCAAGTACACAAGCATTTTCTTTATCAAAAACTAAAATCTCTGCATTTTTAAGATTTTTAGAAGCATAAACATGACCTGTTGAACCTTTTTTTACAGCTATTTTTTTACCTTCAATATTTAGTTCATCAATTGAACTTACCCCTGATTCTTTATTTGCTAAAATAGCTAAAGATGATTGTGCATAAGGAATTGAAAAGTCAATTGATTTTTTTCTTTCATCTGTGATAGTCATTGAAGAAATAATTAAATCAATTTTACCTGTTTTAAGTGATGGGATTAATCCAGCCCATGCTGTATTTTCAATAACTACTTCTTTTCCTAAGTATTCACCTAATTTTTTAGCAAAATCTACAGATACACCTTTTGGATTTCCATCAATATCACTCATTTCAAAAGGTGGATATGCTAGTTCCATACCAACTTTTAATACTTCTTTTTTATTCTCATTAGTCATTTCATTTTGATTTTTATCATCACAAGCTGTAAATAACACAGCAACAAATAGCGTAATTATTAGTAATAATTTATTTTTCATATTTTTCCTTGGATAATTTTTTTTTAATTATCTCTACTCTTTACTTAACATTTCTTTATTTGTAGTTGTAGAATTTATTAAGATTACAATATAATATACGCGATTTTTTTAGAAAAGAAACTAATAATATAGTATTTATTACAGTTTTTTGTTACAAAATGGAATAAAATTTCTCATAATCTTTTAATTAAGACAAATTTTATCCGATTTAGATTAGAATACAAAAAATTAATTACAAATATAAAAAATAATTATAATTAACAATGATAATTGTTATCATAAAGAATAGGAAAATTAAATATGATGGAAGTTTATTTAGACAATAATGCAACAACAATGGTTGACCCAAAAGTTTTTGAAGAAATGAAACCATTTTTTTGTGAAAAGTATGGGAATCCAAACTCATTACATAGATTTGGAGCGGGAACTCATCCTAAGATGGTTGAAGCATTAAATTATTTATATGAAGGTATTAATGCAGCAGATGAAGATGATATTGTTATTATGTCAAATGCAACTGAAAGTATAAATACTGTTATTAAAGGTATCTGGGTAGATAAAATTTTAAATGGTGATAAAAAACATATAATTACTTCAGAAGTAGAACACCCAGCAGTTACTGCTACATGTAAATTTTTAGAGTCTCAAGGCGTAGCTGTTACTTATTTACCTGTAAATGAACAAGGTATATTAGAAGCAAATTCTGTAAAAGATTATATTAAAGATGATACTGCATTAGTTTCTATTATGTGGGCAAATAATGAAACAGGTAAAATTTTCCCTATAAAAGAGATTGGTGAAATATGTAAAGAAGCAGGTGTTCCTTTCCATACAGATGCAACTCAAGCAATAGGAAAAGTAAAAGTTGATGTTCAAGATGCAAATGTTGATTATTTAACTTTTTCTGCACATAAATTCCATGGACCAAAAGGTGTTGGTGGTTTATATGTTAAAAAAGGTTATGCTTTAACTCCTTTATTACATGGAGGAGAACAAATGGGTGGTTATAGAGCTGGTACTGTTGATGTTGCATCAATGGTAGGTATGGGACTTGCTATGCATTTAGCAACTAATCCAATGGCTTTAGCTTATGAAGAAAATCATGTAAGAAAATTAAGAGATAAATTAGAAGATGCAATTTTAGAAATTCCTGAAACTATTGTAATTGGTGGAAAAGATAATAGAACTCCAAATACAACACTTATTTCAATCAGAGGTGTTGAGGGTGAATCAATGTTATGGGATTTAAATCAAAATGGTGTTGGTGCATCTACGGGAAGTGCTTGTGCAAGTGAAGACTTAGAAGCAAATCCAGTTATGAATGCTTTTGGTAGTGATAGTGAATTAGCTCATACAGGTGTTAGATTATCTTTAAGTAGATTTAATACAGAAGAGCAAATAGATTATGCAATAAATGTTATTAAAAATGCAGTTGAGAGATTAAGAGGATTATCTAGTTCTTATGCTTATGCACCAGAATCTCATAACTCAGGTTTATAATAGATACAAACAAATATAAAAAAGAATTTAAAAAGGATAATAAATGGCTAAAAATGATTTAATTAGCGGTTCAATTTGGGACGAGTACTCAAATGAAGTAGTAAATAGAATGAATAATCCACAACATCAAGGTGAGATTACAGAAGAGAGAGCAAAAGAATTAGGTGCAAAATTAATTATTGCTGATTTTGGTGCTGAATCATGTGGTGACGCAGTAAGATTATATTGGGCAGTTGATGAATCAAATGATAAAATTTTAGAATCTAAATTTAAATCTTTTGGTTGTGGTACTGCAATTGCATCTTCTGATGTTATGGCTGAATTATGTGTTGGAAAGACTGTAGATGAAGCTGTAAAAATTACTAATATTGATGTTGAGCATGCACTAAGAGATAATCCAGATACACCTGCTGTTCCACCTCAAAAAATGCACTGTTCTGTAATGGCTTATGATGTTATCAAAAAAGCTGCTGGGGAGTACAAAGGTGTTGATATGGAATCTTTTGAGGAAGAGGAAATTGTATGTGAATGTGCTAGAGTTACTTTAGCTACAATCAAAGAAGTTATTAGATTAAATGATTTAAAAACTGTTGAAGAAATCACTGATTATACAAAAGCAGGAGCTTTCTGTAAATCATGTATTAAGCCTGGTGGGCATGAAGAAAAAGATGTATATTTAGTTGATATTTTAAAAGACACTAGAGCTGCGATGGAAGAAGAAAAATTAAAATCTGCTGCTGATGCAAGTGCATCTGGTTCTTTATCATTTGATAAAATGACTTTAGTTCAAAGAATTAAAGCAATTGATTCATTATTAGATGAAGAAATTAGACCTATGCTTGCTATGGATGGTGGAAATATGGAAATTATTGATATTAAAGAAAATCTACCTCATTATGATTTATATATCAGATACTTAGGTGCTTGTTCTGGATGTGCTTCTGGAAGTACTGGAACATTATATGCAATTGAATCTGTATTACAACAAAAAATTGATGAAAACTTAAGAGTTTTACCAATTTAATTTTATATAAATACAAACAACTATTTAAAAGGTCTATATTTTTACATAGGCCTTTTTTTATTTACTTAAACTTATAATGTTATAATATATTTAAATAAATAAGGAGTATATAATGACAGCACAAGATAAAGAATTAGAACAATTACATGATACAATAGTTGATGATGTACAATCACTTGTTTCAAAATATATGTCTATTGTTGGATGGGATGTTCCTGAAAATGATGAAGATGAAGCACAAAGAAAAATATTAAATATTGTAAAAGAAGCAATTAAAGATATAGAAAATAAAAACTCATAATATCACTTATGTTATAATACGCCAAAACAAGCTTATTATAATATAGGGATATAAATGTCAAATCAAAATAATCAAATATTAAAAAACACAAATGCACAAATTTTAGATGAGTTTAATGCATCTATTATGTTCGATAAAGAACTATATTCACAAGATATAAGAGGAAGTATTGCTCATTCACAAATGCTTTTTGAGCAAGGGGTTCTTACAAAAGAAGAGCAAGAAGCTATTGAAAATGGTTTGCTTCAAGTAAAAGAAGAAATAGAATCAGGAAAGTTTGAATTTACATTAGCTACTGAAGATATTCACATGGCAGTTGAATCAAGACTTACTGAAATTATTGGTGAACCTGGGAAGAAACTTCATACTGCAAGAAGTAGAAATGACCAAGTAGCAACTGATTTTAGACTTTATGTACAAGAAAAATCATTAAGTATTAAAGAACAGTTAAAAACTTTAGTTGAAGTTTTTGTAGATGTTGCTTCAAAACATACTGAAACTTTAATTCCTGGTATGACTCACTTACAACATGCTCAACCTCTTAACTTTGCTTATCATTTATTAGCTTATGCAAATATGTTTAAAAGAGATTTCCAAAGATTTGAAAGTTCTTATGAAAGAAATAACTATTCTCCTCTTGGAAGTGCAGCATTAGCTGGAACGCCACATAATATAGATAGAAATTCAACTAGTACAAAACTTGGATTTACTGCGCCAACTACTCATGCTATGGATACTGTATCAGATAGAGATTTTGCTTTAGAGATTTTATTTAATATTTCAACTTCAATGATGCATATTTCAAGAATTTCAGAAGAGCTAATTACTTGGTCTTCTTATGAGTTCCAATTTGTAAGAATGTCTGATGAGTATGCTACTACTTCATCTATTATGCCTCAAAAGAAAAATCCAGATGTACCTGAGTTATTAAGAGGTAAAACAGGTAGAGTATATGGAAACTTAATATCACTTCTTACAGTAATGAAAGGTTTACCTTTAGCTTATAACAAAGACACACAAGAAGATAAAGAGGGTGTATTTGATTCTGTTAAGACTATAGAAATATCTCTTAAAATTTTAACAGAAGTTATCAAAACAATGATAGTAAATGTAGATAAAATGGAAAATGCTTGTAAAGTAGGGCACTTAAGTGCTACTGATTTAGCTGATTATTTAGTACAAAAACAAAATATGCCATTTAGAACAGCTTATTATATTACAAAAGATGTTGTGGCAAAAGCTAATTCTTTAAATAAGGATATCAGTGAATTAACTATTGATGAAATTAGACAAGCAAATGAAGAGTTAAAAAATATAGATGAAGAAATAATTATGTTTCTTGATTTAAGAAACTCAATGAATGCAAGAACATCATTAGGTGGAACATCAACACAGCAAACAAAATATCAAATTGATGAGTTTAAAAAGTGGTTAGTTTCTAAATAGAAGCTAATTTAAATTTAGTAAAAGATGAGTTAAAAACTCATCTTTTCTTATAAGAATTTTTTAGTCATTTCATATAGAGATTGGATATCAGTTTTACCAACGAAACCATCAACACCAATTCTACTCATTTTACCTTTTACAGCATCTGTTGTCATTGATGAATTTACAATAACAGGAATATGCTCATATTTACTATTATTTTTTATAAATGAAGCAACTTGATATCCATCAGTTCCTGGCATTTCAATATCAGTAATTACCATACCAATTTTATCAGGAGTTAACTCTTCTATTCTTTTAAGAAGTTGAGTCCCATCAGTATAAACTTCAAATCTAACACCAGTTCTTTTAAAGAATTTATTTAAAACTTCTCTAGCAACACCTGAATCCTCAGCTGCTAAGATAAGTTTTTGACTATCAAGCTTATCTTCTACATATTTTTTAACATCATCTTCACCATCATCAGTCCAACCTACATCTCTTAATAATTGTTCTGCATTAAAGACTGTACAAAGTTCATCTTTGTCATCAACTTTTACATAAGTTGTATATGTTATTCTTGCATTAGTTTCTTCTGAGTGTCTTAGTTGATCTGTAGTCTTTTCTACAATGTCAAGCATATCTTTTACTAAGAAACCAATTTTTTTATGATTAAACTCACAATAAATAATAAGTTTATATTCACTCATATCTAAAGGTTTTAATCCTAACCATACATCAAGATTGATTAATGTTACAGGTTCTCCTCTAATTGTTGCAATACCTGCTATTACATCACTTTCTTTTGGTGTATCATTAATAGTAACTTCATCTTTAATAATGAAGGCTTTTACTTTTGCTATGTTTATTGCATAAATATTATTATGACCAGTGTAAAAAACAGCTAATTGTTGAACATTTCTTAAATGACCTTGAGTCATTTGTTCAACACTACCACTAATACCACTCATGAGAATCCTTTTTTTGTTATACTACTTTATTATATATCTTTTATTCTTTAAGTAACTTTAAGTTATTTTTTCATTTTTCTAAGTATCTTTTGAACTGCTACAGAAGCCATCATTAGACCAAATGAACCCGTAACTGCTTCAAAACTTCCCTTTTCAATACAATTTGGGTTTTCTGATGAAAAAATTACTTTAAACTTTCTTTTAAAGCCTTCTTTTTTCAACTGTGTTCTAATTTTTTTTATAAATGGATCATTAAATGTATCCCAAATTGATTTATATTCAATTTTACTTGGATCAAGTCTTTTTGCACTACCACTTGTTGTAATTACTTTTGTATAATATCGTTTGATTAGATGAACTTTTGGAGTTACATCATCGATTGCATCTAATATGTAATCATACGATGAAAAATCAAAGTTGTCAATCCATTCAGGTGTTATTTTTGCATGAATTGCTGTAACTTCTGGATATTTTTCTTTTAAAGCTTCTACTTTAACTCTTCCAATATTTCCATGACTACCCATCTGTCTATTCATATTTGATTCTTCATAAGTATCAAAATCAACAATTGTAATATTTTTTATTCCTGTATTATATAAGGCATCTAAAGCAAAACTACCTACTCCACCAACACCTAATAAGATTAGTTTTACATCTTTAAATTTGTCAAATTTGTCTTGACCAAAAAGTTTTATGGTTCTATCATACTGCATATAATCTACTCTTTTAAAATTTTTTGCTATTATATCATAAATTAATTTATGGAGATGTTGATGGAAAAAGAACCTATGACAAATGCAGGATATGAAAAAATTACTGGGGAATTAGATTTCTTAAAATCTAAAGAAAGACCTCATACTGTAATTGAACTAGATGAAGCTAGACAATTAGGGGATTTAAAAGAGAATGCAGAATACCATGCAGCAAAAGATAAATTAGCATTAATAGATGCTCAAATTGCAGAATTAGGTGCAGTAATTTCTAAAGCAGTGATTATTGATCCTTCAACACTTCCTCATGATAAGGTAAGTTTTGGTTCAACTGTTAAGTTAGTTGATGTTGATACAGATGAAGAGTTTACTTATGCAATTGTAGGTGGAGTTGAGTCAAGTGCAGAAAAAGGTTTAATTTCTTTTAATTCGCCTTTAGCAAAACAACTTTTAGGAAAAGAAGAGGGTGATGAAGTTGTTGCTACTTTACCAGGGGCTACAAGAACTTTTGAAATATTAGATGTATATTATAAGGAGTTTAATTTATAATGAATGTAGCAGTTATTGGAGCTAGTGGTTATACAGGTTTAGAATTAGTAAAAATTTTAATAAACCATCCAAAATTTAATATTACATATATAGCAAATTCTACAGGTGAAGAAAATATTCAAGAATTACATCCTTGTTTAAAAGATGTAATTGATATTGAAGTAAGTAAAGCTAATGCAAAAGAAGTATCAAGAGTAGCTGATTTAGCATTTTTGGCATTACCTCATAAAACATCAATGTTTTTTGCTAAAGAGTTATTAGACCTAGGTGTAAAAGTTGTAGATTTATCAGCTGATTATAGACTTGACTTAGAAACTTATGAAAAATATTATTGTCCTCATGAGGATAAAGAACATATAAAAGATTCAGTATATGGCTTACCAGAATATTATGCAAAAGAATTAAAAGATTCAAACTTAGTAGCTAATCCTGGATGTTATCCAACTGCATCTCTTTTAGCACTTTTACCTTTTGTGGATTATATAGAAGAGGGAACTCCTATTTTTATTGATGCAAAATCAGGAGTAAGTGGGGCTGGTAAGAAACTTAGTGAAATCGCACATTTTGCTAATTTAAATGAAAATCATCATGCTTACAATCCTTTTAAGCATAGACACATGCCAGAAATAGAAGAAAAAGTTAAAAAAGTAAAAGGAAAAGATTTTCAAATTAATTTTGTACCTCATTTAATCCCTGTAACAAGAGGTATGTTAGTTTCTGTTTATGCAACACTAAAAGAAGAAGTTGATGTAAAAGAGATTTTAAATCAAGCATATAAAAATAGTGAATTTGTAAGAGTAAGAAATAATCCTGTTGATTTAAAATCTACAGCAGGAACAAACTTTTGTGATATTTTTGTAGAGAGTAATAAAAGAGCTTTATTTATAAACTCTTCAATAGATAATTTACTTAGAGGTGCTTCATCTCAAGCTGTAGTAAATGCAAATATTATGTGTGGCTTTGAAGAAGGTGAGGGTATTCCAAAAATCGCTTATGTACCATAATATACAATTAGAAGAATCAGCTATTTTTGTAGCTGATTCTCACTATAATAAAAAAAATACTCAATTTCTTTTATTTTTAAAAAAACTAGAAAAACAAGAAATACAAACAAAACAACTTTTTTTAATGGGTGATAATTTTGATTTTATTTCAGGTGAAAGTAAATATTTCATTAGACAAAATCAAGAATTGATTGATATTTTAAATAAACTATCAAATAAAATACAAATAGTATATTTAGAAGGAAATCATGACTATAATCTTTCAAAACTTTTTCCAAATATTTTAGTTGTAAAAAGAGAAGAACAACCTTTAATAATAAATTATAAAGAACAAAGTGTTGCTTTATCTCATGGTGATAACTTTATAAATTGGCAGTATGATTTATATTGTAAAATAATAAGAAATACTTTTTTATTGAAATTTTTAAACTTAATTGATTTTAATAATTTTATATCAAAAAAAATAGATGAAGCACTTCTTGAAAAAAATATATGCCACAAAATTCATGATTTTAAAACTTTAGTGAAGAAAAGAGTAGACAATTATAATGCTAATATAGTTATTGAAGGACATTATCATCAGGGTAAAACTTATAAGTTAGATAATAAATTTTATGTAAATATACCTTCTTTGTGTTGTGATAATATGTATACAGTTTTTTCAAAAGAAGAGTTTAATGGAGTAACTTTATGAACTTAATATTTTTTGTTTTTTTATGTTTCATTTTACTTTTAATTATTATTGTTTTATATTTGATTTTCTCTAGGAAAACAAATACAGTAAAAAAAGAAGAAATAATTAATGTAGAAAAAAAACAAAAAGAAAAAATAAAAATATCAGAGTTGCCAATCCCTTCTAAAATAGAGAGTTTTAGTACTTCAACTTTACTTAAAGCTTCAACAAAAATATTTGATATTTTTAAAGCTATTGATTATGCAAATAGATCAGAACATAGTTTAAATAAAATTGAGTGGCACTCTTGGCAAGTATCTATACTTCTGCAATTGTTAAAAACAAATTACAATTTAAATGTTGAAGTTTCAAAAAACAACTTTCATCCTTTTTTGTATCGAATGAATAAAGAAGAGTTTTTGAGGCAAGTAGATGAAATACTTGAAAAATATGTATGTGAAGTAAATGTAAAAAGAACTAAAGACGAACTTTGTAAAGATATGCTTCTTTCAGGTAGGGAAGTATCTATACTTTTTTTTCTTATCTTAAATAAAAAGAGTTTATTAAAATAGTTAAAAAAGCTTCAATTCGATATAATCGCCTATGGCAAAATTTAAAGTTCAATCAGAATACTCTCCAGCAGGAGATCAACCAAAAGCAATAGAGGCCTTAAGTAAAAGTATCCAAGATGGAAACCAATATAACACACTATTAGGTGTAACAGGTAGTGGTAAAACTTATACTATGGCAAAGGTAATTGAGAAGACTCAAAAACCAACTCTTATTATGACTCATAATAAAACTTTAGCAGCACAGTTATACTCTGAATTTAAGCAGTTTTTCCCAAATAATCATGTTGAATATTTTATCTCTTACTATGATTATTATCAACCAGAAGCATATATTCCTAGAACTGATTTATTTATTGAGAAAGACAGTTCGATTAATGCTGAGTTAGAAAGACTAAGACTTAGTGCAACAGCTTCACTTTTATCTTTTGATGATGTTATTGTAATCGCGTCTGTATCAGCAAACTATGGTCTTGGTAATCCAGAAGAGTATAAATCTATGGTTCAAAGAATTGAAGTAGGTTTTGAATATTCTCAACGAGAGTTTCTACTAAAACTTGTGGAAATGGGTTATAAAAGAAATGATAAATTTTTTGATAGAGCGGATTTTAGAGTAAATGGAGATGTTATTGATATTTTCCCTGCTTACTTTGAAGATGAGTTTATTAGAGTTGAGTTTTTTGGTGATGAAGTAGAATCAATTACAAAACATGAATATTTAACAAATAATAAAACAAAAGAGTTAAATGAAGCGATAATTTATTCTGTAAATCCATTTGTTGTATCAAATGATAAATTAGCAACAGCAGTTAAACAAATAGAAGAAGAGTTAGATGAAAGACTAACTAACCTAAAAGCAAATGATAAATTAGTTGAATATCAAAGATTAAAACAAAGAGTTGAGTTTGATTTAGAGATGATTGAAGGTACTGGTATGTGTAAGGGAATTGAAAACTATGCAAGACATCTTACAGGTCAAAAGCCAGGAGAAACACCATACTCACTTATGAACTATTTTGAATCTATGCACGAAGAATTTTTACTTATAGTTGATGAGTCACATGTATCACTTCCACAGTTTAGAGGAATGCATGCAGCAGATAGAAGTAGAAAAGAAGTACTTGTAGAGTATGGATTTAGACTTCCAAGTGCACTTGATAATAGACCTTTAAAATTTGATGAGTTTATTAATAGAAAAGCTTCATATCTTTTTGTATCAGCAACTCCAAATGACTTAGAAATAGAAAAAAGTGCTGTAGTAGCAGAACAGATTATTAGACCTACAGGATTACTTGATCCAAAAATTGAGATTATGGATATTGAACATCAAGTTGAAAAACTTTACGATGAGGTTAAAAGAGTAATTGAAAAAGATGAAAGAGTTCTTATTACAGTTTTAACTAAAAAAATGGCAGAAGAGTTAGCTTCTTATTATTCTGATTTAGGAATTAAAGTAAAATATATGCACTCTGAGATTGATGCAATTGAGAGAAATCAGATTATTAGAGAGTTAAGACTAGGTGAGTTTGATGTGTTAATTGGTATTAACTTACTTAGAGAAGGGCTTGATATTCCTGAAACTTCTTTAGTAGCTATTTTAGATGCAGATAAAGAAGGTTTCTTAAGAAGTAGAACCTCTCTTATTCAAACAATAGGAAGAGCTGCAAGAAATCAAAACGGTAGAGTAATATTATTTGCTAAAAAAATTACAGATTCTATGCAATATGCAATTGATGAAACAGCTAGAAGAAGAGAACTTCAAGAAGCACATAATAAAAAACATGGTATCACTCCAACATCAACAAAAAGAAGATTAGATGAAAATCTAAAACTTGAAGAGTACGATGATTTGGCATGGAAAAAAGAGAAGATGGAAAAAATGCCTGCAGCTGAGAGAAAGAAGATCTTAATTGAGTTAAATAAACAAATGAAAAAAGCTGCAAAAGACTTAAACTTTGAAGAAGCTATTAGACTTAGAGATGAAATTGATAAAGTGAAAAAAATATGAAAAAAGCAACAAAAAAAGATATAGAGATTATAAAAGAAGCATTTGTTGAAAAATATTCAGATGCAGTTACAGAGTTAAATTATAGAAATGATTATGAATTATTAATAGCTATTATTTTATCTGCGCAATGTACTGATAAAAGAGTAAATATTATAACACCTGCACTTTTTGAAAAATATCCAAGTGTAAAAGAACTTGCCGTAGCAAATTTAGAGGATGTAAAAGAACTTCTAAAGTCATGTTCATTTTTTAATAATAAATCGAAAAATATTATTAAAATGGCTCAAAGTGTACTAGAGGATTTTGGAGGAGAAATTCCACATAATCAAAGGGAACTTATGAAACTTGCAGGTGTCGGAAATAAAACTGCAAATGTATTTATGATTGAGTTTGAAGGAGCTAACCTTATGGCTGTTGATACTCATGTATTTAGAGTTTCTCATAGATTAGGTCTATCTGATGCTAAAAATGTTGATCAAACAGAAGCTGATTTAGTAAAAAGATTAAAAGGAGATGATTTACATATTTTCCATCAAGCTATGGTTTTATTTGGAAGATATATTTGTAAAGCAGTAAAGCCAGACTGTGATAACTGTCTTTTCCCTCATGTATGTAAGACAAAGTCATCTTTTAAACCACAATAACTTTAAAATAGGTAGATAGTGTTATCTACCTATTTTAATCTACATTCTTCTTTGAAATTTTTAAAGACATATTCATCTTCAATTAATTGAGCTTCAACATTTTTTGCTTCACAAACTAAATCTTTTCCATTTTTGTTTATTATATAAATAAAATCATAAATTTGTTTACTACTACTTAAAACTTCTAAACTAGTTTGATTGATAGAAAGTTTTTCTATTTTTATACCTTTTTCATCTAAGTAGTTTGCTTTAAAGGCATTTGGGAGTTTATTTTCTTCTAAGTGATTTAAATACACTGCACCTGTAATAAGTAAAATAACTATACTTATAAAACTAATTAATTCTTTTTTTGTAAATGTTTTTTTTATCTTATAAACTACATAAATTATTAATGCAATAATAAGTAATGAAAATATTAAAATTTGCATTTTTATCCTTTTTTTGAATGAAGCTTATTTTTAAAAGCATCTCTTGATAAATATTTTGAATTTGTAGGTTTTTGTATAAACTCATCTTCTAAAACTGCTTGTTGTTTTATAGCTTTTTTTTCTTGTATTTTATTTAAAATATTTTTTTCGTCTATACTAATATTTTTTATTAGATCACTTTTTAGATTTTTCAGTATTACTAAAAGTGTTTCGACATTTTGCTTATCAACATCAAGTGTAATTTTACTCAATACCTATCCTTTTTTCTTTGGATTATAACAAAGTTTCACCAAACTTAACATTTATTTAACTAATAATTAATATTAAATTAACACCTATATAGGATAATTTTCGAAAATATTTATCAAGGAAAAATATGAAAAAGATTACTACAATTTCACTTTTATGCGCTGCGAGCATTTTAAGTGCAAATGATATTATAAAACTTGAAAAAATTGAAGTTCAAGAAAAAGTAAATACTAAAATAGTAAAAGATGTAAGTAATAATCAAATTAAAAGTGCTGACTTAGCTGAATCGCTGATGAAAAATGTTCCTTCAATTTCAATTGTTAGAAGAAGTGGTATAGCAAATGATATCATTTTAAGAGGTCAAAAAAAAGATAATATTAATATTTTAATTGATAATGCGAAAATATATGGTGCATGTCCAAATAGAATGGACCCACCAACTTCTCATGTATTATCAAACAATATAGAAAGTGTAGAAGTAATTGAAGGCCCTTATGATGTGGAAAATTTTGGTACTTTAAGTGGAAAGGTAAAAGTAAATACAAAACAACCAACAAAAGAATTTAAAGGTGAAATCAATGCAGGTTTAGGAAGTTTTGGATATCAAAAACTAAGTGCTAGTGTAAGTGGAGGAAATGATAAGTTTAAAGTATTAGTATCAGCCTCAACAGAAAAGAGTGATCAATATGAAGATGGAAATGGAAATGACTTTTTAGAACAGCAAAAAGCTCATGGTGTGCCAATGTCTAATCAATACTCAAAAAGTGATTTAGAAGCTTATGAAAAAAAGACAATTTTAACAAAACTTATTTTTAATATAGATGATAGTAGTGAGATAAAACTATCTTATAATGCAAACAGAAGTGATAATGTTTTATATCCGAATACACCAATGGACGCAGATTATGATGACTCAAATATTTATACTTTAGGGTATACAAAAAGAGATTTAGGAAAATATTCAAAAGAGCTAAATTTTGATTATTATTACTCAGATGTTGATCATCCTATGAGTGTAAGAGAAAGAAATAATGCTATGATGATGAAAAATATTACAAATCACATGAAAAGCTCAATTAAGGGACTTAAACTTAAAAATAGTATGGAACTTTCTGATACTTTATATACTTTTGGTTTAGATGCAAGTCAAAGAAACTGGAAAGGTAGAAAATTTAAAAGTGATTTATCTATGGATACAGTTAGTTTAGCTTCAACTGATACTACAAATAAAGCTTTTTTTGTAAAAGTTGAAAAAACTTATGGTAAATTTGATTTAGAGTTTGGTTCAAGATATGACTATACAGATATTGATAATATTTCAATAGACAATGATAAAAAATATACTTCCTTAAATGCAAATATATTTACTACATATACAGCAGATGAAAATACAAAATATTTTGCAGGAGTAGGGAAGGCTTCAAGAGTTCCTGATTCAAGAGAATTATATTATTCAGGTAGTGGAAACAAAGATTTAGAACAAACAAAAAACTATGAAATTGATCTAGGTTTTGAAAAAACAATAGGGAGCTTTAATATTAGAACAAAAGCTTTTTATTCAAAACTTGAAGATTATATCTATAATACTGGAACTTTTACAAATATAGATGCCAAAATATATGGTTTAGATATAAGTGGTTTTTACTACTTAAATGATGAATTCTCATTTGATTATGGAATTGCATATCAAAGGGGAAAAAAAGATGGAGATTATGCTGATAAAGATTTAGCTGAAATTGCACCTTTAAAAGGAAATTTTGCTATTAACTATGAAAAAGGTGATGCAAAATTTACTACTGAAATTATAGCTGTTGATAGTTGGGATAGTTTTGATTCAGATAATGGAGAGCAAGAGTTAAGTGGATATACTGTAGTAAATACAAAATATAGTAATAAAATCACTAAAAATATTGGATTTACACTTGGAATTGATAATATTTTTGATAAAACTTATACATCAACAAATACTTATAATGATATTAAATATATAGGAAATGGAAATACTGAATTATTAAATGACCCAGGAAGATATTTCTACGCAAATTTAAAATATAGCTTTTAATAGCTATATTTTAATCAAAATCAATTCTAACTTGAGTTTGGCCAGTTGTTCCAAACTCATGATCTATTTTTTTAGCTATTTCTTTAAAGTCTATACCTTGTACCGTTTTTAAACTCTTAAATATTTGTTTTTTTCCATTTATAAGCTCTTTGGATTTTATTCCATGTGAGATTGATAAACTAGCTTCTATAAAAGCTGAAAGTTTATCACATTGTTTTAAAGCTATTCCATCAATAGTATTATATTTATCACTATTATATTTTGAGGTATCTTCTACAATCTCAATTTTGTCTATATATATTTTATTTAAAAACTCTTCTTTCTGTCCATCATAAAGTCCTAGGATATAAGAAAATTCATCATGTAAAGTTGCAGGTATGAAAGGAAGAATATCATCTTCGATTTTTTGTATTTCATATTCAGCAATAATATCAGATAGATTATCAACTGAGTATTTAACAGGTGTGATAATATCTCTTGTTAGAGCTTCTGGTAAGTCGTGAAACAGTGAAGTGAAGAAATTATTTTGAAGTCTTTTATCACAGGCATTTATATCTATTGAGAAAAAGTAACTAAAAACTGCAACTGTTAACATGTGTCCTAGTACTGATGTTTCTGGAACCCTTGGAGTTTGAGCCCATCTTTTTTGAAACCTTAATCTTCCACTTAAATCAACTATTTTTGCTAATTTTTTATTTAAAGCAATTTTTCTGACACCTATTAGTTCATAATAATCCTCAATCTCTTCTTCTACACTTTTTTTAACATCTTCAATATCAGATAAGAAAGCTGAGGTTTGATAAACAATAGAAAATTCCCATTTTGTTGCTAGATAAGAAGCTGCTTTTAGTATAAATCTTTCTTTTTTATACATATTTGGAGTTTTTAAATACTCTTCAAACTTTTGAAGAAAATTTCCATTATCTATATCTTTTAAAGAAGGGCTTAACTTTGAGATTACCCATTTATTGATTTCATCAGCTTTTCTTTGTAAAGCTTTTCTAAATACATCAGGTCTAATATCAGTTACAACAACTCTTCTTAGAAATTCAAATATACCAGCTTCTATTAAATGTGTAAAGTTTACATCTTTTTCTAATTTTGCTATGAAGTAAGCAATGATGAACTTATGAGCTTGTTTGTCAAGCTCTACAAGTTCAACCATTCTTGGATAGTCATTCCATCTTTGGATTGAAGCAGATGAAAATATATCATCAATAATTTTTGGATTTATCACTTTTTATCCTTTGGGTCTTTTTTATCATCTCCAAAAAACATCATTTTTTTCCCTAGTAGCATTAAGGCTACAACAGCAAACATCATTAAATATACTTGCCAAGGCTCTCTCATGAAAAATCCTTTTTTATTTTAGTTTTATACTCTACAAGAACCCATTTTCCCTAAAGCATTTATTTTTTCAACTCTTCCTTCGTGTCTTCCACCTTCAAAAGAAGAATTATTCCAAGCATCAACTATAGCTTCAACCATTCCATATCCAGAAACTCGCTCACCCAAACAAATTACATTTGCATCATTATGTTCTCTAGCCATTTGAGCTGAATATTCATTGTGACAAAGAGCAGCTCTAATACCATCAAATTTATTTGCAGCCATACTCATACCAATACCAGAACCACAGATTAAAATACCTTTGCTTCCTTCATTATCTAATACATTTTCACATACTTTTGCCGCAAAATCAGGATAGTCAACTCTATCTTTACTGTTTGGTCCTAAATCAACAACTTCATGGCCTCTTTTTTCAAATAACTCTTTTACGTAAGCTTTAATATCAATACCTGCATGATCAGCCCCAATAAAATATTTCATTAATAAATTCCTTCTTTATGTTCTATTTTAAAATTTTTCTTGTCCATTTCTTCTTCTAATGTTTCTACAGATTTAAACATTCTATCCCATCTAATTTTATAATCATCATCCCATGAGAAGTAAATAAACCATGGTTTCCCCACTATATATTTATAAGGAACTGTTCCCCAAAATCTTGAATCATTAGAATGATCTCTATTATCTCCCATCATAAATGTTTCATCTTCTGGAATTTTTACAGGCATCATATTAAATAGTTCACTTGGATGTAAACCATTATTTACAACGCTTGGATCATTATGAACTCCAGGATGCTTTTTTTTGTATGGATTTATAACCCAAAGTTTATTATCATACTCTATAATATTTTCTTTTGGATAATTTGCTTTTACGTATTCATCCCCTTCTTTAGGATGAAGGTAAAGGTTTTTATTTTGAATAGCAATAATATCGCCACCAGTAGCAACTGCTCTTTTTACATAATGTATCTTTTCATTTTTTGGATATCTAAATACTACAATATCACCTCTTTTGGGTCTATCTCCTTCTATTAAATGCCCATTGTCATTAAAATCAGGAAGTACTTTTACTTCAAGCCAAGGAATCCTTGGTGTTGCTATCCCATAAGAAAATTTTTTTACAAAAAGCATATCCCCGATTAATAAAGTATTTTTCATAGAACCACTTGGAATTACAAAAGCTTGTGCCACGAAAAAAATAATTGTTAGTACTATTACAATAGTACCAGTCCATGAAGAGGACCAGTCATATAATTTTCTAAACATTTTTACCTTCTCTTTTATCTCTTAATTTTGCAGCTTTAAGAGTATTTTTAAGTAGCATACCAATTGTCATAGGTCCAACTCCTCCTGGAACAGGTGTAATAAATGAACATTTATCTTTACAATCTTCAAAATCAGCATCCCCAGTTAATTTACCTGTATCAAGTCTGTTAATCCCAACATCAATTACAACAGCACCATCTTTTAACATATTACCTTTAAGTAAGTGTGGAACACCAACTGCTATGATTACTATGTCAGCAGCTTTTGTATGAGCACTCAAGTCTTTTGTTCTTGAGTTACAAACAGTTACAGTTGCTTTTGCATTTGTAAGTAATGATGCCATTGGTTTACCAACAATATCAGATGAACCAATAACAACACAATTTTTACTACTTAATTCAATATTATGTTCCTCAAACATTCTCATCACACCAAATGGAGTTGCTGGTAAAAATGAATCTAAATTAGAAACCATTCTTCCTACATTGTATGGGTGAAAACCATCTACATCTTTTAGTGGATTAATAGCTTCTAAAACTGTAGTAGTATCAATATGTTTAGGTAATGGTAATTGAACTAAAATACCATCAAGTTTTGGATCATTATTCATTTTTTCGATTAATTCTAATAACTCTTCTTGAGTTGTAGTCGATGGTTTTGTATGTACCTCTGAGTAAATTCCAGCAGCTTCACAAGCTTTGTGTTTGCTATTTACATAAGTTGCACTTGCAGCATCATCTCCTACTAAAACTACTGCTAATCCTGGAGTAATTGATTCTTTATTTTTAAGTTCTTCAACTTCAACTCTTACTTCTTCTTTTATTTTTGCAGATAACGCTTTCCCGTCTATTAATGTCATGGAGCTTAACCCTTATTTATATTGTTAATTTTAAACAGATATATTATCTAAAAATCGATTACAAAAAGTTAAACTTAAAATAGAGTAAAACTTAAACAAACTTAAAGTTACTTTCAGGTAAAATCGCGCTTCAAAATTAAAAAAAAGGATAGTTATGTTAGAGGGTATCGTAAGAGATAGTATGACAAAACAAGCAACAAAAACTTTAAGAAGAGATGGTTTCTTAATTGCAAACATTTACGGAAAAGGTTTAGAGAATATTTCAGCTGCATTCAAAAGAAATGATTTTATTAGATTTATGAAAAATAAAGATAGTTTAGCATTTGATGTAAAAGTTGGAGATAAAGAATTAAAAGTAGTGGTTCAAGAGTACCAAAGATGTCCAATCACTTCTGATTTATTACACGTTGATTTAATGGTAGCACAAGCAGGTGTAAGAGCATCTTACAAAGTTCCTGTAGTAGCAACTGGTATTGCAAAAGGTATCAAAAACAAAGGTCTTTTAATGGTTCACACTAAAAGAGTTCCTGTTAAATGTACATTTGAAAACTTACCAGAAAACTTCACTCTAGATGTAACTGACTTAGATGTTGGGAATAACATCTTAATTAGAGATTTAGAAATGCCAGAAAATGTTGATTGTTACTTAGATCCAAGAGTTCCAGTTGTTGGTGTAATTAAAGCTAAGTAATTTTAGACTTATGAACTTAATAGTTGGTCTTGGAAATATTGGTGAAAAATACCAATTAACACGACATAATGTAGGATTTTTAGTTATCGATGAGATAACTAAAAACCTTACAACTGCAAATATAAATAAAGCAAACTTTCATTCAACACTTTTAAAATCAGGCTACAGCCTATATTCAAAACCTACAACTTATATGAACAACTCAGGATTAGCAGTTCATGCCATAAAAGAGTATTATAAAATTGAATTAGAAGATATAATTGTTATTCATGATGATTTAGATTTACCATTTGGAGCTGTAAAGTTCAAAATTGGTGGAGGTCATGGGGGACATAATGGTCTAAGATCACTTGATTCTCATATTGGAAAAGATTATATAAGAATAAGAATAGGTATTGGAAAGCCTGCAAATAAAAGCGAAGTTGTAAATTATGTATTAGATAACTTTTCAAAAGAAGAATTAAATAAACTACAAGATATAATACCTCATACTATTAAAGCGATTGAAGCACTTAAAAGTGGGGAAGACATCGCTCAAGTAAAATCTAAATTTACATTGAAATAAAATGAGCATATTAACTAAATATATTTTAAAAAAATACTTACTAAATTTTATTATTGTTTTAATCTCCCTAGAACTTTTTTTCGTAGGAATAGATTTTTTACAAAATTTTAAAAGTTTACCTAATTCAGCAAACTTACAACTTTTATATCTTTTATATAATGCTTTTTTTACTTTAACATTAGCATTACCTTTATCTATTATTTTTGGATGGATAATTACCTTAGTTTTATTTATAAAAAATAATGAACTTGTTGCTTTTAATGCTGTGGGAAGTACAAGAAGTAAAATATATATGCCTGTAGTAATAATATCGATTTCATTAATATCATTATTAGTTTTGCTTCAAGCAACACCTTTAGCATACTCTTATGATCAAAAAAGAAAAATCTCTAATGGAGATTATTTCACTAATACAAAAGCAGATATTTTTTTAAAATATAATGATAATTATGTATATTTCAAAAAATTATTACCTTTGGAAAAAAAAGCTGAAAATATCCATATTTATAAAGTAAAAGACAATGATATTACTCAAACAATTATTGCTAAAAATGCTTATTTTCAAAATGATAGATGGTATATAGTAGATGCAAAAGTAATAACAAAACCTTCAAATTTGGAAAAAGCCAATGCAAAGCTAGAAGTAAAATACGAAAAGTTTTTACACACTCTTGATGGATTTAGACCAAAAATTTTGGATAATGTTTATGAATCAAAATCTAATTTTTCTATTTTCGATGCAGCTTCAGCTTTAATATTATTAACAAATCAAGGAATTAATACGGATAAAATTAGAGGAGCTTTATATAATCAAATAGTTGTACCATTTTTTGTTATTCCTTTGATTCTGTTGACATTTGCTTTTGCTTCTTTAAATAGTAGATTTTTTAATATGGGAAAATTTGTTTCTTTTAGTGTTTTTGGAACACTTATAGTTTGGGGTATATTTTTTATGCTTTATAAGTTTACAAATGGTGGTATTTTAATTCCAGAAGTGTCTATTTTACTTCCAATGGTAATTTGGGTACTATTATCACTTTATATTTATAATAGAAAAATAAATTCCTAAAGGTAATACTTAAATGAAATCACATGCAAAAGCTTATGGTGTAGTTCCTTATCTAGTTGAAAATAATGATATTAAGATTTTATTATGTAAATCAGTAATGAGTAGAGATAAATGGGGTTGCCTAAAGGGAATGAAGTTAAAAGATGAAACTGCTTTTTCTTGTGCCAAAAGAGAGTTTTTAGAAGAGAGTTCTATTGATATTGAAATAGGCTTATTTGAAGATTATTTTGAACAAATTAATCTAGAAAAAGATATAGGAATTTGGTTAGTAAATGCTAATAATATAGAAGATTTAGATGAGAAATTTAATGATTATGTTTTAAAAAGTAATTATTTATCTTGGGAGAATTCAAAAGTAAAGTTTTTTTCATTGGATGATTTACCTCCTATAAAGAAAAAACAATCAAAACTTATAAATGAGATTAAGGATTTTTTAGAAAATAAGAATCTATTCCATTAGCAATACCTTTTGCTAATAACTTTTGGTATTGAGTACTATATAATCTTTTACTTTCAATAGGATGAGACATATATCCTAACTCTATTAAAATAGAAGGCATTTGAGCTCCTACAAGAACCCAAAATGGTCCTTCTCTTACTCCTGAGTCATTTACACCTTTATATTTTGTTTTAATTGATTGTAAAAGCCCTGCTTGTACATCAATAGCTAGTTTATGTGAAGCTGTAATTCTTGGTCTGTTTAATGATTCTAAAAATGCAGCTTTTGTTGAGTTACTCATTTTTCTTACATCAACACTATTTTCTTTTGCAGCAACTCTTTTTGCTCTTTCATTTCTAGCAGGGCTTAAGAAAAATGTTTCAATTCCAGATATTCTGTGGGCTTTACTTTTTGGAACTGAGTTTGCATGAATTGAGATAAAAATATCTGCATTTTTTTTATTTGCTAAAATTGTTCTATTTCTTACTTTTATAAAACTATCATTATGCCTTGTTAAATAAACTTTATAACCTCTTTTTTTTAGCATATAGTATAATTGTTTTGAAACTTTTAACGTAACAACTTTTTCATACCTTTTATTTGGTCCTACAGCTCCTACATCTTGTTTTCCATGTCCAGGGTCTATTACTACTACTTTATCTTTGAAAATGTTATATAGACTGTTTTGTGAAGTTTTTGATGTAGTAGGTAGATTAAGTATTTTTATTACCAATTCTTTTTTATTAACTATATAAATAAGTTTTAAATCTTTTTTATTACTAAGTCTAAGTCTTAGGTTATTTGAACTAGTTTGGCCTACTGCAATTTTATCTATACCATTTATTTTAAGTTTTATTGGTTTTGCATATTTAAATTTACCTTTGATATCAAAGACTTCTTGAACTAATCCATTACTTTTATATGTCACATATTTAACATCTTTTTTTGATATATTTTTGTTAAATTCAACAATTATTTTATTTTCTTGAGTATACAAAGTTCTTATGTTATTCTTTTTATCAATAAACTTATTATCAATTATAGGTGAAGGTTTACTCTTTAAAATTGTTTTTTTCTTTTGTATTTTTAAATCATCAATAGTTATAATGATTTGTTTTTTATCTACTAAATATGAAGTTTTAAGATTTTTTTTATTTGATATTACTATTCTTAAGGTATATGGTTTAAACTGTCCTACTACAATTTTATCAACACCTTTTATAGAGATTTTAGTCTCTTTTGCAAAAGGAAAATTGCCTTTTAAATCATATACATCTTTAGTTAAATCTTTGCTTTTTAACTCAAAAAATCTTAAAACATCATCTTTACTTACATTATTTGAGTAGTTAATTACTATATTATTTTCTAGTGTATATATAGACTCAATTTTATTTTTTGTTGATGTTTGAAAGAAATTTGTTTTTTTTGTTTCTGTAATTTTTTTCCCAAGAGATTTATCTTGTCTTTTTAATAAAATCTCAAGTTTTTTCTTATCAGGAGTTGTGTCTTTATTTAATTTCTTCCCTAAAATAATAAGTTTTCTTAAGGAATTTATTTTTTGTTCATTGTCTTTTTTTAGAACTGCTTTTAGGTAGCTCATTTTAGATGAATGATATTCATCTTTTAAGCTATCACTAAAAGCATTTAAAGAAAATGTTATTAGTAAAAGATTAAGAATAAAAAATTTTTTAAAAATTTTTATTCTCCTTTTGTTAATTTTTCCATTAGTTCTTTAACACTAATAATTTTGTTGATTCTATAACCATTTGCACCAGTGAAAAATAAACCTGTATCAGTATCTCCATTGTATGCTGCACTAAGTCTATCTGCAATACAATATCCTACTGCTTTAGCTTCAACACCTCTATTACAAGGAGCTACACAGTTTGAAATACATTGTACTTTTGGTGCAGTGTTATTTTCCATAGAAAATTGTAAATTAGTTCTAACTGATCTTGCTGGTAATCCAACAGGTGACTTACCTAATTTAATATCTTCTTCTTTTGCATTTAAAAGAACATTTTTAAGATTTGCATGCGCATCACATTCATAAGTTCCAATAAATCTTGTGGCCATTTGTACACCTGTACAACCTAAAGCTTGGAATTTTTCAATATCTTTTTTATCCCAAATTCCACCAGCTGCAATAATTGGAATATCTTTACCCCAGTTTTTTGATTCTTCAATAACAGGTCCAACTATATTTTCTAATTGAAATTCTTCTTTAAAACAATCTTCATATTTAAATCCTTGATGACCTCCACTAAGTGGACCCTCAACGATTATTGCATCTGGAACTCTATTATATTTTTGCCATTTTTTACAAATTAGTTTTAATGCTCTTGCACTAGATACAATTGGTACCAATGCTACATCTGGATAATCTTGAGTAAATTGAGGCATGTTTGTAGGAAGCCCCGCTCCTGTAATTATGATGTTGATACCTGCTTCACAAGCATCTTTTACCATTCTTCCATAATCATTACAAGCATGTAAAATATTACATGCTAAAGGTGCGTCTCCACAGATTTTTCTTGCATTTTCTACAATTTCAAAAAATGCATCTCTTGAATAAAAATTTGCAGCATCTTTAGGCTTATCTTTTCTCATTACTACTTGTACATTTTCACTTTTATGTCTATAGTATCCTGTACCTACAGAAGAGATAACTCCTAATCCGCCTTCTTTACTTACATTTCCAGCTAATTGATCCCAACTTATTCCTACACCCATTCCTCCTTGGATGATTGGATGTTTTATTTCATATTTTCCTATTTTCAAAATTAGCCCTTATTTATTTTATTAATATCTTAGCGAAATTCTTTTTACCTTTTTGTAAAATATACTCACCTTTTTCTAAATTTAGTTTATCATCTGTTACTTTTTGTTGGTCAATTTTAACTGCACCAGCTTTAATATCTCTTCTTGCTTGAGAAGTAGAATTTACAAGATTAGCATCAACTAGGACTTGACAAATCCAAGAATTTTCTTCAAATGTGTATTCTTCTATTTCAGTTGGGATGTCTTTTTTAGCAAATACTTTTTTGAATTCTTCTTTTGCTTGCTCACCTGAACCAATTCCATGGTATCTATCAACAATTTCAACTGCAAGCATATCTTTTGCATCTTTTGGATGAACAGTTTTTTCATCAACTGCTTTTTTTAATTCTTCAATTTCTTTTAATGATTTAGAAGATAATAATTCAAAATATCTCCACATTAACTCATCTGAAATTGATAAAACTTTTCCAAACATATCAAATGCTTCATCTGTAACACCAATATAGTTACCTAAAGATTTAGACATTTTTTGAACTCCATCTAAACCTTCTAAAATAGGCATCATAAGTACAGCTTGTTGTTTTTTACAGTTATAAGCTTTTTGTAAAGTTCTTCCCATTAATAAGTTAAATTTCTGATCAGTTCCACCCATTTCAATATCAGTATCCATAGCAACTGAGTCATATCCTTGTAATAGTGGGTATGTAAATTCACTTACAGCAATTGGAGTTTTTGCAGCATATCTGTTTGCAAAATCATCTCTTTCAAGCATTCTTGCTACTGTTAAGTTAGAAGCTAAACCTATAAGTCCTGCTGTTCCTAGTTCATTTAACCATTTTGAATTAAACATTACTTTTGTTTTTTTTGGATCTAAAATTTTAAATACTTGTTCTTTATATGTTTCTGCATTTTTAAGTACTTGTTCATTACTTAAAACTTTTCTAGTTTCACTTTTTCCTGTTGGATCACCAATACTAGCAGTGAAATCTCCAATTAAAAATTGAATAATTCCACCAAATTTTTGGAAAGTTGCCATTTTTTGAATTAAAACTGTATGCCCTAAATGTAAATCAGGTGCTGTTGGATCAAATCCAGCCTTTACATTAAAGTTTTCACCTGTTTCAAAATATCTTCTAATAAGTTTTTCAATTCTTTCTAAATCTATTATTTCAGCAGTTCCTCTTTTGATTTCTGCTAATGCTTCTTTAATTTTTTGTTCCATTAACTTATTTCCTTCACTTAATTTTTATATGCATCTTTTTTTGAAAAAAATTCTATTACTTTTACTTTTTTTTCTATAATTTTTTTAACTTCGTCTATATTTGATTTATTAATTTCAAATTCAATATCACAATATTGTCTATATGAGTGTTTTTGTCTACCATAATCTACAGATAATATATAACCTTCATATTGACTCATATATGTTAACAATCTAGCTAATTCACCTTTAGTATTTGGAAGACTTACTAGCATTTTATATTGATATAGTGTATCTCTTGTCCATTTACAAAATAACATTTGGTGTTTTTGTTTGATTTTTTCGTATGCTTTATCACACATTTTATGGTGAAGTATTGCTTCATTACCATTTCTAAAGGCTACTATGTCATCACCAAATTTTGGATGACAACAGTGGTCAAATGATACAGAATTAATACTAAAATTTGAATATACTAAGACATTATCAAATTTAAATTCTTTTACTTTACTAGTTAAAATCTTAAATCTAGTTACTAAACCTTTATCTTTTACTATGCTTTTTTCAACTGTTTGTTTTACATATTTAAAGTACTCAGGAATTTCTGGAACTTTATATGGGGCTTCAAAAGGGTATTTTTTCGAAACTTCATTGTGATATCTTGAAAAAATAGTATCAATTATATTTTTACCTGACATTTCATCAATTTCTCTTTTTCTATGTGCACATAAAAATTTGATTTGTTTTTTTGCTCTTGATGTTTTAACCATATCATACCAAGTACATCTAGGAATCTCTTTATCTCCTATTTCTATTGTTACAATATCTGTACTTTTTAACTCTGTAAGAAGAGGCTTTTTAATTTTATTTATATAACAAGCAATAGCTTTTTTACCAATATCACTGTGAATAGCAAAAGCAAAGTCATAAGCAGTTGAACCAATTGGTAGATTAAATGTTTCACCTTTTGGAGAGTAAACTACCATATCTTCATCATGAAGATCATTTTTTGTATCTTGATAAAACTCTTCAATATTATCATTTGAAAATTCTAAAGATTTTAGCCAGTTTAAATTTGTAGTATTCTTTTCACCTGATTTATATTTCCAGTGTGCTGCAATACCAAATTCTGCAATTTTATTCATTTCAAATGATCTTATTTGAATCTCATAAATTTTTGAATTTGAAAACACTGTTGTATGTATAGTTTGGTAACCATTCTCTTTTGGTGTTGCTACATAGTCTTTAAATCTTGAAATTAAAGGCTTAAATTCTAAATGAATAAAACCTAAGGCTTTATAACATGCAATATCATCTTCTACTAAAATTCTAATAGCAAATAAATCAAGTACTTCATCTATTGAAATACCTTTTCTTTGCATTTTTAAATAAATAGAATAATGATGTTTAACTCTACTATAAATTTTAAATTTTTCTGGATCAAAGCCATTTTTTTCTAAAAGCTTAGTTGTTGTAGCAATAAAATTATTAAAATTTAATTGCATTGCATGTTGTTGTTCTTGTAAAAACTTATCAATTTGTTTATATTCATTTGGATAAATATAATAAAAAGCTAAATCTTCAAGAGTATTTTTTAAAGTAGAAATACCAAGCCTATTAGCAATAGGTACATAAACAACTAAAGTCTCTTCGGCGATTCTTTTTTGTTTATTCGCTGGAAGTGCTGATAGAGTTAGCATATTATGTAGTCTATCACAAAGTTTTACAACTAAAACTCTAACATCATCAATAGAGGCAATAAGCATTTTTCTAAATGTTAGTGCAGAAGAGATTAGTTTAGAGTCATTTTTACTATTTGAAGATATAAATTCACTTTCTCTAATTTCAACAATTTTTGTTAAACCATCAACCATGTGGGCAATGTCACTACCCCATTGTTCTGTAACATAATCTAATGAAAAATTTGTATCTTCTACTACATCATGAAGTAGGGCTGTTGCTATAATAGCTTCATCTTGGGAAAAGTGAGCAGTAATACAAGCAACAAGAATTGGATGCACACAATAAGGTTCACCGCTTTTTCTAAACTGACCTTCATGAGCTTCTATGATAAAATTGATTAAATCGTGTAGTTTAGGGGAAAGATTTGTTTGGTTATTAAGTTCTGCTAAAGCATCTTCAACAGTATTAATATTTTGAATTTTTGTAATAAATGGATCCATGATCACCAACTAAAGTTATAAAAGCCTTAAGCTTTTATAACTATGCTTCTTCTACAAAACCATCAATTTTTAATAAACCATTTGCAATTTCATCAATTGCAATGTCAGTATATTTCATATTTTGAGTATTTTGTTCTAATAGTGGTTTTGCACCTTTACTTAATTCATCAGCTCTTTGTCCAACAGCAATAGCTAAGATATATCTATCATTATTTACTTGCTTTAAGGCTTTTGTCATTCTTTCTTCTAATCTCATCATTAAAAATCCTTTTTTATTTCTATTTTACAATTGAGCATTTACTATAATCACCTTTGATGATATTTAGTAAATTACTTTTTTCATTCATATTTGCTACAACAATTGGAAGGTTGTTATCTTTAGCAAGTGCAATTGCTGTATCGTCCATAACTTTAATATGATCTTCTAATGCTTTGTCATAACTGATTGTATCAAGTTTTACTGCGTCATCATATTTCATAGGGTCTTTATTATATACTCCATCAACTTTAGTAGCTTTGATTAGCATAGATGCACCAATCTCAGTAGCTCTTAAAGTTGCAGCTGTATCAGTTGTAAAATATGGATTTCCTGTTCCAGCACTAAAAATTACAACTCTTCCTTTTTCTAAATGTCTCATTGCTTTTCTTACAATAAATGGTTCTGCTATTTGTTCCATTTTAATTGCTGTTTGTAATCTTGCACTTAAGCCTTTATATTCTAAAGCTTCTTGCATCGCAACGCCATTAATTACAGTTCCCATCATACCCATATAATCAGCACTAGTTCTTTTAATAACACCATCAGCAGCAGCTGTTACACCTCTAATGATATTACCACCACCAATAACAATACCAACTTCAATACCATTATCAACTAGTTCTTTGATTTCATTTGCAATATAGTCTAAAATCTTAGTATCTATACCGTAACCTTCATCTCCTGCTAATGCTTCTCCAGAAAATTTTACAAGTACTCTTTTATTCATCTATGTTCCTTTACAATTTTGCGATTATATCTAAGTTTTAATTAATATTTGATTAACATTGCTTTTAACTTAAAGCCCATTCATAAAAAGGAAGTACATTTATCTTAAATTTTTTATGTTTAATTATCTCTGTATTTGAAATAGTTATAATAAAAAGTTCTTTTATATTATTTTCACTCATATTTTTATAAATTTTTTTTAAAGTGGCATTCATTAAAAATGTATTAAAAAATGGAATAGCAACAATTGCATGACTCTTATTTTTTAAATAAAAGTCTATAGAATCTAAGTAGTAGATTTCTTTGTTTTTATGTATTAGTTCCAAAAAAATCATATTTGTAAACTCATTTTTAAACTTTTTTGTATGACTTATAACATTTAAAAAACTATGATTATAAGAGTATATTTTCTTAGTAGCTTTTTCTTGGTTATATTTAGATAGAAAATAAACTATATTTTCACTCTCTAGTTTTTTACAAGTATCATAAAATTTATCTTTAGAGATTTTTATTTTTGATTTAAGGGTAGTAAATAATTGATATAAAGATTTCTTTTCATCAATGTTTTCAAATAAAATATTTAATATTCTAAAATGTGTATCATCTTTTGCTTGTAGTTTTATAATTTCTTGAAGTCTTTGGGCTTTTCTATGTTCTTCAAAGTTTGATATTTCTGGTAAATTTCCATATTTCAAGAAATTGTTAAAACTTTGAGTAGTATTTTGATATTTTTTATCATGGAGCAAATACTCTTCAAAATCTAAAGGAAATACAGTAATATATCTAAAACCTTTAAGTTTTTTATCTATATTAGAACTTATTATTATACTTTCACAATAAGGAATATCAAAGCTAAAGTCAAAATTTTCAATTACTAAGACTTTAATCTTTTTCTCTCTTAAAAATTCATCTAAAAATATTTTTATTTCTTCTTTATCATTTCTTGGATCATAAAAATCTATATAAATATATTCTTGTGTTTTAAAGTTGGATAAATAGTCATATATTAAAAAACTTTTTCCTACTTTAGGAGCACCTTTTATTATAGTTTTAGGGTGTGTAACTCTGATTTTTCTCTCTATGAAATTAATTTTTGAAAAATTAATCTCATAGCAAGCTTCTAATGTTTTCATTTATTTTTTATTAGATTTATTGCTTCTTTAATTGCATTTATATAACTTTTTGTATTTAGTTTTTGGTTTTTATATGCAATATTAAAAGCTGTTCCATGATCAACAGAAGTTCTAATAATTGGAAGATTTAGGCTTACGTTTATACTTTCATCAAAATATAAAGCTTTAAGAGGTGCTAAGCCTTGATCATGATACATTGCTACATAATAAGTATAATTTTTTCTTGACATTGGTGAAAATGCTGTGTCTGGAACTAAAGGACCTTTAAAGATGTTTTCTTTTAATTCTTTATTTGCAGTTTTAATAGCCTTAAAAATTTGAACTTCTTCTTCCCCTAAAACACCATTGTCACTTGCATGGGGATTTAATCCTAAAACACCAATATTTTTAGCTTTCGTATTTTTGTGGAAGTCTAGTAGAAATTTTAATAAATCTTTTTCTTCTACTTTTTTAGCAACTTTTCTTAAAGGAATATGTTCTGTAAAAAGTCCTACAAACATTTTTTTACATCCAAGCATCATTATTGCATTTTTCCCAAAATAGTCTCTTAGAACTTCTGTATGACCTTTATATTTTATATTTGCTTTATTCCATGATTCTTTATTAATAGGTAAGGTACAAACTGCATCTACTTTTTTCTCATCAGCTAATTTAATAGCTTGCATAAATGAATCAAAAGAGTATTTTCCTGCTTTTCTTGTAACTACCCCTGGTCTAATTTCATGTTCGCCTTTTACTTTAATAGTAGTAAAATCATTAGGAATATCAAGTTTTAATTCTTTTGCAGCACTTTTGAGCATTTTTTCACTAATACAATATATTGGTTTACAAAGTTTTGAAATTTTTTCATGGCTTCTTAATGCAATTTCGATCCCAATACCGTTTAAATCACCAATACTTACAGCTATTTTAGGTTTCATAATTATCCCTATTTAATTAAGTTTTTCATTTCTATTATTGCGTCTTTTAAACCTGTAAAAACAGATCTAGCAATAATACTTTGGCCAATATTTAACTCTTTAATACCTTTTATTTCAGAAATTAAAGTTACATTTTGATAATTTAAGCCATGACCTGCTGCTACTTTTAAGTCATTTTTTTCTGCAAATTTTACAGCTTTTTTAATTTCTTTTATTGATAAAGAAAGTTTTTGTTTTAGGTCTTCTTTACTAAGTTCTAATTGTTTTATACTATGGTGTGTTGTTGATAAGTTAGTATTTAACATTGCATAGATATTGGCAAACGAACCTGTGTGCAGTTCTATCCATTCTACTTCAAGTTTTTTTGATAATTCAATGGCTTCTTTTGTTGGATCAATAAAAAGTGAAACTTCTATTTCATTTTTATGAAGTTTTTTTATTGCACTTTCAAGTTTTTTATATGAACCTTTTAAATCAAGCCCACCCTCAGTTGTAACTTCTTCTCTTTTTTCTGGAACTAGTGTTGCCCGTGCAGGTTTTAACTTGCATATAATATCAATAATATCTTCATCAATTGCACACTCTAAGTTTACAGGTAAGGCTGATTGTTCACAAATTACTTTTGCATCATTATCATGAATATGTCTTCTATCTTCTCTTAGATGAATTGTGATTTGATCTGCACCACTTAGTTTACATATACTTACAGCATCTAATGGGTTTGGGTCGTTGATTTTTCTAGCTTCTCTTAAAACAGCAATATGATCTATATTTACACCAAGTAACAAAATAGGTCCTTTAATAATGGATTAATTTCAATGATGAAATCATATCCAATATTAAATAAAGAAGAGAATAAAAATTAGTTTTTTAAGATAAGTCTTTTAACGTAGCAATATTTGCAGCAAGTTTATTATGAACTTCTAAATATTCATCTTCTGGTTTACTATCTGCAACTACACCTGCACCTGCTTGAAAAATTACTTTATCATCTGTAATCATAGTTGTTCTAATAGTAATACAACTATCCATATTTCCATTGAAACCAAAATAACCAATACTTCCTGAATAGAAATTTCTTTTAATTCCTTCAAATTGTGCTATTAATTCCATAGCTCTAATTTTAGGAGCTCCTGTCATCGTCCCAGCAGTAAAAGTTGCCATAAATAAATCAAACATATCATATTTATCATCTATTACTGCTTCTACATCTGATACTATATGCATTACATGTGAGTATTTTTCAATTCTCATTAAATCAGTAACTTTAACAGTTCCAGCTTTTGCTACTCTTCCCACATCATTTCTTCCTAAGTCAACAAGCATTAGATGTTCTGCATTCTCTTTCACATCATTTTTAAGCTCATTTTCCATTTCAATGTCTTTTTCTAAAGTTTTACCTCTTTTTCTTGTACCAGCAATTGGTCTTAATAATAAATGACCATCTACTAACTTTACCATTACTTCTGGTGAACTTCCTGCTATACAAAAGTTTTCATATTCTAAAAAAACTAAATATGGACTAGGGTTTTTACTTCTAAGAGATCTATAGAAACTTAGATTGTCTACTTTTGCTTTTTGAATAAATCTATTTGACATAAGAATTTGAAATACATCACCTGATCTAATCATTTCTTTTGATTTTGCTACCATTTCAAAAAACTGTTCTTTAGTGAAATTAAATTTTCCTTCATCTAAAATTTCAGCTTTCTTTGGTGCTTCATAATTATATGGAGTATAAAGCTCTTGTTCAATTTTATCAAGTTCACTTTTTTGAGAGTCAATAGAAGTTAACATTATTAGTTTAGATGTTTTATGGGAAAAACCTAGAATTATATTTGGTCGTATTAAGTCTAAATCGGGAATATTTAGTTGATCTTCTAAAGAATTCATAGAGTTTTTAAGAGTAGGTTCAAACTCTTTGCCTATGTCATATCCAATATTTCCAATAAATCCATCTACAAAACCAATACCAAGTTCTAGTGCTTTTTGTTTATAAAACTCTTTATCAAAGTTTTTATAATAGTTTTGTAAAAATTTTAAAGGATTAGAATCGACTTCTTTGATATTTCCTTCTTCATTTTTAAAATAGCAAATTCCATTTTCATACCAAACACGTTCTCTTGCTCCTATTACTATGAAAGAATAGTTCCCATCACTAGAGTTGATAGTACTTTCAAAAAGAAATGTAACTTCTTTTTGATATAGGGCTTTTACCTTTTCATATATTGAAACAGGTGTAAATTGGTCTAAAAATAGTTCTTTACTATAAAAATTCATTAATTGTCCAGTTTAAAATTTAAGAACATAAGCACCGCTTAGGTTCAGTTTTTTCTTAATATCTTCTACATTTTGTTTTGCCGTTGCTCTTGATGAATAAGGTCCAATAAGTACTTTGTTATACATTTTTCCTTTTACATCAACTTTATATATTTTATATTTTAGATTTGCACTTCTAATTTTATTTATATAATTAGCACTTGGTGTTTTACTAAATGCTCCAATTTGCACAAAGTAACCTTTTGGTGCTGCATTTGATGAACTTTGGATTAAGTCTTTAACGCTTTTTTTAGGTTTTACTTCTACTTTTGGTTCTTCTTTTTTTACAACTTTTTTAACAACTTCTTTTTTTTGTTCTACTTCTTTTTTCTTTTGCTCTTTAATTTTAGCAATTGTTGCATCTAAGTCACTCTCAGCTATTGAAGGTTTATTTTTAGGTTTTTCTTCTTCAATTACACTTTGTTTTATTTCATTTAACTTCTCTTCTGAAATAATTTCTTCGTCTTCATTGCTTTTTTTAACTCTATCATTCATTATTTTTTGAAAATTTTCTTCTATGTTTTCTTCTTCATTTGATTGTGAAAACTCAGTTTCATTTTGATTTGAAGTAAAAGGATCCTCTTTTGGACTATCTGTTAAAAGGCGAATTACAATGATAGTTAATAAAAATACTACAACTAAAACTAATCCTAAAATTAGATATTTTTTCTTGTTCTCTTCATTTGTTCTTGAAGATTGAAGCATGATATTATCCAATTCTTGTTCTGTTGGGTCTTCATTATTTCTTTGAGCTTTTGGAGGAACATTATTATTTAAATTAGTAGAAGCTCCTATATGACTTTCTACTTCTTCTAATTCATTTAATTTCTGTTCTAACTCTTCTCTTTCTTGATGTACTTGGATTTTTTTTAAAAAATCATCGCCTTTAATTTCCATAATTGATCCTTATTTATCAAAATTTAGTAAGTAGACTGATTATAAATAACAAACTTGTTAGCTAAATCTTTTAATTCAGCTTTAACAGTAGTTTGAAGATCAGTATTTTCAATATCATCTAATACATCAGCAATTTTATTAGCTATATATTCAAACTCTTGCTCTTTCATTCCTCTTGCTGTTAATGCTGGTGATCCAATTCTAACCCCTGATGTTACAAATGGTGATCTTGTCTCACCTGGTACTGTATTTTTATTTACAGTGATACCTGCATTTTGTAATGCTGCATCTGCATCTTTTCCTGAAAAGTCTTTATTTAAGAATGATACTAATACTAAGTGATTATCTGTTCCACCTGATACAATATCATATCCTCTTGAAACTAATACTTCTCCAAGTTTTGCTGCATTTGCTTTTACTTGCTTAGCATAGTCTTTCCATTGGGGAGCTAAAATCTCTTTAAATGCTACTGCTTTTGCAGCCATTACGTGTACAAGTGGTCCACCTTGTAATCCTGGGAAGATTGCTGAATTAATTTTCTTAGCAATATCTTCATCATTTGTCATTATCATACCACCTCTTGGACCTCTTAAAGTCTTGTGAGTTGTAGTTGTAACTACATCTGCATAAGGGAATGGTGATTGATGTTCATTTGCTGCAACAAGTCCTGCAATGTGAGCAATATCAGCAAATAAAATAGCTCCAACTGCATCTGCAATTTCTCTAAACTTAGCAAAATCAATCTCTCTTGCGTAAGCTGATGCTCCACAAACAATGATTTTTGGTTGAGTAATCTTAGCAATTTCCATTACTTTATCATAGTTAATTCTTCCATCTAATTCTACCCCATAGTAAAATGCTTGGTAGTTTTTACCAGAGAATGAAGGTTTAGAACCATGAGTTAAGTGACCACCATGAGATAAGTCCATACCTAAGATTTTATCACCTGCTTTTAATAATGCTGCATATACTGCACCATTTGCTTGTGAACCTGAGTGAGGTTGAACATTTGCATAGTTACATCCAAAAATTTCACAAGCTCTATCAATAGCTAATTGTTCAGCTTTATCTGCGAATTCACATCCACCATAATATCTTTTGTATGGATAACCTTCTGCATATTTATTAGTAAATACAGAACCCATTGCTTCCATAACTGCTGGTGAAGTAAAGTTTTCACTAGCAATCATTTCTAAGTGTGTTGTTTGTCTTTCTAACTCTTGCTCAACGATATCAAATATCTCTTTATCTGCTGTCTCTAAGTTTGCGCTTGATATGTAGCTCAT
>NZ_JBJBSI010000004.1:0-220120 GCF_044841725.1 Arcobacter sp. YIC-80 | reverse complement strand
TTCTTTAGAAATAAAGGATATGATATTTAAAAACATAATGTTAAAGTCTTAAAATTTTTCTAGCGAATATTTAAATGAGAGTTTAAATATAAACTAAAAAACGAAACAATTTTAAAAACACAACTTTTTTATTAGATGTAGCAATATATTTAATAAGATAGTAGCCAAGGAATAATTATTCAAAACGGTGAAGTAATGTAAATTACTTTATCAACAAAAATAAGCTATTAAGGGCTAATGGTGGATGCCTAGACTGTAAGAGGCGAAGAAGGACGTACTAGACTGCGATAAGCTACGGGGAACTGTCAAGAAGTTTTGATCCGTAGATTTCCGAATGGGACAACCCAGCATATAGAGATATATGTTACCTTTCGAGGGGCGAACGTGGCGAAGTGAAACATCTCAGTAACCACAGGAAGAGAAATCAAATGAGATTCCGTTAGTAGCGGCGAGCGAACGCGGATTAGGACAAACCCAATGCTTGCATTGGGGGTTGTAGGACCATAACATGAGACTAAAGAAGATAGAAGAAATAGTTGGAAAGCTATAGCATAGAAGGTGATACTCCTGTAATCGAAATTTTCAATAGCTCTAATGGTATCCTGAGTAGGTCGGAACACGTGATATTTTGACTGAATCTAGGGGGACCACCCTCTAATCCTAAATACTACTTACAGATCGATAGTGAACAAGTACCGTGAGGGAAAGGTGAAAAGTACTCCAGTGAGGAGAGTGAAATAGAACCTGAAACCATTAGCTTACAATCATTCGGAGCCCTATGATTTATCAGGGTGACGGACTGCCTTTTGCATAATGAGCCTGCGAGTTGTGGTGTCTGGCAAGGTTAAGTCAAGTACGAAGCCGTAGCGAAAGCGAGTCTTAATAGGGCGAATTAGTCAGATGCTGCAGACCCGAAACGAAGTGATCTATCCATGAGCAGGTTGAAGCTGGTGTAAGAGCCAGTGGAGGACCGAACCGGTGGGCGTTGAAAAGTCCTCGGATGACTTGTGGATAGGGGTGAAAGGCCAATCAAACTTCGTGATAGCTGGTTCTCTCCGAAATATATTTAGGTATAGCCTTGTGTAGTAGCATATAGGGGTAGAGCACTGAATGGGCTAGGGCTGCTTACCGCGGTACCAAACCCTATCAAACTATGAATACTATATGTGTAATCACAGGAGTCAGGCGTAGGGTGATAAAATCCTATGTCGAGAGGGGAACAACCCAGACTAACAGCTAAGGTCCCAAAGTCATATCTAAGTGGAAAACGATGTGGAGTTACTGTGACAACCAGGAGGTTGGCTTAGAAGCAGCCATCCTTTAAAGAAAGCGTAACAGCTCACTGGTCTAGTGATTCTGCGCGGAAAATATAACGGGGCTAAGATATGCACCGAAGCTTTAGACTCAAGTTTACTTGAGTGGTAGGAGAGCGTTCTATTCAGCGTTGAAGGTGTACCGGCAAGGAGCGCTGGAGCGGATAGAAGTGAGCATGCAGGCATGAGTAGCGATAAAAGAGGTGAGAATCCTCTTCGCCGAAAACCCAAGGTTTCCTACGCGATGCTCGTCATCGTAGGGTTAGTCGGGACCTAAGTCGAGTCCGAGAGGGGTAGACGATGGCAAATTGATTAATATTTCAATACCAACAAATAAGCGCGATGTGGGGACGCATAGAGTTAATCGAGCACACTGATGGAATAGTGGGTCGAAGGACGTAGGCTGTAACTTAGGCAAATCCGGGTTACATGAAGCCGAGATCTTATAGGCTCTTGACACTCTTCGGAGGAGATAGAGAATCGATGATACTGTCGTGCCAAGAAAAGCCACTAAGTATATTATTTGTTGCCCGTACCGTAAACCGACACAGGTGGGTGGGATGAGTATTCTAAGGCGCGTGGAAGAACCCTGGTTAAGGAACTCTGCAAACTAGCACCGTATCTTCGGTATAAGGTGTGCCTACTTTGGTATAGAGATTTACTCTCAAAAGCTAAAGAGGTTGCAACAAAGAGTCCCTCCCGACTGTTTACCAAAAACACAGCACTTTGCTAACACGTAAGTGGATGTATAAGGTGTGACGCCTGCCCGGTGCTCGAAGGTTAATTGATGATGTTAGCATTAGCGAAGCATTTGATCGAAGCCCGAGTAAACGGCGGCCGTAACTATAACGGTCCTAAGGTAGCGAAATTCCTTGTCGGTTAAATACCGACCTGCATGAATGGCGTAACGAGATGGGAGCTGTCTCAACCAGGGATCCAGTGAAATTGTAGTGGAGGTGAAAATTCCTCCTACCCGCGGAAAGACGGAAAGACCCCGTGCACCTTTACTACAGCTTGACACTGTAGCTTGGATATTCTTGTGCAGGATAGGTGGGAGGCTTTGATTCATAGACGCCAGTATATGATGAGCCATCCTTGAGATACCACCCTTGAATATTTGAGTTACTAACTGTGTATAATTATCTTATACCAGGACAATGTCTGGTGGGTAGTTTGACTGGGGCGGTCGCCTCCTAAAAAGTAACGGAGGCTTACAAAGGTTAGTTCATGGCGGATGGAAATCGCCAGTTGAGTATAATGGCATAAACTAGCTTGACTGTGAGACATACAAGTCGAACAGAGACGAAAGTCGGTCATAGTGATCCGGTGGTTCTGTGTGGAAGGGCCATCGCTCAAAGGATAAAAGGTACGCCGGGGATAACAGGCTGATCTCCCCCAAGAGCTCACATCGACGGGGAGGTTTGGCACCTCGATGTCGGCTCATCGCATCCTGGGGCTGGAGCAGGTCCCAAGGGTATGGCTGTTCGCCATTTAAAGCGGTACGCGAGCTGGGTTCAGAACGTCGTGAGACAGTTCGGTCCCTATCTTCCGTGGGCGTAGGAAAGTTGAGGAGATTTGTCCCTAGTACGAGAGGACCGGGATGAACGTACCACTAGTGTACCAATTGTTCTGCCAAGGGCATCGTTGGGTAGCTATGTACGGATGTGATAAGAGCTGAAAGCATCTAAGCTCGAAGCCAACTTCAAGATGAACTTTCCCTGAAGATCCCAGCAAGACTAGCTGGTTGATAGGCTAGGTGTGTAAGCGTTGTAAGACGTTTAGCTGACTAGTACTAATAGATCGTTTGGCTTTTTTTAATAAATTTCTTGGTTTACTATCTTATTAAGTATATTTACTTAATAAATGTGTGAATTGTTTCACAAAGCGTTTCCTTGAAAAGATGAACATCTTTTTAAGAAGCTATAAGACTTTAACATTATCTTTACACTCATTACCCTAATGTGAGTATAAAGAGTTTATTTGAACTTTTTATACTCATATTGCTGGTGGTTATAGAGAAGTGGAAATACCCAGCCCCATTCCGAACCTGGAAGTCAAGCACTTCATCGCTGATAATACTGCAGGTTTCACTTGTGGAAACGTAGGCCGCTGCCAGCTCTTGAGTATTGTTTCTCAAAAAGATATTCATCTTTTTAAGGCACAGTTTATTCTAAAAGCTTTTATCTATTTGAACTTCTTTACAGTTCCTTTAGGTAGAAGCTTTTTTTTTAGCCCTTTTTTATTATTTTTCTGTTTTTATTGCCTCTATCCATCTTTTTATAAATTGCTCTCTTGTGTATATCTTAGCTCCTAGTTTTATTTTATATTCCATATATGGATGACCTAAATTCCATATTTTGTATCTTTCTTTTTTTAAATACTCTCCTGTTACTACTAGTTGTAATTTTCCATAATTGTTGTATTTTTTCTCTTTTGAACTAAAGCCTGTTAATGATGTATAGGTTTTCCCTATTTTATATCCTATTTCACCTGCAATAATTTCTTTTGTATTTTTATCAATTATGCAAAATGTTTTAATTTCAAAGTTATTATGATTTTTTCTTTTATTTAATTTTATAATTAATTCTTTATATTCTTTTATAAGCCAGTTTGGTTTATGATATTTATCTAATTTATCAAGAACTTTTTCTAAATTTTTATCTACTTCAAATATATAGTCTTCTTTTTTTAAAAGTTTTTTAACTTTCTTACTTATATGTAAATCTTTAAAATCTAAGATTGCATATTCAAATTGTATTTCTGGTAATAAAAATAATTCATTATTATTTATTATAGAAGTACTGATAAATCCTAATGAGCATAAATCAATATAAAATTCTTCAGAGAAATCATCACTATAATAATAATTCGTGGTCTTATTTGCATAGATTTCATTTATTAATATATCTTTATTTAATATATCTTTGTGTTGTAAATAGTAAATTGTATTATTTTGCTTCATAATTTTCTTTATTAAAAGTGGGTTTAGTTAAACTAACGTATAATCAAAATTAAAAAAGACTATATTTTGAATAAATTACTTGTAAATAACGCTAGCTCAAATTTTTATAATTATATAACAAAACTTTTAAAAGAATGTGATTTTTTTGTTTTTAATGTTGCTTTTGTAAATTTTTCTGGGATTCAACTTTTATTAGATACTTTTGATGAACTCAATAAAAAAAATATAAAAGGAAAAGTATTAACATCTACATATTTGAATTTTACTGAACCTTATGCTCTTGAGAAGATAAATGAGTTTAGTAATATAGAATTAAAAGTATATGATAGTTTAACTACTCAAGTTGGTTTTCATAGTAAATCATATATTTTTGAGTTTGAAAATAAATATGAAGTTATAATTGGTTCTTCTAATATAACTGCAAGTGCTTTTAAATCTAATATTGAATGGAATTGTAAAACAATAAATAAAAAAGATGATTTATTTATAAAAGATATTTTTATCCAATTTGAGAACCTTTGGAATGATTCATATTTAGTAGATGAAAATTTTTTATTAAGATATAAAGAGTTTTATTTTAAAGATAAAAAGCATAAAAATTTTAAATTTATTGAAGAGATAATTCCTAATAAAATGCAAATTGAGGCATTAGAAAAGATTGAATATTTAAGATTAAAAAAACAAAAAAGAGTTTTAGCTATTGCTGCAACTGGTACGGGAAAAACATACTTAAGTATTTTTGATGTTAAGAAATTCAATCCTAAAAAAATGTTATTTATAGTTCATAGAGAAAACATATTAATAAAAGCAATGAACTCGTTTTATGCTTCTATTAAAAATAAATCTATGGGTTTATATACAGGTAATAAAAAAGAGTTAGAAAAAGATTATATTTTTGCTACTATCCAAAGTTTACACAATAGAGTTAATGATTTTAAACAAAATACTTTTGATTATATTATAGTTGATGAAGCTCATCATATCTGTAGTCCTAGTTATAAAAAAGTTATTGAATATTTTAATCCAAATTTTCTATTGGGTCTTACAGCAACTCCAAATAGAATGGATAATGAAAATATTTATGAGTACTTTGATGATAATATTGCTTGTGATATTAGATTGAATGAAGCTTTAGAACAAAAACTTATCACTCCTTTTCATTATTATGGTGTTAGTGATGTTTCTATTGATTATTCTTCATGTAATATAGATAAAATTTATGAGTTAACTAAACTTTTAATGGTAAATAAAAGAGTAGATTTTATAATTGAAAAAATGAATTTTTATTCTTTTAGTGGAGTAAAAAGAAAAGCATTAGCTTTTTGTGCTTCAAAGGAACATTGTTTTTTCATGGAAAAAAACTTTAATAAAAAAGGAATAAAGAGTATAAGTTTAACTAGTGATAATACAATTTCAAGCCGTGAAAAAGCTATTAAAAGTTTAGAAGACGATATGGATGATCTTGAAGTAATATTTTGTGTTGATATTTTTAATGAAGGGATAGATATTCCTTGTATAAATACTATTCTTATGTTAAGACCTACAAACTCTTCAATTGTTTTTGCGCAACAACTAGGACGTGGTCTTAGAAAGTATAAAGATAAAGAGTTTTTAACATTAATTGATTTTATAGGTAATCATGACAAAGCTTTTTTAATTGCTTTAGCAATGTTAGGAAACAAAAAAATAGATAAAGAGAGTTTAAAAATATCAATCTTAAATAACTTTGCTATTTTTCAAAATGCATTTATTAGTATTGATAAAATTTCTAAAAAAAGAATTTTAGATCAAATTAACAAAGAAAATTTTAATAGTATTAAATATTTAAAAGATGAGTATTTTAAATTTAAAGATTATCTACAAAATAAAATACCAATGTTATGTGATTATATAAATTATAATGATTTTATTGATCCATTAAAATTTATTAGTGAAAGCAAATCCTATATTGAATTTCTGTTAAAGGTTGAAAAAGATACTAAATATGAAGATTTATGTAATGATATTGAATTTATAAAAACTTGTAGATTTATTGAGTATTTGTTACCTATTAAGAGAGTTTACGAATTTGTGATATTACGAATTTTATCAAAGAACAAAAAGATAAGTTTTATATTTTTAGAAAAAGAATTAGAAAAATATCAAGAAAGAGTTGATAAAAATACTTTACTTCATGCAATAAATTTTCTGAAGCAAGATTATTTTGATAAAGCGCAGATTTTAAGGTATCCAAAACTACTTGAATTTAAAGATGGTTATATTTATAAATCAGAAATATTTGATAGGTTATTAAAAGATGAAAATAAAAAAATATTTATAGAGGAAAGTATTAATTATGGAATCATAAATTATGAGAAAAATTTTGGTTTAAGTTATCTTGGAGTACCTGCGTTAAAACTTTATGAAAAATATAATATGCTAAATATTGCACAACTGTGTAATTTTAATAAAATTCATTCATCTTTCAGAGGTAGTGGATTTTTAAAATTTAATAATGATTTCTTTTTATTTATTACTATAGATAAGCATAAATATTTAAAAGCACAAAAGTATGTAAATGATTTTGTTTCAAAAGAAGTTTTTACTTATTCAAGTAAGCCTAGCCATAGTAGTGATAAAGGAGATGGCTTAAGACTTGTCAAAAACAAAGAATATCAAGTCAATTTACATATATTTGTAAGAAAATATGCAAGTGTTGATAAAAAGACACAAAGTTTTATTTATCTTGGTTTAGCAGATTGTATTTCTTATAAAAATAATAAACCTATAGATTTAAAATTAAAGCTTCGAACTCCTCTTAATTCTAAGTTATATGAGGAGTTTACTAAGCTTGTAGATTAGTTTTTATTATAAGTTATTGGCTTATTATTTTTGTCAAATAATGGATATTTCTTTTCATTTAGTATCATTTTTTCTAAGATGGCTTTTTCTAAATCTATATCTAGCTTTATGCATAATCTAATAAGATAAATTGCTATATCAGCTATTTCTTGCTTAGCATGTTCTTTTTTATCAATGGTTAGATTTTCAGATTCTTGTAAATTTAACCATTGAAAAATCTCTAATAATTCTGCTGCTTCAACATTTAATGCCATAGCTAAATTTTTGGGATTATGATGTTTATCCCAATTTCTATCATTTGAAAACTTTAAGATTATTTTTTTTATATTTTCTATGTTCATGCTATTCCTTTGCTGTTAAATTACTTTATAATGGAAGCTATTATAGATACTCTTATATATAATATATATTAAAAAGTATATAATTACTTCAAAATAAGGAGACTAAGCCTATGCCAAATACAAAGCAAATAGAAGAGCTAAGAATTGCTTTAGAAAATAGAAAAGAAAAAATTCTTGAAAATATTGATGGTAGTAAAGAAAATATTCAAAGCTTAAAAAGTCAAGAAGTAAATGATGACTTAGATTATGCAGAATTAGCAAGTGATTCTTTCACAGAAGGGGCAATTGCTAATCATCAAATAGATGAATTAAAGCAAATTGAAGATGCTCTTAAAAGAATCAAAACGGGTGAATATGGTAAATGTGATATGTGTTCAGTTGTGATTCCCATAGGAAGACTAAAAGCAAAGCCTTTTGCTAGGTATTGTACTGAATGTAGAGAAGTTTATGAAAATGAACAATTAAGGAAGAGTTCTTAAGGTGATAAAAAGAGTATATAACCATAGTGCAAAAGTTTTGAATTTTGAGTTCATACAAAATGAAAATGATTTTATTGTTGATGAAATTCCTTTGAGGTTTTCTAATAGTGGAAATTTTATTATTTTAAAAGTAAAAAAAGTAAATCTTGATACTTGGGACTTAATAGAAACTTTTGCAAAATATCTTAATATTTATACCAATGAAATTGGATACGCTGGATTAAAAGATAAAAAAGCTACAACCACTCAATATATTTCTATTCCTAAAAAGTATTTAAAAAAAATTCAAACTTTTAGAAGTAATAAAATACAGATTTTAGAAACTATATTACATAATAAAAAATTGAATATAGGTGATTTAAAAGGAAATAGATTTAGAATTAATTTACATAATACTTCTCTTGAAGATTTAAATCATATTCAAAGGAGATTAAAAAAAATTTCTAAAGAAGGTTTACTTAATTATTTTGGTTATCAAAGATTTGGGAGAGATGTTGAAGAGAATCTTAGAAAAGCGAAAGAATTAATTGAAGGTGAAAAGATTATAAAAGATAGAAAATTATCAAAAATGTTGATAATGGCATATCAAAGTAATTTCTTTAATTCTTGGTTAGTAAACAGAACAAAAACTTCTAAAACAAATTTTGATTTAATTAATGGAGATGTTTTTTTAGATATCAAAAAACAAAAATATATAACACCTAAAATAATTACAAAAACAATTGAAGATAGTTTTTCAATAAAAAATATAGTTCCTACAGGTCTACTACCTGGTAGAAAAGTATTTCGTGCAATTGGTGAAGCAAGAGCTATTGAAGAAAAGTTTGATGATACATATATCCAAGATAAAGGATATAGAAGAGAAGCTATAATTTTCCCTAAAGATGTTATTTGTAAATTTAGTAATGACAAAAATATTTGTACTTTAGAATTTAGTTTGTCTAAGGGCTCTTACGCAACAGTTTTAGTAGAGTATTTAGCAAATAAGAACTTCTCATAAATAGTGTTTAACACTATTTATGGAAGAGTTATATACTTATTGTCAAAATATATTTTGTTACCTAATACAATCATTCTTTCTTCATTATCAAAATCAAATTCTAAAACTTTACTCTTTGTAAAATCTTTATCAATTTTAATAACATAACCTTGAGATTCAATAGCATACAAAGCATCTGCAAATGCTAAAGCATGGATTTTTGAATATTTAAATTTCATTTTTGAAATTTCTTCAAGATTTAAAGACAGTTTGATTATTTGTCCATCAATTGTTGCTATATAAATATATTCGTCTTTTAAAATAATATCTCTTATTTCGTACTCTTTTGATAAAATTTCTTTAGTAGATATTGAAACTACTTTATTTGCTGTAGCAGTAATTAAAGTTTGAGTTGGCTTATCAACATCTAAGAAAATAATATTATTGAATTGACCTTTTGGATCTACTGAAATATTTTTTACAGAGTCATTACTTAATGTTGAAACGATAATTACTTTTCCATTTAATGTTGGAAATAAAATCAAGTTACCCATAAAATAAGGATTTACAACTCTTGTATCATTTGCTAAGGAATCAGATAAATAGTCTTTGTATAAAGTTTTTTTAGTATCTAATTGTATTAACTCAATTGAATTATCAGAATAGATTAATGCTAGTTTATTATTTTTAAGTGATGCAGCAATAACTACATTATTTAAAATTAATTCTTCACTTCCAATCATAATTCTATCTTTTTTATTTGATGCGATTACTTTTCCATCAATTGATAAATTTAAAAACTCAAAATTTTCAGGTAATTTAAAATCTGATAGTCCATATTTTGTAATTACTTCATTTGATTGTAATGTAGCACCTACTCTATTCATAGCCTTTATTGATGATGGTAATGATGAAGTTTGAACTTTTAAATCATCTTCAACATCTTTTGGTTCAAAATATTTTTTTGAAGAACAAGCTGTAAATAATAAAACAGCTAAAAGTGAAGTTAATAAATATTTCATAATTATCCTTATTTTGTTGCTAAATAATGCTTAAGTAAGTTAGCAAGTTCAAAAGCTTTTGAGTCATTTGGAATTAATTTTAAAGCTGTTTTTGCTTCTTCATATTTTCCATTATTTGCTAATAGTAAAGCTTTATTAAAAATAGCAAATTCTTTTAATAAAAAGTCATTTTGCATTGATAATGTATTTAACTTTTCAATACTGTTTTCTTCTAATGCTTTGTTGTAAGCAACTAATTCTTTTAAGTATTTTACTTCTATATTTTCTTTTTCACCATTTATATATGATGCAACTTGATAAAGCTTGTTATTTGTTTCTTTTAAAGTTGATAATGCTTTTTCATCTTTTGGATTTTGAAGAAGTGTTTCAAAGGCTTTATTCGCTTTTATTAAATTTTGCTCATCCATGTAGCTTTTTACACTTAATCCTACTGTTAGTGCAATTAATAATACAACTACAGCTATAATTGGGAATTTATATTTTTTAAAAACTCTCTCAACTTTTACAAAGCTTTCAAGAAACTTTTCTTCACTATTTAATTCACCTTTTACAAAATCGACATTTTCTTTCATACTCATAATAATTAACCTCTTTATAATGTAAATGTATATTACAAAATTTTTGATAAAATCTTACTTTTATAAACTTTTTTGTATAATATATCTTTATTAATTTAATAAGGTTATATTCAAATGAAAAAACTAATATTGGCTTCAACTATACTATTTACACTAACTCAAACACTTTTTGCAAAAACTACAGAACCTCAAGAAGATGAACCTACAAGGTTTGAATCTTTATCAAAAATGACAAAAGTTATAGGTACTGTTGAAAAGTATTATGTTGATGATATAAAACTACAAGAAATAGTAAATAAATCTTTAAAAGGTTTAATGCAAGAACTAGATGCTCACTCAAGCTTTCTTGATAAAAAGTCTTCAAAAGAAATGAGTATTCAAACTAAGGGTGAATTTGGTGGTTTAGGAATTACTGTTGGTATGAGAGATGGTGCTTTAACTGTAATTTCCCCAATTGACAATACTCCTGCTTATAAAGCTGGAATAAAAGCTTCAGATATTATATTAAAAATAGATAATAAAGCTACTTTAAATATGACTTTAGATGAAGCTGTTTCTTTAATGAGAGGGAAACCAAAAACAGATATTTTTTTAACAATTGTTAGAGAAGGTGAAAATAAACCACTAAAAATTAAAATTACTAGAGATATTATTAAAGTAGAATCTGTTTTTGCTAAAAAAATAGAGGATGAAAAGTTACTTTATTTAAGAATTAGTAGTTTTGATTCAAAAGTTGTTAGTGCTTTAGAAAAAGCTATAAAAGAAAACAAAAAAAATGTTGATGGAATAATTTTAGACTTAAGAAATAATCCTGGAGGATTATTATCACAAGCTATTGGTACTGTTGATTTATTTGTAGATAAAGGTGTGATTGTTTCTCAAAAAGGTAGAGATGAAAGTACAGAAGAAAAATTTTTAGCTACTACTTCAAGTACAATTACTAAAAAACCATTAGTTGTTTTAGTAAACGCAGGTTCTGCATCTGCTTCTGAAATTGTAAGTGGTGCTTTACAAGATCATAAAAGAGCTATCGTAATTGGTGAAAAAACTTTTGGAAAAGGTTCTGTTCAAGCAGTACTTCCAATAAATAATGATAGAACAGAAAATATTAAACTTACAATTGCAAAATACTATTTACCAAGTGGAAGAACTATACAAGCTACAGGTGTAACACCTGATGTAATTGCATATTCAGGTGAAGTTCCACAAGATGCAAATTCAGAATTTAAAATAAAAGAAGCAGATTTAAAAAAGCATTTAGAAGGTGAGCTTGAAAAAGTAGAGACTAAAAAACAGAAAAAAGAGATTAAAAAATCAGATAAAAAGATAATTTCAAAAGAAGATCTTGCGAAAGATAATCAATTGAATACATCAATTGGTATTTTAAAAAGTTTAATTATTATGAGTAAATAAACATTAATTTATTAATAGGGGGAATTAATGAAAATTAGTGATATCATATCACTTGGTCTATGGCCAGAATCAAAAAAAACTACAACAAAAAAAGGTATTGCTGAGTTAGAAAACTTAGGATATAACCTTTTCTACATAGGTAAAAATGCTGATCTTTATACTTGTCCTGGGGATGAACCTAAAGTTCTCCTAGTTAGAAGTGATAGATGTTCTGTTTTTGATATTCCACTAAACTTAGAAATTGAAGGTAAGGGAGTTTCTCAAACTACTATTTCTAATAGTGGAGCATTGTTCGCTAATAAAGCAGGAATTAAAACAGCTATTTTAGATGAAAAAATTGATCAATCTTTAAAAATAGCTCCAAGATGTCAAATTATGGAATTATGTAAACCTTTAGAAGCAAATATTGATGGAGAAACTGTTCAATTTGAATTTATTTTTAGAAATTATTTAACAGGTTCTTTATTTGAAGCTTGTCAAAATGGAAAAGATCCTTATGGTTTAGATTTGTCTTCTGATTTACCTCAATGGCATAAATTTGAAAATCCAATTTTTACTCCTACAACAAAAGGTGTTAAAGATGTACCTTTAAATTCAAAAACTGTAAGAGAACATTTCCCAGAAATTATCTCAAGTTTAGAAAACTTATTTACAAAATTTACACAGTTTGCTTTTGAAAATAATATTATAGTTGTTGATACTAAATTTGAAATATTTGTAAATTCAAAAGGTGAGTGGTTATTAGGAGATGAAGTTTTAACTCCTGAAAGTTCAAGATTTATTTCTAAAACTGATTTTGACTCAAAAAATTATATTTCAATGGATAAACAAATATTAAGAGATTTTGGTAAAGCACAAAATTGGAAAGAACAAGCTAAAGATTTAAAAGCTGGTGAAAAACTGGATGTTAATGTTCCTCAAGAGATTAAAGATAAAATCTTAAGTGGATATACAACGATAGAAAATAGTTTAACTATATAAGAGATAAAATTAGATATAATCGCAAAATATTAAAAGAAGAAGGGTATATATGAAAGCAATTGTAAATGTAGCATTAAAACAAGGTGTATTAGACGATCAAGGTAAAGCAACTCATCATGCATTAGATACTTTAGGATTTAAAGAAGTAGTTAAAGACGTAAGAATTGGTAAACAAATTATTATGGAATTAAACTCTACAAATGAAGATGAAGCAAAAGAAGAAGTTGCAAAAATGTGTGAAAAGCTTCTTGCTAACACTGTTATTGAAGATTATGAAATAGAAATAGTAGGTTAATATGAAAATATCAGTATTACAATTTCCAGGAACTAACTGTGAATATGATACTCAATATGCTTTTGAGAAATTGGGTGCAGAAGTTGAAATAATTTGGCATAAAGATAAAAATATCCCAGAAGATACTGACCTTTTAGTTATTCCTGGAGGATTTTCTTATGGTGATTATCTAAGATCAGGTGCAATTGCTAGATTCGCTAATATTATGGACTCAGTTCAAGAATATGCTGCAAAAGGTGGAAAAGTTTTAGGAATTTGTAATGGTTTTCAAATTCTATTAGAAGCGGGATTACTTCCAGGTGCAATGAAAAGAAATGATTCACTTCACTTTATTTCTAAATATAATCATTTAAGAGTTATTAATAATGATAATAGCTTTTTATCACTAATGAAAAAAGATGAAATAGTTAATATCCCAGTTGCTCATCATGATGGTAATTACTTTATTGACCAAAAAAGTCTAAGTAAATTAGAAGAAAATGGACAAATACTTCTTAAATATTGTGATGAAAATGGAAAAGATACAAATATTAATGGTTCATTAGCAAATATTGCAGGTGTTTGTAATGAGTCAAAAAATGTATTTGGATTGATGCCTCATCCAGAAAGAGCAATCGAAGAATTATTAGGTTGTGATGATGGAGTAAAAATGCTAAAAGGATTTTTACAATAAGAAGATAGAGAAATCTATCTTCTTAAATAAAAGTAATTATGAAAAAAATAATATCTATACTCATTTTTATTAATTTATTATTCTGTGTAAATTTATTTGCTGCAAAAAACCTGTATTTATCTTATAAAAGTGTCCCTAAAAATGTATATAAAAATCAAAGATTTGAAATTGTTGTAAAAGCTTTAGTTACCTCAAAATATTTTGATCAAATAAAAACTTCATTTAGTGGGGGAAATATTCAACCATTAAATAAACAAAGTAGCTGGAAAAAAATTAGTGATAATGTTTATGAAAACTCTTTTTATTATAAGGCTTCTAATCCAAAGTTTCAAATCCCAAATTTAAATGTTAGTTTAGAAAAAAATGCTCAAGTGATTGATAAGAGTATTTTAAATGCAATTAATATTAACTATTCAGATATTGCTAAGGGTGATATTAGATTTAGTGGAGTTATAGCAAAAGATTTAAAATTAAAAGCATATAAAACTAAACAGTATAATAATAAAGAATCTTTAACAATAATTGATATAGATGCAATAGGCTCAAACCTTGAAAATTTTAAGTTAAATGGTATTTCAGAACAAGGTGTTACTAAACTTAATGATAATTATTCAACACAAAATATCATTTACTATTTTGTTATGCCTGTTCATAAAAAGAAAGTGGTTTTTAATTATTATAATACTTCTACAAAAAGTTTACAAAGTGTTACAATACCATTAATATTACAAAATGAATTAGTAAGTACACAAACAGATTTAAATCCAAATGATTCAAGTTTTGAAAAATATAAAAAAATTGCTGTAGCAATTTTATTTATTATTTTTTTAATAATTTATATATTAAAAAGAAATAAAATATATCTTGTAATAACAATTATTTTATTCATAATTACTTCAATTTATTTAATGCCAAATCAAAAAGGTATAGTAAAAAAAGACTCTTTTATTTATATTTTACCTACAAAGAACTCTACAATATTTTTTAAATTAGATGAAAAACAAAAGGTTGAAGTATTAAGTAAAAAAAGAGATTTCATAAAAATTATGGGAATTGATAATAAATTTATTGGATGGGTTAAGGAAGAAAACTTTGAAGAAGATTAGAGGAATTATAATATTTATTCAATTTTCTATTACTGTTGCTATTACTGTGGTAGCAATGTATACATTTAGAAATCATACTCATAAAGTAATTAAAATATGGATGAAATTACAAATGTTCTTTTTAGGCATAAAACTAGAAGAACATGGAAAACTAGATGAGTCATGTGATATGGTTATGCTTAATCATCAATCCCTACTTGACATTATAGTAATGGAGTATATTCACTCAAGGGATTTAGCTTGGGTAGCTAAAAAAGAAATTTCAGATCTTTTCTTTTTTGGACATATAATAAAAGCCCCAAGAATGATTAGTATTGATAGAGAGAATAAAGCGGGAATTATCCACCTTTTAAAAGAAACAAGAGATAGACTTGATAAAGGAAGACCAATTGCTATGTTTCCTGAGGGAACTAGATCAAATGGTAAAGAACTACTATCATTTAAACCAGGTGCAAAAATGGTTGCTAATAAACATGGCTTAAGAGTTCAGCCTGTACTTTTATTTAATACAAGAGATATCTTAGATTCAAAAAAACTTGAAGCTAAACCTGGTATTGTTAAAGTAATATATTTAGAACCTGTACAAGCAGATAAAAAAACTGATTGGTTTGAACAAACAGAAGCTAAAATGAATAAAGTTTTCCAAGAAGAGCTATCTAAAAATGTCTCTTAGTTGGCAAACTATTTTAGCTATTGGAATAGGAGGATTCCTTGGTGCAATAGCTAGAGCTTATAGTGTACATTTAAGTAATAAATATATACCTTTAGAGTTTCCAATTGGAGTTTTATTAGTAAATGTGATAGGCTCTTTTTTAATAGGATTGCTTTTTGCTTATTTCAATCACTTTGATACTTCACCTACTCTAAAAGCTTTTTTAACTACAGGTTTTTTAGGAGCTTTAACTACATATTCTACCTTTGCTATAGAATCATATTTACTTTTTAATACTTCAATATTTTTAGCTATTACAAATATGATTTTAAATCTTTTAGGAACTGTATTAGCTGCTGGGAGTGCATATAAGTTATTAAATTTCTTTCTAAAATAAAATCTATGAAATTTGATTTAAATCATTTTTTTTAAGCATTAAGAAGATATAATATTTAATAAGAATAAAAATTAATTATAAGGATTTCTCATGGGTATGCCAGGTGGTATGGAATGGATTTTAATAGCTTTAGTAGTATTACTACTGTTTGGTGGTAAAAAAATACCAGAACTTGCTAAAGGTTTAGGATCAGGAATCAAAAACTTTAAAAATGCAGTAAAAGAAGATGACGAAAAAGTTGCAGACACTAAAAAAGCTGATGAGTTAGAAGAAAAATCAGAAACTAAATCAGAAACAAAAAACGAATCTAAAACAGTATAAGAGAATAAATTGCAGAGTTTAGTAAAAGAGTTTATTGAAAAAACACTAGAAAAAGATGTAGTTTTAGAAAAACCTAAAGATAGCAGTTTGGGTCATTTTGCGACACCAATTGCTTTTTCTTTAGCAAAAGAATTTAGAAAATCTCCTATGCTTATAGCAGAAGAGTTAGCTGCAAAATTTGATAATACTTCAATGTTTGAAAAAGTTGAAGCGGTAAAAGGTTTTATTAATTTTAAACTTTCAACTTCTTTTTTAGAATCATTAGTAGATGATGCACTTAATTCAAAAATGAATTTTGCAAAATCAAAGCCTAAACATGAAAAAATTTTATTAGAGTATGTTTCAGCTAATCCAACTGGACCTTTACATATTGGACATGCAAGGGGAGCAGTTTTTGGAGATACTTTATTTAGAGTAGGTGATTATTTAGGTTATGATATAACTACTGAGTATTATATAAATGATGCTGGTGCACAAATGGATTTATTAGGTTTATCTGTTTCATTAGCTGCAAGAGATTTTATATTTGAAGAAGATGTAGATTATCCAGAGACTTACTATAGAGGGGATTATCTAATTGATATTGCTAAAGTAGTAATTGAAAAATTTGGAAAAGAAGTTATTTATGATGAATCAAAATATAAAGAAATAGCTTTTTTCTCAAAAGATTTAGTTATGGATATTATTGTAAAAGATTTAAAAGATTTAGGTGTAGAATTCAATAATTTTGTATCTGAAAAATCTTTATATTCATCTTGGGATAAAACTAAAGAAGTTTTAGAAAAAAATGGATCTTTATATGAAAAAGATGAAAAAGTTTATCTTAAATCAACTGATCATGGTGATGATAGTGATAGAGTTGTAGTAAGAGATAATGGTATCCCAACATATTTAGCAGGCGATATTATTTATCATAAAGATAAATATGATAGAGCTTACGATCGATATATTAATATTTGGGGTGCAGATCATCATGGATATATTAAAAGAGTAAAAGCTGCAATTGAGTTTTTAGGAAATGATTCTTCAAAATTAGAAATATTACTTTCTCAAATGGTGCAATTATTAAAAGGTGGAGAACCTTATAAAATGTCTAAAAGAGCAGGTAATGTAATTTTAATGTCAGATATCACAAAAGAAATTGGTTCTGATGCTTTAAGATTTATTTTCTTAACTAAAAAAAGTGATACTCATTTAGATTTTGACATTGATATGTTAAAAAATCAAGATTCATCAAATCCTATATTTTATATTAATTATGCACATGCTAGAATAAACCAAGTTTTTAAAAAAGCTGAACTTAGTATAGATGATGTAAAAAATGAAAATTTTAATAGTTTAAATCAAGATGGTTTAAATTTAGTATATGAGTCATTATTATTAGGTTCTGTGCTTGAAGAAGCATTCATAAAAAGAGATATGCAAAAAGTAACTGATTACTTATACTCTTTAGCTTCATCTGTGCATAGATTTTATAATGATAATAAGGTTGTAGGTGTCCAACATCAAAATACTTATTTAAAAGTATTATCAATGGCTGCATTAAGCATAAAAGTTGGATTGTCTTTATTAGGAATTAAAGCTCGGGAGATTATGTAATGAAATGGTTTTTAGTAATTTTTGCTTTGGTTATTGGTATTGCAATTTATACAGGTAATATGGGTGGAGCAAAAGATGCTACATCTAATTATGGAAAAGTTATGAGAGGAGGAGAGTAAAACTCTCCTCTTTTATTTTCTTTCTTCTAGTTGATTTAAAAAGTCTTCTAGTGAATACTTTTCTCTTGCTTCTTCATTCATTAGGTTAATAAACATATCACCTAAATCACAAATAGTCCAATCATCATTTTCATCCACTCTTAAAAACTCTTCACCTAATGGCTTAAGTTCAGTTTTTAAGTAGTTTAATAATGCAAAACCATGTTTAGGATTTAAAGTAGTTGCAATAACTACATAATCAACTATATAGTCTTTTTTTGTTAAGTCAATAACTTCTATACTTTCAGCTTTCTTTTCATCAAGTATTTGTTTTATCTTTTCAATTCTGTTCAAAGTTTACCTTTTCATATTTTATATGATGTATAATATCATCTTTTATCTGATATGGAATAAAATTTAAGTCGATTTCATCCCTAAGTTTTGAAGAACTAATATTAATATTAACATTCAAAACTTTATAACTATCTAGTTTATTGCCTTCATATCCTTCTCTTGTTGCTATAACAAATTCAACTAAAGAATTTAATTCTTCATATTTATACCATTTTTCTAAACTTTTTAGATTATCAGCACCAATTATGAGATAAATTTTAGAAGGTTTATATAAGTTTTTTAAATAATTGACAGTTTCAATAGAAGGAACTGCTTTATTTTGTTTTATTTCAAAATCACAAACTTCAACTTTTTTGTTTTTTTGAAATACTTTTTTTAACAACTCATATCTTAATTTAGGTTCTAAATGATAGTTTGTTTTAAAAGGATTTAAATATGTGGGGACAACAATAATTTTGTTAATATTTAGTTCTTCTAATGCTTGTTCAACAATAGTAATATGAGCTATATGAACAGGGTCAAAACTCCCACCAAATATCGCTAGTTGCACCTATTTAAAACCTTTGAATTTTGCTTAAATAATATTATAGCAATTTTTGGATAAAATATCTACCATTAAGATTTAAATAAAGGGAAAATATGGCTGTTAAAGTTGCAATTAACGGATTAGGTAGAATTGGAAGATGTGTTGCTAAAATTGTAGCAAGTAGAGATGATGTTGAATTAGTAGCTGTTAATGCAAGTGGTAGTGAAGAAATGATTCAATACAACCTAAAATATGACACTGTACATGGGAATGCAGATGTTGTAGTTAAAGATGGGTATGTTTGTATTGGAAATGACAAAGCTAAATTACTAGCAGAAAGAGATCCAGCAAAATTAAACTTTGCTCAATATGGTGCTGATGTTGTTTTAGAGTGTACGGGAGCATTCTTAACACAAGAGAAGTGTCAAGCTTATATTGATGGTGGAGTTAAAAAAGTTGTAATGTCTGCACCAGCAAAAGATGATACACCAACATTTGTTATGGGAGCAAATGAAAAAACTTATGCTGGAGAAGCAATTGTTTCAAATGCTTCTTGTACTACAAATGGATTAGCTCCAGTTGCTAAAGTTTTAGATGATGTTTATGGAATTGAAAAAGGTTTAATGACTACAATTCACTCTTATACTTCATCTCAACCAATTTTAGATGCAAAAGATAAAAAAGATCCAAGAAAAGGAAGAGCAGGAGCAACTAACTTAACTCCAGCTAGTACTGGTGCTGCAAAAGCTATTGGAAAAGTAATGCCTCATTTAAATGGAAAATTAAATGGTCAAGCAATTAGAGTGCCAACACCAAATGTTTCATTAGTTGATTTAACAGTAACTCTTAAAAAAGATGTAACTTTAGAAGAAATTCAAGCTGCATTTAAAGAAGCTTCAACTGGTTCTTTAAAAGGAATTTTAGGAGTAGATGAAGAATATAGAGTAAGTTCTGACTTTAATGGTGAGACATTATCAACAGTTGTTCCTTTAGATACTATCCAAGTTATTGAAGGAAATATGGTAAAAGTATTATCTTGGTATGACAATGAATGGGGATACTCTACTAGACTTGTAGATATGGGTGTTCACGTAGCAACTAACTAGTAGTAAGGGAAAAGATGAAATTACAAGAAATCAAAAGTATTGATATAGCAAATAAAAGAGTATTTATTAGATGTGACTTTAACGTACCAATGGATGAATACAATAATATTACTGATGATAGAAGAATTAGAAGTGCTTTAAATACAATCAGATATTGTATTGATAATGATTGTTCTATTATTTTAGCCTCACACTTTGGTAGACCAAAAAATGGTTTTGAAGAGAAATTTTCTTTAAAACCAATTGCTAAGAGATTACATACTTTACTTAAGCAAGAAATTAAAATGGCTCCTGGAATAGTTTGTGATGATACTATTTCAATGGCAAAATCATTAGAAGCTGGTGAAATTTTATTATTAGAAAATATGAGATTTGAAGCAGGTGAAACTAAAAATGATGAAGCTTTAAGTAGTAAACTTGCTTCTATGGCTGATGTTTATGTAAATGATGCATTTGGTGTATCTCATAGAGCACATGCTTCTGTTGAAGGAATTGCACAACATTTTGATATTAATTCAAAAGCAGCTGGTTTCTTACTTGCTAAAGAGATTAAATTTTTCCATCATATTGTAAATGAGCCAAAAAGACCATTTGTTTCAATTGTAGGTGGTTCAAAAGTATCTGGAAAATTAGAAGCTTTATATAACCTTGTACCAAAAGTAGATAAGATTCTTATTGGTGGAGGAATGGCATTTACTTTTCTGAAAGCACAAGGTTATGAAGTTGGAAACTCATTAGTAGAAGAAGATTTAATTCCTGAAGCAATTAAGATTATGGAAGAAGCAAAACAATTAGGTGTAAAATTATATTTACCAGTAGATGTTGTAGCAGCAGAAGCATTTGATGCAGAAGCATTTGCTAAACCAACTACTACACAAGAAATTCCAAAAGGTTGGATGGGATTAGATATTGGACCTGCAACAGCACTTTTATTCTCTCAAGCCCTAGAAGACGCGCATACTATTTTGTGGAATGGACCAATGGGAGTTTATGAGATGGATAAATTCGCAAAAGGTAGTACAAAAATTTCACACGCAGTAGCTTCATCTTATGCAACAACTGTAGTTGGTGGTGGTGATACTGCTGATTTAGTAAGAGTAACTGGTGATGAAGATGAAATGACATTTATCTCAACTGGTGGTGGAGCATCGCTAGAATTAATTGAAGGAAAAGTTCTTCCAGGTGTAAAAGCACTAGTTATTGAAGACTAAATATTAATAGAAATAAAGTTTTCTTTTTAAAGAGAACTATTAAAAAGGAATGTTATGGCAATAATTGCTAGTAATTTTAAAACAAACCATACAAGAAAAACAACATCTTATTTTGTAGAAGAAGTAAATAAATATTTAGTATCAAATAATGTGTCGAGTGATGTATATATTTTCCCAACATCAACTTCACTTGATAAGTTTGAAACAATACCAACACTAAATATTGGAGTACAAAATGCTTATGCAACGCAGAAAGGCTCTTTTACAGGAGAGATTGGTACAGAACAATTAGATGAATTTGATGTAAATACAATTCTAATAGGTCATAGTGAAAGAAGACATATTTTAGGAGAATCTCAAGAAGAAATAGCAAAAAAATTTGCTTTTTATAGTGAACTTGGATATAAAATAATTTATTGTGTAGGAGAGCCTTTAGAAGTTAAAGAAGAAGGTTTAGAAAAAACATTAGAATATATTTATTCTCAATTTGAAGGAATTGATATAAATTATGAAAATCTAATTTTAGCTTATGAACCTATTTGGGCTATTGGAACAGGTGTTACAGCTACACTTGAAGATATTACAGATGTTCATTCTGCACTAAAATCAAAAATTGAAAAACCACTTTTATATGGTGGTTCTGTAAAAGTTGATAATGTTAGAGATATTTGTTCATTACATGGTGTTGATGGGGCATTAATAGGTACTGCTTCATGGATTATTGAAGACTTTATTCAAATTTTAGAAAATACAAAGGATTTATAATGTTTATGAAGGGTAAAAAAGGTGTAATTTTAGGTGTTGCAAACAATAAGTCTATTGCTTATGGTATTGCTAAAGCTTGTGCGGCACAAGGGGCGCAAATTGCATTTACTTATTTAAATGATTCTTTAAAGAAAAGAGTTGAACCAATTGCACAAGAGTTTGGAAGTGCTGATTATGTATATCCTTGTGATGTATCTAAACCAGAAGAGATTAAAGCATTAAAAGAATCAATTGAAAAAGATATGGGTCAAATTGACTTTATTGTTCACTCAATTGCATTTGCTCCAAAAGAAGGCTTATCTGGAAGATTTTATGATATTTCTAAAGAAGCATTTGATGTGGCAATGGATATCTCTGTTTATTCATTAATTGAAGTAGTAAGAGAATTAAAACCTTTATTAAGTGATAATTCATCTGTATTAACATTAACTTATTATGGTGGAGCTAAATATATTCCTAATTATAACTTAATGGGTGTAGCAAAAGCTGCGTTAGAAATGACTACAAAATATTTAGCAGAAGATTTAGGAAAAGATGGAATTAGAGTAAATGCTATTAGTGCTGGACCTATTAAAACTTTAGCAGCAGCTGGTATTGGTGATTTTAGATTTATGCTTAAGTGGAATGAAGCACATTCTCCTTTAAAGAAAAATGTATCAATTGATGAGGTTGGAAACTCAGGTATGTATTTATTATCTGATTTAAGTTCAGCAGTAACAGGTGAAATTCATTATGTTGATTCAGGATTTAATGTAATGGGTATGCCTGCGGTTAATTTTGATGAGAATGGAAGACCTACTATTGCATGGAATGGCACAGATAAATAGTCATTAAGCATAAGCTTTTGGCGAACTTCTACGTTGTCAGAAAAGTTTTAGACACTCACTTACTACAGTAAGCTCCTGCCTAAAACTTTTCTTCCGCCTTGAACTTCACTCAAAATCTCATACTTACTAATTATTTATATATAAAACAAAAAAGTTTTAATTTTTAATTTATTGAAATTTTAAATTAAGATTTTAAAGAGGAATAGGGAATTAAAGAGTATGAATATAAATTTTAAAGAATTAGCAAACAAGTATCAAACGCCATATTATGTATATGATTTTGATCATATTACGGCACAATATGAAGAATTAAAAGGGGCTTTTAAAGCTAGAAAATCTCTTTTAGCTTATGCGGTTAAGGCGAATTCGAATTTATCTGTTATTAAGCACTTAGCAAATTTAGGAGCGGGGGCTGATTGTGTTTCAATTGGTGAGGTTAAAAGAGCGTTAAAAGTAGGAATTCAACCTTATAAGATTATTTTTTCAGGTGTTGGGAAAATTGATAGTGAAATAAAAGAAGCTTTAGAACTTGGTATCTTAATGATAAATGTTGAAAGTGCTGCAGAGCTTGATAGGGTTGAAGTAATTGCAAAAGAGTTAGGAAAGGTTGCTAGAATATCAATTAGAGTTAATCCAAATATTGACCCTCAAACTCATCCATATATTTCAACTGGTTTACATGAAAATAAGTTTGGTGTTGATATTGATACAGCAAAAAGAATGTATATCCAGTGTAAAAATAGTGAAGCTTTAGAGCCAAGTGGTATTCATTTACATATAGGGTCTCAACTTACAGAGTTAGAACCAATAAAAGAATCAGTTAAATTAGTTGCTGATTTAGTAAGAAACCTTGCAGCAATTAAAATTGATTTATCTTTCTTTGATGTTGGTGGTGGATTAGGTATTGTATATGATGATGAAAAACTTATTGATACAAATGAATATGCTCAATCAATTTTAGAAGCTTTATTTGGTTTAGATATTACAATTGTATGTGAACCAGGAAGATTCTTAGTTGGAAACTCTGGGGTATTTGTATCAAAAGTACTTTATGAAAAAGTAAATGGTGATAAAAGATTTGTTATTGTTGATGGAGCTATGAATGATTTAATTAGACCATCTTTATATAATGCTTATCATAAAATTGAGGTATTAAATGACAATGAAGAGTTAAGTGATTGTAACTTAGTTGGTCCTGTTTGTGAAAGTGGAGACTTTTTTGCTAAAAATATTAACTTACCAAAAACACAACATAATGACTTGGTTGCTATTTATAGTGCAGGAGCTTATTGTTTTACTATGGCTTCAAACTATAATACAAGAGGAAAAGTTGCAGAAATTGCAGTTGAAAATGGGGAAGATAGACTAATTAGAAAGAGAGAAACTTTTGAAGATATAATTGCTTTAGAAGAAGAGTACATTAAATAGCACAAAAAAGGGTACAAATGAATGAGCACGGATTATTAGACTTAAGAAATAAACTTGACACTATTGATGAGGAACTTTTAAAACTTATAAATGAAAGAATGGAAGTTGTCCATCAAGTAGGACTTTTAAAAGCTAAAAGTGGTGGAGCAATTTATAGACCTGAGAGAGAAAAAGAGATTATTGACAGATTGGAAGCTGTTAATAATGGAAAATTAAATAGAGCTGCTATTGAAGCTTTATTTTTAGAGATATTTGCTATTTCAAGAAATTTAGAATTACCTGAAAATGTAGCTTACTTAGGTCCTGAGGGAAGTTTTACTCATCAAGCTGCTGAAGGAAGATTTGGAGCTATGAGTTCTTATGTATCGATTTCTTCAATAAATGGGATATTTAGGGAAGTAGATACTAAAAAAGCGAAATTTGGGGTTGTTCCTATTGAAAATTCATCAAATGGAATAGTTACTGATACTATCAATTGTTTAAGTAAATATAATCTTAAAATTATTGCTGAGGTTGTTCTTGATATTCATCATACTTTAGCAAGTACTTGTGATAAGGTAAAAGATATAAAAAGAATTTATTCTAAAGATATAGCTTTTGAACAATGTAGAAAATTTTTAGCTAATTTTGGTTTAGATGAAGTTGAACAAATTCCAATTGAATCAACAACAAAAGCTGCAAAACTTGCAGCAAAAGAACCATTTAGTGCAGCAATTTGTCCTCATGTAGGTGCAAAACTTAATAATCTTCCTATATTATTTGAAAATATTGAAGATAAAGATAATAATAAAACGAGATTTTTTATAATAAGTGATTTTGAAAATGCTCAGTCAGGAAATGATAAAACTTCTATTTTAGTAGAATTACCTGATAGACAAGGTGCTTTAGTTGAGTTTTTAAATGATTTTAACAATGCCCAAATAAATTTAACAAAAATTAAATCACATATTGTTCAAGGAAATTCTATTTTCTTTATAGATTTTGATGGACATAAAGATGATGAACATGTTAAAGAATTGTTAGCAAAACATAAAGACACTGTAAAAGTATTAGGATCTTATGTAAAAGAGATAAACGATATATAAATATTAAATAGGAAATATAAATGGAATTTAATAAAGTTTTAGAAAATGTTACAACTTATGAAGCAGGAAAACCAATCGAACTAGTTGTAAGAGAATATGGAATTGATCCAAAAGATATAATAAAATTAGCATCTAATGAAAATCCTTATGGAACATCGCCAAGGGTGCAAGAAAAAATTCAAGAGTTATCAAAAAATATGTTTATATATCCAGATGATTCTATGTTTGAATTAAAAGAAGCCTTAGCTACTAAATTTGATGTAAATGAATCAAATATTATTATAGGTTCAGGAAGTGACCAAATTTTAGAGTTTTGTGTTCATGCTAAGTGTAATGAAAACTCAAAAATGTTAATGTCTAAAACAACATTTGCTATGTATGAAATATATGGTAAACAAACAGGAAGTCAAATTTTAAAAACAAAAGATGATGAACATAATTTAGAACAATTTAGTGCTATGTATCAAGAACATGGTGCTGATATAATATTTTTATGTTTACCAAACAATCCTTTAGGAGAGTGTTTAGATAAAGAAGATGTTTATAAATTTTTAGAGACAATTAGCAAAGATACTTTAGTTGTAATAGATGGAGCTTATCAAGAGTATGCTTCATTTAAAGATGAAAAGAAAAAGATTGATGCAAAAGATTTAATAAACAAATTTCCTAATTGTATATATTTAGGAACATTTTCAAAGGCTTATGCTTTAGGTGGTATGAGAGTTGGATATGGTGTGGCAAATGAAGAAATTATCAAGACTTTATATAAATTAAGAGCACCATTTAATATAACAACTTTATCATTAGCAGCAGCAATAGAAGCTTTAAAGGATGAAGAGTTTGTTCAAAGTTGTATAGCTTTAAATTTTGAAGAAATGAAAAGATATGAAGAGTATGCAAAACAAAAAGGTTTTGATTATATTGATTCATATACGAACTTTATTACATTAAAATTTGGTGATAAATATAGTTCAAAGCTAATAGCAACTCAACTTTTAAAAAGAGGTGTTATTGTTAGAGATTTAACTGGCTATGGTGTAAATGCAATTAGAATTACTATTGGTTCACAAAGTCAAAATACAAAAGTCTTTAGTATCTTAGATGAGGTATTAGAAGAAAATAAATAAATAAGAATTATTATGGAAGTAAAAAACAAATCATTAGAAGAGTTAGAAGATATTTCTCAAAAAATCAGAGATAGAATTATTGATGTTGTATCGAGAAAAGGTGGACACTTCTCTTCAACTTTAGGTGCAGTTGAATTAACAATTGGAATGCATTATATATTTGATGCTTATAAAGATCCTTTTATATTTGATGTATCTCACCAGTGTTATCCTCATAAACTCTTGACAGGAAGATGGGAAGAGTTTGAAACTATTCGGCAGTTCGAAGGATTAAGTGGTTTTACAAAACCCAATGAAAGTGTTGCTGATTATTTTGTGGCAGGACATAGTTCAACATCTATATCATTGGCAGTGGGTGCTGCTAAATCAATACAGCTTAAAAAAGAAGATAGAACACCTGTTGTTATGATAGGTGATGGTTCAATGACTGCTGGTATGGTATATGAAGCTTTAAATGAATTAGGTGATTTAAAACTTCCTGTTGTGATTATTTTAAATGATAATGAAATGTCAATAGCAAAACCAATAGGGGCTATTTCAAAATATCTTTCTAAGCTTTTAGCAGGGAAGTATTATCAAGGATTTAAAGGTAAAGTTGATAGCTTTATTAAGAAAAATATGCCTGAGGGTACTACTTATATAGCAAAAAGAATGGAAGAAGCTATGAAGCTTATAACTCCAGGAATTTTATTTGAAGAAATGGGGATTGATTATATTGGACCTATTGATGGGCATAATTTAGAAGAAGTTATTGATACTTTAGAAATCGCAAAGGCAATGAAAAAACCTGTAATAGTTCATGCAAGAACAGTAAAAGGTAAAGGATACAAAGTAGCAGAGGGACAACATGAACATTGGCATGGAGTAGGGCCTTTTAATGTTGAAGATGGAGCTTTTGTAAAAAAAGAAGCTCCAAAAGCTGCAACAGCAGTATTTGCAGAAGCACTTACTAATTTAGCCTGTAAACATGAAAATGTAGTTGGAGTTACAGCTGCCATGCCAAGTGGTACAGGAATAAATAAACTTATGGACGCCTTCCCTGATAGATTTTGGGATGTAGCAATTGCGGAACAACATGCCGTAACTTCAATGGCTGCTATGGCAAAAGAGGGTTTTAAACCATTTATCACTATTTATTCAACATTTTTACAAAGAGGTTTTGATCAGATAATTCATGATGTATGTCTTATGGGCTTACCTGTAGTTTTTGCAATAGATAGAGCAGGAATTGTAGGAAATGATGGGGAGACTCATCAAGGAGCATTTGATATTTCATATTTAAGATTTATTCCAAATATGGTTTTATTTGCTCCAAGAGATAATGAAACTCTTCATCAAGCAATTGATTTTGCTTATATTTTAGATAAGCCTTGTGCTATTAGATATCCAAGAGGTGCATTTATAGAAACTAATTATAAAAGTGAAGGTTTTAAATTAGGAAAAGCTGAACTTTTAAAAGATGGTAGTTCAAAAAAACTTTTTATTGGATATGGAGCAGCTGTTGGAAGAGCCTGTAAAACTGAAGCTTTACATGAAGAAGATATAGCAGTTTTAGATTTAAGATTTGTAAAACCTCTTGATAAAGAGACTTTAAAAGATTTAGCCTGTAAATATGATGATTGGTATGTATTTAGTGACTCTCAAAAACAAGGTGGAGTAGGAAGCGCTATTTTAGAGTTTTTAAATGAAGAAAAAATATGTGTTAAGCTAACTTCTTTTGAATATGAAGATGATTTTATAGAACATGGTGATACAAAAAAAATAGAAGAGTCAATAGGTTTACTTCCTGAGCAATTAGTACAAAAGGTAATATGATGAATGAATCATTAGATGAATTATTAAAAAAAGCTTCAAAAGAAGAAATTTTAGAAGCATATTCTCTTGCATTAGATAAAAGTGAAGAAGAAGATTTTTGGAAAGAAAAAATTTTACCTTATGTAGAAGCAACACTATCAGTTCTTTTACCACTTAGAGATCAAAATCTACTTTTTACTCCTGAGGGAAAAAAAGTAGAGGAAATCAATAAAGATTTTTTTTATAGATGGGCTGACTTAGTTTGTTTAAGAACAATGGCTTTTATAATAGAGCAATCAAATGAAAGAAATGAACTTGTAAGAACACAATATAAAGATGTCGATTATAAAGCAATTGATTTAAAAATTTTAGGAGAGTATTTAAACTCTTATAGAGTAAATCTTACAGATGAAGATAATCTTGATTTTCCTGTAGCAAACTACAATCTTCATACAGGAATGTTAACTACTATAAAAACTCTAATTAAATAGGTAATATTTTACCTATTTAAAGTTTTAGATATTTTAAAAACTATGATTTAACTTTTGGATTTTGTCATATCCATAAATATCATCAGTAAATTTTAACTTACCATTTTTTTCATAAGCTGTGATATAAGTTATATGTAAAGGAAGTTTTTTACTTAGTCTAATAGAGTCAGTTTGTTCTTTATTATATATATTTCTTACACTTTTATATGACTTTGTCGTGTAATAAGTACTTATATGTTTCATTAAAGCTAATGGATGCTCCAATCTAATACAACCATGACTTACAGCTCTAATCTTTGATTTATTTATTTTGAAACGCCATGAACCAATAGTATCATGCATATAAACAGCATGGTCATTTTTGAACATATATTTTACTCTACCCATTCCATTTGTTTTAGAAGGCAATTGAATAAATTTATAAGGTATATATTTTACATCATCTTTTAGATATTTATCCCATTTTACATCTTTAAATTTTATAGGTTCTAAGTCTAAGTCATATTTTTTGTATCTAATTACAATATTTTTCTTTTTCAAAAAGTTTTTATCTTTTAAAGCCTTAGGAATAATACTTTTTTTAGCAATTGAAGTAGGGATATTCCAAGTAGGATTTATAATAAAATAAGATAACTTACTAGATAAAATAGGAGTTTGATCTTTTTTTGAGCCTACAACTGTACCAAAGCTTTTTACTTTTTTGCCTTTTTCATATAAACTAAAATTATAAGAAGGAATATTTAACTGAATAAAGTTTTTATTATCAAAACTTTTTAATAGTTTCAATCTTTCAATATTTAGTTTTAATCTATATTTTTTCTTTTTGTTTAAATTTTTTTTATTTAAAAGCGTAATAAATTTAAAAAAATCAGGATGTTTGGGAGTATATTGCTTTAGTATTTCATTTATTGAGATATTAGGATTTTCATAGTTTTTTAGAAGAGCTTTTGTATTTATTTCTTTTAAATACATTTCGTATGAATACTTAAAGTCTTTGTACTTTTCTTTTTTCAGTTCTTTAAAAAAAGCATCTTTATTGATACATGAGTTTTCTAAGTTATTTACATATATAGGAAAAAAATCTTTTAAATTTTGTGAGATTTCTTCTTTAGTATCTAGTTTTTTAATTTCTTCATAAAAATCATTGTTTTTACATAAAGAAGAGTATTTATCAACTTTTATAATCTCAAGAAATTCTTTTTCTTTCTTATTTAATAATGCCAAAGGATTTACTTTTTGTTTTTCCTTTTTTTCTAAAATATTTGCTTCTTTATATTTCGTATTTATAACATATTGTTCAGGTATTTCTTTTTTACTACAGGCTGTTAAAATAAAAATAGTTATACTTAATAGAAAATAATTTGATAGTTTCATGGTATCCTTTCTTTTGGCTATTTTACAATAAATTTATAAAATAGTTATTAAATTTTTAGTTCTCAATATAGTTATTGTGAGATTTAAAATTAATGGTTTTCTTTATACTTTTAACAATTCAAAATATAATTTACTCATTTTTTCATAGTATGAGGTATTATCACCTAATTCAATATTTAGTAGTTCATATATTACATAATCATTAAGTAAATCATCTGTTAGTTCAATAAATTCGGTCTCTATATCTATATTTACATAATTAGATTCTTCTTTAGATTTTAAATACTCTTTTATAGATTTAAGTGTTTTTGGTTTTTTTAATGTTTCTAAATCTTTTAATAGTTGAGTTAAATCATTTTTGATATCTGATTTTTCTTTTTTTGCCCAAGCTTTTAAATTTTCAAAATCTATTTTATCTATGTTTGAGTGTGCTACAGCTACTGCTTGAGGATAACATTCTTTTCCATTGTGATAGTAATATGCACATAATCTATCTTTAACACAATCTGTTGGAGATAAAAGTTTTAATGTTCCAACATGAGATTTTAACTCAATTGTTTTATGTACTCGTTCGTCACCTACAGAAATAGGACCTGTTGGAAATTCTATAAAGTATGGATTATCTTTATATTTAAAATAACCATCTTTTGTCTTGTGAAAACCTAAATCTAACATAGTGGAAATTACTTGTTTTGTTTTTACATTAGGATTTGCAATAAAATCTAAATCAAGTGATGAGTAATTGGAATTAGTATATATTTCCATACAACTTCCCCCAGTTAATACAACATCAATATTTCTATTTTTTAATACTTGACAGACTAATGTAGCACAATCTTGGACATCAATCAGATTATTAAGCAACTCAATATTACTATGGTCATTTTTTTCTTCCATATTTAATTTTACCTATCTTCTTAAATTTAATGGTTTATTTTTACTTCTAACTCTTGTTCTATCTTTTTTTACTAGTTTTGCTCTTTCTTCTGGCTCGTATGTTGATCTTACTTTTAGTAATAAAGCAATAAGTTCTTTCATATATATATTTCTTTGATTGAGTTTGTATATTCTCATATTACCATAGTCTTGGCCAACAATAATAGAGCCTTTTTCTAATTTATCTAGTTGTTTTTTAATTGTAGCTTGAGTTACATCATAGAATAATGCAATTTCTCTTGCATAAGCAGAGTCTCTTGCTAATAAGTATTGTAGGATTCTTTCTACATTTTGACCACCAAATAGTACTTCTAACATTTTTTGTTCCTTTTTATTTACTATGAGTAAATATATATATGCTTATGGCATATTTATATATTATAATAGTAAATATTAAAAAAAAATTAATTTAACTATAATTTCTATAAAATAAGGGTTGTATGAATATTGTCTTGTTTTTATACATATTTTTTAAGTTAAATTTTATAAATAAATATGATAGAATTTTAATAAATTTCTTAAAGATATGTTAAAAGTTTTTCAACACAAAGTCCCATTGCACAACTTTCATATCCCTTTACTTTTTTTATATAAGGCTTACAAAATCCTTCTACCATGATAGCACCTGCTTTTCCAAAACATTCACCAGAATTTATATATTCATTTATATGTTTTTCATCAAATTTATCAAATTTATATGTAGTAACACTTATATCTATAAGCTCTTTTTCCTTTGATTTATAAATCATACAAGTTATTACAGAAGTTTCATTTCCACTTTGAAGTTCTAACATTTCTCTTGCATCATCTTCATCTTTTGCTTTTCTAAGTAGCCTTCCATTTGCAGTAACTACAGAATCAGCAACAAGTAAAGGCATATCTTCAACACCATACTTTTTATATAGTTCTTCAAATTTTCCTTTTGTTGCCTCATAGCAAAAAGATTTTGGATTTTGTGTAGTTATACTATCTTCATCAAAATCTCCACCATTTTGAATAAAATCAATCCCAAAATTCTTAAGTATTAGTGCTCTTGTGGGTGAATTTGAACCAAGTCTTATCAAGTTAAACCTTTTTTAGTAGAATTATACTGTATTAGTATATAATATGACTTTTAAAAAATGAATAATTTATAGGAATAAATAATGAATATAGTTGTAATAGGTGCAGGTGGTATAGGTGCTTTTTATGGAATGATATTACATGAAGTAGGATGTAATATTAAGTTTATTGCTAGAGGTGAGAATTTAGAATATTTAAAAAATAATAACATGAAAGTAACTCACCCTGATTATACTATTGAAGATAAAATAGACACATATAGTATTGAAGAATTTACTAAAAGTTTTAAAGCAGAAGAAATTGATGCAATTTTTATAGCAACAAAAGCAATGAGTACAGAGAGTATTTCTAAATCATTAGCTTCTTGGGCCAAAAACTCTTCTAAAATACCATATTTTATTTCTCTTCAAAATGGAGTGGAAAATGAAGATATCATGGCAAAATATTACAATAATGATTATGTAATAGGTGGATTAACAAGGCTTATTGTTTCTCATACTATCTCTTTAGGGCATGTTCATTGTTCTGGAAATGTTGAGACTTTAATAGGTGCTATAAAAGCAAATGAGAAAAATCAAGCTTTTTTAAAAGAACTAAAAAATATTTTGGATAAAACACAAACATCAACGATACTTTGTGATGATATAAAACTTGAATTATGGAATAAATTGATTATTAATAATGGTGTGAATGCAATTTGTGCTTTATTAGAAGAGAAAACAAGACCTTTACTTACAGATAAGAAAACTTCTAAAATTATCTATGGGCTTATGAGTGAAACAGCCGTAGCTGCAAAAGCTGCAGGTGTAAATATATCACAAGAAGGCGTTGATAAAATGTTTGAATTGATAAAAGGTTTTGTAAACTTAAAACCTTCAATGTATGTGGATAGAGAAAACAATAGACCCCTAGAACTTGAAGAAATTTGTGGGGTAGTTGTACGAAATTGTGAAAAACAAGGTCTTGATGCCCCCTATACAAGAACTATTTCAACAATTTTAGAGTTTCAATACGAAAGAAAAAGAGTATTAAATGGATAAAACAGTTGTATATCAAGGGGTTGAAGGTGCATATTCACATTTAGCATCTTCTCAATTATTTCCAAACTCAAACTTAGTAGCTTCTGATTCTTTTTTAGAATCAATGCAATTAGTTGAGCAAGGAAGAGCAGATATTGGGGTAATTCCTATTGAAAATTCATCAGCTGGTAGAGTTGAAGAAATATATAGGCTTATTCCTAAAATGCAGTTAAATATTATAGATGAATACTTTCATCCAATAGAACATGCCTTAATAGCTGTAAAAGGGTATAAACTAGAAGAGTTAAAAACAGTATCTTCTCATCCACAAGCTTTAGCTCAATGTATGAATAATATAAAAGAGTTAAATCTAAAAGCTATTTCAGAGTTTGACACAGCAGGTTCAGCAATGAAACTAGAAAAATCAAAAGATAAAACTCATGCTGTAATTGCTTCAACATTAGCTGCAAAGATTTATAATTTAGAAATTGTAAAAGAAAAATTTTCAGATTATGTAGGAAATGTTACTAGGTTTATTGTTTTAAGTAAAGAGAAAAGAACACCAAAATTTGAGGAAAACAAATCTTACATAACTTCTCTTATTTTTAGTGTTAGAAACATACCAGCATCACTTTATAAAGCTCTTGGTGGTTTTGCTACAAATGGAATAGATCTAATAAAAATTGAGAGTTATTCAGGGATTGGAAGTATGTATTCAACTCAGTTTCATGCAGACTTATACGGACATACAGATGAAAAAAGACTACAACTAGCCCTTGATGAGCTGAGGTTTTTTGTAGAAGAGTTAAAAATAATTGGTGTTTATGAAAGACATGAATACAGAGATAAAATGTGTGAATTAAACCAAATAATAAAATGAAGCTCTATCTTCATTTTATTTGTTGATAATAGTATATCTGTAGAAGAACAAAAAATACTACTAATAAATCTTTTGTTATATTATCAAAAAGGTAAAGTACACGAATTAAAATTAAATAATGGCAAAATGATTGAGGATTAATTCCTGCATACTCTAAACTTTGTTGAGAAACTGGTTGAGAATTAGCAATTGATGAAAGTACACTTGCTAATTGTATATGCTGACTGTGACATAGTACCACTATTAAATGCTTGAGTATTATTTAAATATTGTTGCTGTATCATACTTATTAATCCTTGTTGAGCCATTCCGTTAGAATTATTAGCCATGAAAGGCATTGCAGTTGGTATATTGTTAAGTTGATTTTGTGCAATACTAGGAATTAATTGACTTTGAGCTTGTTGCATTTGATAATTTGGTGGAGGAACAATATCACTTCCTTCTCCTAAAGGCATTCCATTAAAAAGATTATCTGGTGTAGGTATTGCATTTAATATATTTCCAATTGCTTCACTCTGCGAACCTAAAACTAATGCTGAAGCAGCAAGTCCTAATTTTGTTTTCCAACTACCTGGACCATTAAGTGCATCTTGTACTGTATCAAACCTTTGTGATAAGAAACCTTTATTAGCTCCTACAGTTTTTGCTTCTGCTTCTGTCATAAAATTATCAATCTTTGGATGTTGAGTTTGCGGTTTAGGTGTATCAACATCTGGACTTTGAACTTTTCCTGCATCAACACTTGGAACTGCTTCTACTTTTGGATTACCATTTGCATCAAATTTATTTAAGTTTTATTCTTCAACTCTAATCTTACTAGCCTCTACTTCTTTTAACTGTTTGTCCATACTCTGATGTACTAATTACTTCATAAGGCTTATTATTCTTTGACATTTTTGTTTCCATAGGAAGTTCTTGAGTAGGTTTAATACCTACATCTTTTAAGTCTTTCATTCCTATATCTGCACCACTATTGACTTTACTCATAAAAGAAGATAATTTCGCATTATTTTTACTAAATGTATCTTGGTCAATCTTACCACTTCTAAAATCATCTACATTTAACTTATACTTTTGTTGTGCTTGATTAAACATTGTTTCTCTTGCTAATTCATCTGGATCTTTCTTAATTAAATCAGTTTTTTTATCATTTAATTCTTTTTCCATATATTTTTGTGTCTTTTTATTCTTTTTTATGTTATCATCTTTTATATCTTTAGAAGGAGAGTCTGTTATGTCATCTGCAATTTTAGGAGCTGTATTTGTATTTGTTGTGCTTTGGGTTGGTGCTGCACTTTGGGGAGCAGTTGAAGGGTTTTTTTCAAAAGCAGTAGGAGAAGATGAAGAATAATATTTTTCTTTAGTTGCATCATCCAAGTTCTCTAAATTTTTAGGGTCTTTTGCAAATTCTTCTCTACCTTTTTCTGTTTTTAAATCATACCATTTTCCATCATTACCTTTTTTATGCCCTTCTTTTTTAGAATGTCTTTTATCTGATATTTTTTCAGAAAGCTTTTTCCTTGAACTTGCAATTCTATCTCTTACTTTACCACCAGTTAGAGTATCTAATGCACCTAGCACTACTGCACCTTGTAAAACTCCTTTAGCAATTTCGCCTACAGTATCATTTCCTACTAAATCAATTAATGGATCATAATTAAATTGCCCACCTTTGTTTTTAACATCAACATTATCATTATACTCTTTTCTATCTCCTGAAACCACACTATTTAGTGCATTAGCTTGTATTGATGGGTTTTTACCTAATGTACCACTAAATGACATACCACCTGCAATTAATGAGTTATTACTATTCATATTATTTGCATTTAAAAAAGCTTTTGCTCTTGCAAAGTTTTGTGGGTTTACTTGATATCCCCCTTTATCATCTATACTAATTAAGCCTGACTTTTCTAAATCATTCATAACTTCATTTTTTCTAGCATTGCCTTCTTCTTCATTTTTTCCAGATTCTTGTGCCATTGAGATCATTTTATCTGCAAGATTTTTTATATATTCTGGGTTATTTTTCATTACATTCATCATACCTGCAACATTACCCATTTTTTGATAAGATTGAAGTTCTGCTGAACCACTAACTGTAAATTTACCTTGACTAGTTAAAGTACCATCACTATTAAGCATTTTGGCTTTTTGTTCACCTTTCATTGTAGAAATTGAGGTATCAGTTTGTTTATTAGCTGTTTGTACTTGTAATCCTACATAGCCTCCATTATCTTTATTACTTTTATTAGCAGTATCAACTGTTGCAATATCTGCTGAAGTTTTACCTTCTGCCATATCTTCTATTACTTGATTAAAGTTTTTTCCTGTTCTTCTAGCTTTATTTGTTGATATACTCAACTATAATATCTCCCATTTGTGAAGTACTTAAAACCTCTTTGGCATCAAAAGATGCTAAATCTTTTGTTCTATAGCCATCTTTTAATACATCTTTTATAGCTTTTTGAATTATATTTGAAGCTTCCTCTTCATTTAGTGAATACTTAAGCATCATACTAGCACTCTCAATAGTAGCTATTGGATTTGCTATTCCTAAACCTGCAATATCAGGAGCTGAACCATGAATAGGCTCATAAACTGCTGTTTTATTTCCAGTTGAAGCACTAGGAAGAAGACCGATTGAACCTACTACCATTGAAGCTGTATCACTTAAAATATCTCCAAAAATATTTCCTGTAACTATTACATCAAACTGTTTAGGATCTCGCACTAACTGCATAGCTGCATTATCTACATATATATGAGTTAATTCCACTTCTGGATACTCTTTTGATAACTCAATCATAGTAGCTCTCCAAAGTTGTGATACTTCAAGAACATTTGATTTATCAACTGAACATAATCTTTTATCTCTTTTCATAGCAAGTTCAAAAGCTGTTTTTCCGATTCTTTGGATTTCCTCTTTTGTATAAACCATGGTATTAAAAGCTTTTTGTCCATTATTTTGCCTTGGCTCTCCAAAATATATACCACCAATTAATTCTCTTACAACCATAATATCACAGCCTTTAATAATTTCAGGCTTTAGGGTTGAAGCATTTGTAAGTTCATCATAAACAATCGCAGGTCGTAAGTTTGCATATACTCCTAATTCTTCTCTAAATTTTAAAAGTCCAGATTCAGGTCTTAGATGTCTAGGTAAGTTATCCCATTTTTCACCACCGATTGCTCCAAATAAACAAGCATCTGATTTTATAACTCCTTCAAGAGTTTCAATAGGTAAAGGATGTCCTACTTTATCAATAGCAGCACCACCCATTAAATATTCTTTATATTCTAAACTAAAGCCACACTTTTTACTAACTGCATCTAATACTTTCACAGCTTCGTTTATAATCTCAACACCAATTCCATCACCTTTGATTAAAGATATATTATAGTTTTTCATCTGTTTCCTTTTTATATTGCACTTTGAACTACACCAGCATCAGCTCTTAAAACTGCACCATTTGTGGCACTTGATAATGGGCTTGATGTGTAAACAATCATATTTGATACTTCTTCAACTTCTGTGAATCTTTTAAGTAGCGATGTAGGTCTTATATTTTTAAAAAAGTCATCTTGCATTTGTTCAAAAGTAAAGTTCATTTGTTTTGCATAGTCATTTAAAAAAGTAGTAACACCTTCTGATTTAGTAGGTCCTATTATTATAGAGTTTGAAGTTACATTTGTACCAGCTGTAAGTTCTGCTATTCCTCTAGCAACTGATAATTGTGCAGTTTTAGTCATACCATAATGAATCATTTCTTTTGGTATTTGATATGCTGATTCACTAGAAATAAAGATGACTCTTCCCCAGTTTTGCTCTAACATAAAAAGTAAATAGTGTTGAGATAGTCTTACTCCACTCATTACATTGGTATTAAACATTTTAAGCCAGTCATCTTCCTCTAAACTTGTAAACTCTTTTGGCTCAAATATTCCTAGATTATTTATCAAAATATCTACTTTTTGTAGCTGTTTTATTAGTTTGTCACAGCCTTCTTTACTTGATAAGTCAGCAACAATTCCTTCAACTTTTGCATTTTGATTATGTGATTTTATTTTATTGATAGCTTCTTGAACATTTTGTTTATTTCTTCCATTTATATAGACATAAACACCCTCATCACATAGTTTTTTAGCTGTTGCAAAACCAACACCTAAGGTTGAACCTGTAACAAGAGCAGTTTTATTTTCAAGTTTTAAATCCATACTAATACTCCTTTATAAAAATAAAGGCATTTTAGTAGAATTTAATCGTATTCTTATCGCACTTTTTTTAGAACAACTCTATTTTATAACCTGAATTATTCTGATTTACTATTAAATCTTTATGTATTTTACTTCTAAGTCTAAATAACACAGATCTAAAAGCTGCATATCCTGCTGGTTCATCTTGCCAAATAGCATATTCCATTTGTTCTTGTGATACAAACTGCCCAGCACTCCTACAAAGTAAATCAATAATTTTTTTTTCTTTAGCAGTAAGTTTTATAGGCTCATCTCCATAGTATAAAACTTCTACTTCTTTGTCATAAAGATATCCATATTTTAACTGTATTGTTCTATGATTTTGTTCCTTATTTAAAGATAATTGATGTTCTAAAGTTTTGTTTATATTCTCAACGGCGTCAAGCTTTTTAATTTTTTCATTATCTTCTTTTGCTTTGCTAAGTGCTACTTCAATTGCTGCGTGTAAACTTTGTTTTTTGTATGGTTTTATTATATATCCATAAGCGAAAGTTTCAGAAGCTTCTTTTATTGTTTTTATCTCTGAATTAGCTGTTAGAAAAACTACAGGTACTTCAGGAATTGAATTTTTTAACTCTTTAGCAAGTTCTATTCCTGTAGTTGGACCTTTTAGATAAATATCCATTAAAATTAAATCAGGTTTAGCACCTTTTTCTAGCAAAGCTAAAGTTTTACATCTATTAGGTGCAACTCCACAAACCTTATACCCTAATTCAATTAGTGTTTCTTTTAGGTTTAGTGCAATTATTGATTCATCTTCTACAATTAAAATTTCAATTTTGCTCATTATTATTCTCCCTCATCCTTAGAAAAAATTATATTACACTCTAAGCCATTATTATTCTTAAACTCTATAGTCCCATCTAGTTGATCTTCTATAATTGAGTGAATAAGTTGCATTCCAATTGAATCACCTTTATATAAAGAACTAATATCTTCTAAGCCTTCTCCATTATCGCGTATTTTTACATGAATTTTATCTTGAATCTTTTTCATGTGAATACATAGTAAATTATCTCTATCTTCTTTAAATGCGTATTTTAAAGCATTTACACATAATTCATGTAAAACCATACCTATTTGAATACATCTGTTTGTAGAAAAACTTAAATTATCAATATGAACATCTACATTTAAAGTTGTATTTTGAGAAATATATAATTCTTTTATATCATCCACAAGTCTTTTTATATAGTTTTTTAGATTTATATATGCAAGGTTTTCACCTAAATATAAAAACTCATGAACTAAGGCCATAGTATGAATTCTACTTCTACTTTGTTGTAAGATATAAATCATATCTCTATCTTTTGTTCGTCTCTCTTGCATATTTAATAAAGAAGAGATTATTTCCATATTATTTTTTACTCTATGATGTATCTCTTTTAGTAATATATCTTTTTCTTCAACTGATTTTTGAAGTTCTTGATTCATCTTTGTAATTTTTGTTCTATATTCTTGTCTTTGTGTCATATCTCTTGCAAAAGCACAGATATATTCATGGCCATTGTGAGTAAACCCATGTCCTGAAACCTCTACAGGAAAAATAGTTCCATCTTTTCTTATTTGTGTTGTTTCTAATCTCCAGTCTTTATGATTATAAATATTATGCATACACTCTTTTGCTGTTTGTCTATCAAAGTTTGGATCCATATCTTCTAAATACATTTGGTTTAAAAACTCTTCTTTACTTCTACCTATCATTTTACAAGCAGCTTCATTTACATAAATAAATTTTGCATCTAATGTAAACCAATAAATTGCGTCAATTGAGTTATTTAATGCAAATTCATAAGGTACAAGTCTTTCTTTATCTTTATCTTTTAATTCTTTATATGACTGCTCAATCCTAGATACTACTTTTTGCATGTGATTTAACATGATAAATAGAATTATTCCAGTTGTTATTAAAAATAAAATCCCAAAAGTTAAAGGTCCTTCTTTACTTAGTGAATGATACTTTGAAAACTCACTTATAAGTCTATCAATAAACAAAATACCAATAGCACCTATTAATATATAAGTTAGTGAAAACTTAGTAGGTATAGATTTATTATTTAAAATATAGTTCTTAACTTTTCCCATTTTACTGCTCTTATTGTAGATTTGAAAAATTATAACATAAATAAAAATATTCACTAATAACTGCGATAATTTTGCGATTTTTTTCCATTAAGATTCAAATTGAATTAAAAATTCATAATTGAAAAAGGTAGGTGTTATGGCTAATGAATCACCATTTGAAAGAAAATATGTACATATTACTGATGTTAAACCAAATGATTTAGTAGAGTTTGATTTTTCTATTGGTGATCCATGTATGTATGTTGAACTTGCATTGCCGAAAAAGCAATTTGATGAGTTTTGTAAAAGAAATGCAGTTAAGCATTTAACAAGAGAACAACAGATTGATGTGGAAAACGACAAACATAAATGGCAGTATGGTGTTGTTGGAACACTAAGTAAATAAAGGAGTTAAGAATATGTCTTTAGATATTAAAAGTATAGATATTAAACCAAAGAGAGAAACTTTTGGTCATGTAGAAAGAAGAATTGGTGAAGGCAAGATGGCTTCAAGATATGAAGAGGCTACTTATGATATTCAACCAATTGCTAATTTTCACTACAGACCGTATGCAAACCCAAATTTTGAGTTATATGATAAAAACAAAACTAGCATTAAAATGGAAGATTGGTATAAGTTTTTAGATCCAAGACAATATCACTATGCTTCGTATGTTACAGCAAGAGCAAAACAACAAGAAGTTGCTGAACAAAATTTTGTATTTGTAGAAAAAAGAAATATGTTAGATGTAATGCCAGAAGATATAAAACAAGAAATCTTGAATTATGTTTTACCTCTTAGACATTATGAGTGGGGAGCAAATATGAATAATCTTCAATTATGTTCAGAAGGTTATGGGGCAGCTATTACAAATGCATATATGTTTCATGCAGAAGATAGACTAGGAAACGCTCAGTATCTTACAAGAATTGGACTATTACTTAGTGAAAATGAACCTGCTGTTTTAGATACTGCAAAAGATAAATGGTTAAATGATGAATCATGGCAGCCACTTAGAAAAGCAATGGAAGATAGCTTTGTTTTACAAGATTGGTTTGAATTACATATTGCACAAAATGTAATTTTAGATGGTTTTATTCATCCTTTAGTATTTGACAAATATGAACAAGAGTTAAATCAAAGAGGTGGAACAGCTCAAACAATGATGACAGAATTTATCACATCATGGAATGATGAATCTGCAAAATGGATTGATATGACAATTAAAGTTGCAGCTTTAGAATCTGATGAAAATAAAGAGTTATTAAATCAATGGTGTAAAAAATATATTGATATTGCTAAAAATGCAGCACTAGCAATTGCTAAAAATATAGTTAATAATCCAGAAGAAACAATTAGTAGTATAGAAGAACAATTAGTGGCAAGATTAAATAAAAATGGTTTAAACCTATAGGAGAAAGAATGTCAAAAGTATTTTTAGCACTTCAAGCAGTAGATGAAACAAGAGCTATTATTGAAGCAATTCAAGAAGATAACGAAAATGTTGAGGTTGATCCACAACCTGCAATGGTAAAAATTTCAGCAGAGAAAAAGATGGTAATAAATGCCCAAACAGTATCTGAAAAACTAGGTAGAGAATGGGATCCACAAGAGTTACAGTTAGTTTTAATTTCATTAGCCGGAAATGTTGATGAGGATTATGATCATTTTACAATTTATTGGGAAAACTAGGAGAAAATATTATGACTATGAGTACACAAAAAAGAAAAAAACGTCTAAATATGAAGGACAAATATAAGTATATGACAAGACTTGGTTGGGAAACTACATATCAAGATATGGATGACGTTTTCCCTGAAGATAAATTTGAGGGAATAAAAATACATGATTGGGAAGCTTGGGAAGATCCATTTAGAATGACAATGGATGCTTATTGGAAATACCAAGGTGAAAAAGACAAAAAGTTATATGCAATTATTGATGCATTTGCTCAAAATAATGGACAAAAAAATATTACAGATGCAAGATATGTATCAGCTTTAAAACTGTTTTTAACAGGTGTTTCGCCATTAGAATATCAAGCACATAGAGGGTTTGCTAATATTGCAAGAGCTTTTAGAGGTGATGGTCCAAGAGTTGCTTGTCAAATGCAAGCTATTGATGAGTTAAGACATGTACAAACTCAAGTTCATACTTTAAGTCATTATAATAAATATTTTAATGGTTTTTCAGAATGGACACATTGGCATGATAATGTTTGGTATTTATCTGTTCCTAAATCTTTTTTTGATGATGCAAGAGCAGCAGGACCTTTCGAGTTTATTATTGCTATTGGATTCTCATTTGAGTATGTATTAACAAATCTTTTATTTGTACCATTTATGAGTGGTGCTGCTTATAATGGAGATATGGCGACAGTAACATTTGGATTCTCTGCACAAAGTGATGAGGCAAGACACATGACTTTAGGTTTACAAGCAATTAAGTTCTTATTAGAGCAAGACCCTGATAATGTTCCTATTGTTCAAAAGTGGATTGATAAATGGACATGGAGAGGATATAAAGTTTTAGGTTTAGTATCTGCAATGATGGATTATATGTTACCTGAATCACCACAATCTTGGAAAGAAGCTTGGGAATTATATTTTGAGCAAAACACAGTTGCATTATTTAAAGATTTAGAAAGATATGGAATTACAGTTCCAGATTGTGCAGCAACAATAAAAGCTGAAAAAGAGCATATTTCTCATCAAGTTTGGATGACTTTATATACTCATAATGCAGCAGCACCTTTCCATACTTGGATTCCAGATGAGAAAAAAATGGACTGGTTAAGCCAAAAGTATCCAGATACTTTTGATAAGTACTACAGACCTGTTTATGAACATTGGAATAAGTTAGAAAAAGAGGGTAAAAGATACTATTCTGAAATGCTTCCTCAATTATGTCAAACTTGTCAATTACCAATGTTAGCAACAGAAGTTGAAAAAGGTGAACCAACACAAATTGCTCATAGACATACTATGTATAATGGTGAGAGATTCCATTTCTGTTCGGATCATTGTAAAGATATTTTTGAAGATGAACCTGAAAAGTTTATCCAATCGTGGTTACCAGTACATCAAATTTTCCAAGGAAATTGTGGTGGAGCAACACTTCCAGAAGTACTTAAGTGGTATAAAGTTGAGTTTGGACAAGACAATCTTGATTATGTAGGTTCTCAAGATGAAAAAATGTGGAAAGAATGGAAAGGAGAAGCATAATGGCAATTCAAGCAAAAGGTGAATATCCAGTAATTATGATGGATAGTGTAGATAAGTTTCATGGTAATCAACTTGTATATGTAGGTTGGGATAAACATAAGTTGATAAATTCAGCAATGGCTTTTCCTTTGCCACCTGCTATGCCTTTTAAAGCATTAGTTCATGAAGTAATGCCTAGTTGTTATAAAGATCATCCAGATTTTGAAAAAGTTGTATGGGATGATTCTGTTATTTGGAGATTAAACGGTGAAGAGTTTACTCCTGATTTTGAAAAGTCACTTGAAGATAATGGAATTGACCATAAATCATTAGTTAGATTTGAAACACCAAATTTAACAGGAATTAATGGAGTAGGAATGTGAGTTATCAAGTAGAAATAGAACCAACAGGAGATATAGTAGAAGTAGGGGATGGTCAAACTATCCTTGATGCTGCTTTAAGACAAGGGGTATATATTCCCCATGCGTGTTCTCATGGTTTATGTGGTACTTGTAAGATAGAAGTTTTAGAAGGTGAGGTTGACTATGGTGCAGCCTCTCCTTTTGCCCTTATGGATATGGAAAAAGATGAGGGGAAATGTCTTGCTTGTACTGCTACACCTATGGAAGATTGTGCTATAGAAGCTGATGTTGATGAAGATCCAGATGCAAAATCAATACCTGTAAAAGACTTTATGGGAACAGTTGTTGAGGTAAAGGATTTAACACCAAGAATCAAAGGTATTTTTATAGAATTAGATGAAGAGATTGAGTTTCAAGCAGGTCAATATGTACAATATCATGTACCAGGCTTTGATGAACCAAGAGCATTTTCTTTATGTAACTCTTCAAATGATAAAAAAATTGTAGAGTTAAATATCTCTTTAGTTCCAGATGGAGAAGCAACTCCTTGGATTCATAAAAATGTAAAAGTAGGTGCTAGAAGGAAAATATCAGGACCTTATGGAAGATTTTTTGTAAGAGAATCTGCTAATAAACCTATGATTTTCTTTGCAGGAGGTTCAGGTCTTTCAAGTCCAAAATCTATGATTTTAGAACAACTTGAAAATGGAAGTAAACAAGAAATAACACTTTTTCATGGTGCTAGAAATGAAGAAGAGTTATATTATGCTGATTTATTTAGAGACTTAGAACAAAAGTATGATAATTTTACTTATGTACCCGTTTTATCCGATGAAGATACACCTTCTTGGGAAGGAAGAAAAGGCTTTGTAAATGATGCAGCAAAAGAGCTTTTTGAAAATGACTTCTCAGGGAAAAAAGCATATCTTTGTGGTCCTCCTCCAATGATAGATGCTTGTATTACAACACTTATGAGAGGAAGACTTTATGAAAAAGATATTTATACTGAAAAGTTCTTCTCAAAAGCTGATTTAAATGCTGAAAATCAGCGTTCACCTCTATTTAAATCTATTTAATTTTATTTAAAAAAAGGCCTGTGTATGCAGGCCTTTTTTTGTTTCTGAAAATTTTTTAAAAATTTATTTTCTGCGATTTTTCTGCGAATCTTTTCAAGTATAGTTCAAATAGTAAAAATATAGATAGTTTTTTTATCTATATATTTTAAAGGATTGAAAATGAATAGTTCAATATTTCAACTTAAAATGCTTGGACTAGATAATAGTGTAAATGCAAATATAAATGAGCACATTTTAAACTCTATGGCAAAAGGTGGAATTGAAATTGCACCAAACGGTTGTCATGGAGGAGGATGTGGTGTTTGTAAAATAAAAATTTTAAAAGGTGATGTTGAAACTTCATGTATGAGTGAAAAACATATATCCCCTGTTGAGAGAGAACAAGGTTTTGTTTTAGCATGTAGAGCTTATCCTAAAACTGATATTGAATTTGAGTTTATTGGAAAAGTAAAATGTAAAAAAACAAAAGATAAAAAATTTGGACTAGTTTAATTTAAAAAAGGAGCAAAAATGGATCAAGGAATTATGAGAATTGGACATATAAATATCAAAGTAATTGATATGGATGAGGCTATTAGACATTATACAAAAGTTATGGATCTAAGAATAACTCATACTGATGAAAATGGAAATGTTTATCTTAAGTGTTGGGATGAGTGGGATAAATACTCATTAGTATTAACACCATCAAATGAAGCTGGATTTATTAATATTGCTTATAAAGTTGTAAATGATTCAGATTTAGATGTTATTAAACAAAAAATTCTTGATTATGGAATTGATGTACAAGATGTTCAAGAAGGAGAAGTTCTTTTCTGTGGAAGAGGTATTAAGTTTAATCTTCCATCTGGACATGAGATGATTCTTTTTGCTAAAAAAGATTTTGTTGGAAAAGATGTTGGGACAAAAAATCCTGATCCATGGCCAGATGGTCTTACAGGAGTTGGAGCTCATTGGTTAGATCATGCTTTATTAATGTGTGAATTAAATCCTGAAAAAGGAATTAATAAAGTTGCTGAAAATACAAAATTTTGTATTGAAGTTTTAAACTTTAAATTAACAGAACAAGTAGTTGTAGGGCCAAATAGTGATGTCCAAGCAGCAACATGGTTAGCTAGAAGTACAACACCTCATGATTTAGCTTTTGTGGGTGGTCCTGAAATGGGATTACATCACTTTGCATTTTTCTTAGATGATTGGGCAGATATATTAAGAGCTGCTGATGTTATGTCAAAAAATGATGTAAAAGTAGATGTTACACCTCAAAGACATGGTATTACAAGAGGAAATACTATTTATTTCTTTGACCCATCTGGAAACAGAAATGAAACATTTGCAGGGCTTGGGTATTTAGTACAACCTGATATGCCTACTATTACTTGGTATGAAGAGAGTCTTTGGAAAGGAATCTTCTATCATACAAAACAGCCTGTTGAATCATTTACAAATGTTTATACATAGAATTTAGGAAATAAAATGTTAACAAAAATATCAAAAGATTTAAGAAGCCAAACAGCTTTAAAACTTTGTGAGTATTCAGTACAAAAAGCAGAAGAATTAAATATAAAAATAAATGTAAGTGTAACTGATTCAAAAGGAGTTGAACTTGCATTTATAAGAATGGATGATTCTTTTATCCATTCAATTCAAATAGCAAAAGATAAGGCTTATACAAGTGCAAGTTTTGGTTTTGATACAGATACTTGGACACAGATTTTCAAAAATGAATCTCATTTAGAACAGGGTTTTTCAAATCGAGATAGATTAATTCCTTTTGGTGGAGGAATTACTATCTTTGAAAATAAAGAAAAAGTTGGAGCTATTGGAGTTTCAGGTGGAACTGAACAAGAAGATATTATTTGTGCAAAATATGCAATAAAAAGGTTAGGATTAAATAATGAATAAAGTACAACACTATATTAACGGACAATTTTTAGACTCATCTTGTGGAGAGTTTTTTGACAATATTAACCCAATGAATGGACAACTTTTAAATAAAGTTGCCTTAGGACGTGAAGATGAAGTAAATGCAGCAGTTGCAGCAGCAAAAGCAGCACTTACAGGGGAATGGGGGCAAATGAAGTTAAATGACAGAATTGCCATGATGTATGAAATTGCAGAAGAAATTGATAGAAGATTTGATGATTTTTTAGAAGCTGAGTGTTTAGATACAGGTAAACCTTACTCAATTGCTAGACATATTGATATTCCAAGAGGTGCTGCAAACTTCAAAGTATTTGCTGATACTATGAAAGCTGTTGCAGATGAAGCTTATAGAATGGATACTCCTGATGGTAAGATAGCAATGAATTATTCAATGAGAAAACCAAAAGGTGTTATTGCTGTAATTTCTCCTTGGAATTTACCTCTTTTACTTATGACTTGGAAGGTTGGTCCTGCTATGGCTTGTGGAAATACAGTTGTTGTAAAACCATCACAAGTAACTCCCTCAACTACATCTTTACTTGGTGAAGTAATGTCAAAAGTAGGAGTTCCTGCTGGTGCATATAATGTAGTTCAAGGAAAAGGTTCAATCACTGGTAATTTACTTACTGCTCACAAAGATGTTGATGCTATTACTTTTACAGGTGAAACAAAAACTGGTGAGATGATTATGAATGCTTGCTCAAAAGGTGTTAGGGATGTATCCTTAGAGCTTGGTGGGAAAAACCCTGCAATTGTTTTTGCTGATTGTGATATGGATAAAGCAGTTCATGAAACAACTAGATCTTGTTTTGCTAACTCTGGTCAGGTTTGTTTAGGAACAGAGAGAGTTTATGTGCAAAGACCAATATTTGATGAGTTTGTATCAAGATTAAAAGAATCAGCACTTAAGTTAAAGCTTGGTATTCACAATGATGATTCAGTTGATATGGGGCCTGTTGTAAGTAAAACTCATCAAGACACAGTTCTTAAATATTATGATATTGCTAAAAAAGAAGGAGCAAATATTGTTCTTGGTGGTGGAGTTCCAAAAATGGAAGGTGAATTAGCAAATGGATTCTTTGTTGAACCTACTATTTGGACAGGACTTCCAGAAGATGCAACTGTAGTAAAAGAAGAGGTATTTGGACCTTGTTGTCATATTGCACCTTTTGATAGTGAAGAAGAGGTAATTAAAATGGCAAATGATACAGACTATGGACTTGCTTCTACAATTTTTACAGAGAATTTAGATAAAGCACATAGAGTAGCTTCTCAAATTGATTCAGGAATTGTATGGATTAACTCTTGGTTCTTAAGGGATTTAAGAACACCATTTGGTGGTATGAAAGGTTCAGGTATTGGTAGAGAGGGTGGTCATCACTCTTTAGAGTTCTATACTGAACTTAAAAATGTATGTATAAAAATGTAAGGGTGTAAAATGGCAATGACACAAGAAAAAATAGAAAAATATGGAAATGAATTATATGAAGCTTTAAAGGGAAATCATACTATTGAGCCAATTTCAAATAGAGAGCCTGATTCTACAATTGAAGATGCTTATGCTATTCAACATCATTTTTTAAAGTTAAGAATGCAAAATGATGGATCTAAAATCATTGGTAAAAAAATTGGAGTTACTTCAAAAGTTGTAATGGATATGTTAGGTGTTCATCAACCTGATTTTGGTTACCTTTTATCAGATATGATTTATTCAGATGGTGATGTAATTGATGTGTCAGCTGGAATGATTCAACCAAAAGCAGAGGGAGAAATAGCCTTTGTTTTAAAAGAGGATTTACAAGGTCCTGGTGTTACAGTTGCTGATGTTATAAAAGCTACTAAGTTTGTAATGCCTTGTTTTGAAATCGTTGATTCAAGGATTAAAGATTGGAAAATCAAAATTCAAGATACAGTAGCTGATAATGCCTCTTGTGGATATATGGTATTTGGAGGTCAAAGTGTAAGTCCTTTAGATGTAGATTTAACAACTTGTGGTATTACTTTAGAGAGAAATGGCGAGCTATTACACACTGGAGCAGGTGCAGCAGCACTTGGAAGTCCTGTAAATGCAGTAGTTTGGCTTGCTAATAAACTTGGAGAGTTTGGAGTATCACTTAAAGCAGGTGAGGTTATCTTATCAGGTGCTCTATGTGCGATGGTTGATATTAAACCAGGTGATAATATGACTGCAAGTATTGGTGGAGTTGGTTCTGCCTCAATTAGATTTGAATAGACAATTTTTAAGGAAATATCATGTCAAAAATAAATTGTGCATTAATTGGGTCTGGAAATATTGGAACAGACCTAATGTATAAACTAAAAAGAAGTGAAATATTAAATCCTTTATGGATGGTTGGTATTGATCCAGAGTCTGATGGTTTATTAAGAGCTAAAGAAGATGGAATGAAAACAACAGCTCAAGGTGTTGATGGATTATTACCTTTTATAAAAGAAGATGGGGTAAAAATTGCATTTGATGCAACATCAGCTTATGTTCATGGTGAAAATAATAGAAAATTAGCTGAACTTGGAGTTCAAGTTATTGATTTAACTCCTGCTGCTATTGGTCCTTTTTGTGTACCATCTGTTAATATGGAAGAGCTTTTATCTCAAGATACTCAAAATGTAAATATGGTTACTTGTGGTGGACAAGCTACTATTCCTATGATAGCAGCTGTATCAAAAGTTCAAGAAGTTGAATATGCAGAAATTGTAGCAACAGCAGCATCTAAATCAGCAGGGCCTGGAACTCGTGCAAATATTGATGAGTTTACAGAAACTACAAAACTTGGTATTGAGCAAGTTGGTAAAGCTAGAAAAGGTAAAGCTATTATTATTTTAAATCCAGCAGAACCACCACTTATGATGAGAGATACAATTCATTGTTTAACAGCTGAAAAACCTGATGAAGAAGCTATTACAAAATCAATCCATGAAATGGTTGAAAAAATGCAAGAGTTTATTCCTGGATATGTATTAAAAAATGGACCAGTTTTTGATGGTAATAAAATTTCTATTTGGTTAGAGATTGAGGGATTAGGGGATTATCTTCCTAAATATGCAGGTAATTTAGACATTATTACAGCAGCTGCAACTAATATAGCTGAACAAATGGCTAAAAAAATTAAAGGAGCATAAGATGGATTTACAAGGTAAAAAAATAAAAATTCATGATATGTCTTTAAGAGATGGAATGCACTCAATTAGACATCAATTTTCACTTGAAGAGATGACAAATATGTCAACAGCAATGGATAAAGCAGGTGTTCCTTTTATTGAAGTTACACATGGAGATGGTCTTGGTGGTTCATCACTTAACTATGGATGGGGAAGACACACAGATGAAGAGTGGTTAGATGCAGTAGTACCAAATATGACACAAGCTAAAATATCAGCTCTTTTACTTCCTGGTATTGGAATTGTAAAAGACCTTGAGAGAGCTGTAGAACATGGAATTTCTATGGTTAGAGTAGCTACTCACTGTACGGAAGCTGATTGTTCTGCTCAACATATAAAAGCTGCTAAATCTATGGGAATTGATACAGTTGGTTTCTTAATGATGGCACACATGGTAGATGAAAAAAGATTAGTTGAAGAGGCTAGAAAAATGGTTTCTTATGGTGCTACTACTATTTATGCAACTGATTCAGCTGGATATTTATTACCTGATATGGTAAGTGCTAGAATATCTGCACTTAAAGCTGAGTTTGGAGATGAAATTGAACTTGGTTTCCATGGTCATAATAACTTATCAATGGGTGTGGCTAATTCTTTAGCAGCTATTGAAGCAGGAGCAACTAGAATTGATGCATCACTTGCAGGTTTTGGTGCTGGTTCTGGTAATACTGCAACAGAAGTATTAGTTGCTGTTTGTAATAGAATGGGTGTTGAAACTGGTGTTAACCTTGAAGCTATTGAAGATGCTGCTGAGGATATTGCACTTCCTATTATGGGTAAACCTACAAGAATTTCAAGAGATTCTATTACTTTAGGATATGCAGGGGTTTATTCATCATTTTTACTATTTGCTAGACGTGCAGAAGAAAAATATGGAATAGATGCTAGAACTTTACTAGTTGAATTAGGTAGAAGAGGAATGATTGGTGGTCAAGAAGATATGATTGATGATTGTGCTATGGAATTAGCTAAACAAAAAGGATTACTATAATGGCATTAGATAAAGCTACAATAGAAAAATTAGCAAAGCATTGTGAAGATGCTGAATTACAAGCTTATGAGATTACTAAAATTACAGATGATTATCCAGATATGACTTATGAAGATGCTTATGATATTCAATGGACTGCAAGAGCTGCAAAAGAGAAAAGAGGTCATAAAATTGTAGGTATGAAAATGGGATTAACATCTCAAGCTAAAATGAAACAAATGGGTGTTCCTAATCCTTGTTATGGATACTTATGCGATTACTTTGCTTATGGTGATGGGGCACAAATTCCTTTTGATGAATTAATTCATCCAAAAGTAGAAGCTGAGATTGCTTTTGTATTAAAAGATGATTTAAGTGGACCTGGATGTCATATAGGTGATGTTTTAGCTGCTACTGATTTTGTAATGCCAGCTGTTGAGATTATTGATTCAAGATATAAGGATTTTAAATTTGATTTAAAATCTGTAATTGCCGATAACTCTTCATCTTCAAGATATGTAAGTGGTGGTATGGCTAAAAAAGTTGATGAAATTGACCTAAAAACACTTGGTGTAGTTATGGAAATAAATGGTGAAGTTGTTCAACTAGGAGCTGGTGCTGCTGTTCTTGGACACCCTGCTACTGCTATTGCTATGCTTGCTAATATGATGAGTGAAAGAGGTGAGGTTTTAAAGGCTGGTTCTTATATTTTAAGTGGAGCAATTACGGCTGCTACTACTGTTAATAAAGGTGATAATGTAACTGTTAAATTCCAAGACTTAGGAACTTTAACTATGAAATTCATATAGAAAACAAGAGCAACTCGTTGCTCTCTTTAGGGTTTGTTTCTTTAGGTAAAATTTACTTTTACCGATGAAAGAAATTAAAAATGAAATGGTCCCTTTTTTGATGGGACATTAAAAAAGGAGCTTTTATGCCTATTGCACAAATTAATATTATTGAAGGTAGAAGTGATGAGCAAAAAGAGAAACTTATAGAAAAAGTAACTCAAGCAATTCATGAAGCTATAGATGCACCAAAACAAAATGTTAGGGTAATTTTAAATGAAATGCCAAAACAACACTTTGGAATAGGTGGAGAGAGTGTAAAAAAGATGGGGCGATAAAGTGTTAAAATTAAGTGTATTAGACCAATCACCTATTCATGATGGAAAAGAAGCAAAAGAAGGTTTATTTGATACTATAGAATTAGCTAAGTTTTGTGAAAGCTTAGGTTATCATAGATATTTATTAGCAGAACATCATGATACTCCTGGGTATGCTTCTTGTGCTCCTGAAATTATGATTGGAGCAGTTGCTTCTAATACTTCAAAGATTAGAGTTGGTAGTGGTGGAGTTATGCTAAATCATTATAGTTCTTTTAAGGTAGCTGAAACATTTAATACACTTAGTGCTTTATATAATAATAGAATTGACTTAGGAATAGGACGAGCTAGTGGAGGAAGTTTCTTAGCTACACGAGCTTTGCATACTTCAAAAAGTGATTATTCTCAAAAAGCTTATGAACTTATAAACTATTTAGATAATACTACTTCAAAACAATCAGTATTTTATGATTTAAAACTTTCACCCCAAGGAGTACACAGTACACCTGTGTATTTACTTGGTTCTAGTAATTCTAGTTCCTCTTTAGCAGGGGTTTTAGGTGCTGGTTTTATTCTTGCTTTATTTATAGGTACTCATGATAGAAACCCTTCTATTTTAGAAGAGTATAAAAATAGCTTTAATAAAAGTCAAAATTTTAAGGAACCAAAAGCAAGTATTGCTGTTGCTTGTATAGTAGCAGAAAATAAAGAAGAAGCAGAATATATAGCAAGTACTCATACTTACTGGAAATTACAAGCTTTTAGACATCCATCAAGGGATGAACTTCAAAATCCACAAATAGTTCAAGAACTAATAAAAAGTTTAAGCTTTGAGGATAGAAAATATTATGAAGAAACAATGAATACTATGATACTTGGAAATGCAAAAGAGTGTAAACAACAAATAGAACAGTTAGCTTTAGAGTATGAAGTTGATGAGGTAATTGTTGTGAATGTGACTTATTCTTTTGAACATAGAAAAAGATCTTATGAACTTTTAGCAAGAGAATTTAATTTAAATAAGGAGTAAAAATGTCAAACCCAGAAATAGCAAATAGTATAAAAACAGGTGAATTTGATACAAATTATCATGATTTAGGAGAGGGTGAACCTATAATATTTATTCATGGTTCAGGCCCAGGGGTTTCAGCTTATGCAAATTGGCGATTAGCAATGCCTGAACTTGCACATAATTTTAGAGTGATAGCTCCTGATATGGCAGGTTTTGGATATACGCAAAGAGTTAATGGCATGGTTTATAATATGGATGTGTGGGTAAAGCAAATTATTGATTTAATGGATGCTTTAAATATTGAAAAAACAAATTTAGTTGGTAACTCTTTTGGTGGAGCTTTAGCTTTAGCTTTAAGTATAAAATATCCTCAAAGATTTGATAAAATAGTTTTAATGGGAGCTATGGGTGTTGAGTTTGAATTAACAGCAGGACTTGACCAAGCATGGGGTTATATACCAAGTATAGAAAATATGAAAGCTTTACTTGATACTTTTGCTTATAGTAGAGAATTAGTAACTGATGATTTAGCAAAGATGAGATATGAAGCTAGTATTAGAGCTGGTTTTCAAGAGTCTTTTGGTTCAATGTTCCCATATCCAAGACAAAGTAGTGTAAGTGCTATGGCAAGTGATGAAAAAGATATTGAAGCTATTGAAAATGAAGTTTTAATAATTCATGGAAGAGATGATAAGGTTATACCTTTTGAAAATTCTATAAGACTTCATAAGTTAATTGATAATTCTCAACTTCATAGTTTTGCTAAGTGTGGACACTGGAGTCAAATAGAACATAAAGATAGATTTAATAAACTGTTATTAGATTTTTTTACTGAGTAGTATTTTTGCGATTAAATTGCGAAATTTTTTTGTTATTATTTTAACTGAAGGTACAAGTGATACATTTAAAATTTGAAGTTGTGGTACCTGTGTTTTTTGCTTTTAAACTTATTGTGCTTTCTTTTTATCACTAGCAACTTCAATACTCAACATTCTTTTCTTAAAATGATTTAGACATAAAATACGGCATTTCTATGCCGTATGCCCCTATATTTTATTAGTGCGATAGTTTTGCGATTTTATTTAATTAAAATATTTTTTGTAGAGTACCAACTATTATTGCGCGTGTATGGTAGTCTAGAAAATTTCGAAATCTTGGGGAGATAAAATGAAAAAAATTACAAAATTAAGTATGGCTGCATGTTTACTATTTTCAGGTACGACATTTGCTGACACTTTAGAAGAGGCTTTTTCTAATTCAAAAATGAAAGGTGAAATAAAAGCTCAATATTTTAGTGTAGAGCCTGTATCAGATGGGAAAAGTGATGATATCTCAGTTATTGGTGGTAATATAAATGTTATTACAGGTTCTTTTTATGGATTTAATGCAGGAGTTACTTTTCAAACTTCTCATGTTTTAGATATATCTACAGAGGGTACTAATGATTTTAATAAGACTATGGATGCATCAGGTTCTGTTATGTCTGAGGCTTATTTACAATATACAATTAGTAATACATCTTTAAAAGTTGGTAGACAGTATATTAAAACTCCATTAGTTGCTGGTTCTGGTACTAGAATGATTAAACAATCATTTGAAGGAATTACTGTAGTTAATAAAGATTTACCAAATACTATTGTAAGTGCTGCTTATGTTGATAAATATCAAGATAGAACAAATCAAGCTGGAGATCCAGGTGAATTTGATCAGTTTGAAGATGGTGCTATGACTTTATATATAAAGAATAATTCTATAGAAAATTTAACTTTACAAGCACAATATTTAGATGTAAAAGGTAAAGTTTCTGCAAATGATAAGGATGCTACATATTTAGAAGCAGGTTATGATTTTGGTGTAGCAAATATTCATGCACAGTATTTTGATACAACAAATGGTTCAGAAGATGGAACAATGTTTGGTTTAAAAGCTAGTGGAAATGTTGGGGTGTTTAATTTAACAGCATTATATACAACAACAGGAAGTGATGGTACAGTTTATCCTGGTGTTGGTTCAGGTGCTGATAATGCCTTTACTGCTTTACCTTTACATGGTGGAAGTGTAACTTATACTAAAAATACTGATACTTTAGTTGGTGTTATTGCTACAAATATTGCAGGTGTAACGGCTGTTGCTTATTATGGTCAAGTAAATACAGATGAACCTACTTCACCTTTAAACTATGAAAAAATTGATGCAGTTGGTGGATTCTTACAATATGCATTTAATAAAAATCTTTCTGCAAAAGTTATGTATGAAAGTGCTGATTTTGACACAGCTTCAAATGATGATAATATCTTTAGAGTTTACACTTCATATAAATTCTAGTAAAATATTTTATTATAAAAGCTTTTTTTAAGGGTTCAAGTATATACTTGAACCCTTTTTTAATTTAAAAATTTTTTCAAAAGAAGTGGAAGATGCAATATTATATATTATTAGTTTTAGCAGTACTTTTTTGGTCTGGTAATTTTGTTTTTGGGAGATTAGTATCAACAAGTATTGAACCAACAGAGTTATCTTTTTATAGATGGTTTTTTGTTTTAGTTTTATTTTTACCATATATTTTAATAAATATTAAAAGATTAACAAAGGCATTAAAAAAAGATTTTTTACTTTTATTTTTATTGGGTGGTTTTGGTGTTGCTGGGTTTAATACCTTTTTATATTATGGTTTACAAACAACAACAGCTATAAATGCCTTATTAATTAACTCAGCTATTCCTATAATGATAGTTGTTTTATCAACTATTATATTAAAAGTAAAAATTAAAGCTATTCAGGTTTTTGGTATTTTTTTATCAACTTTAGGGGTTATATATCTTATCTTAAAAGGTGAGTTTGAATCTTTAAATACTTTAGAGTTTTCAAAGGGCGATTTATGGATATTATTAGCTGGATTAGTTTGGTCTTTATATTCGATACTTTTAAAGTTTAAACCTAAAGATTTAAAAGCTTTTGATTTTTTAACAATTACTTCTTTTATAGGTGTAGTAATGTTAAGTGTTGCTTTTTACTATCAAGGATATAGTTTTAGTGTAAGTTTTATAGAGAATAAACAGCTTTTTTACTCTTTGATGTATATGATAATATTTCCTTCAATTTTATCTTTTTACTTTTGGAATATAGCTACAGTTGAAGTGGGTGCAAATAAGGCAGGGCAATTTACTCATTTAATGCCAATTTTTGGAGCAGTTTTAGCTTATTTCTTTTTAGGTGAGAAGTTAGAACTATATCATTTAGTTGGAGTTGTATTTATAGCTTTAGGAATTTATTTATCCATATTTTATTTAAAAAAGGACAAAAAAAGTGAATAAAATAATTCCTTTTTCAGGGGTATTAATATTTTTATCTTTTATAAGTACTTTTATTGCTTATTTTTTTAATAATAAAGTATTGATAATTTCAGGCTTATTAGCTTGGTTTGCACTTATTCTTTTGTATATAAGTTTAAATAGTAAGAAGATTTTAAATATACTTATTGTTTTAAGTTTATTTGCTTTTAGTCTCTCTTTTTATATGAATTTTAAAATAGATTTTGTAAAAGTCTTTACAGTAAATCAATATCTATTAACTCTTCTAATAGGAGTAGGTTTTTTAAGATTAATAGCAACTCCTAAAAAAGATAAAAGTTCAAATCTTCCTAAAGGGAAAAAATCTTTTTTAAAAACTTATTTAGGAGTACATCTTTTTGGTTCAGTAATAAATCTTTCATCATTAATTTTAGTAGCAGATAAAATGTATAAAAAAGCTAAGCTTACAAATACTCAAGTGATAGTTCTAACAAGAGCATTTGCTAGTGATGCTTACTGGTCTCCTTTTTTTGTAGCCTTTGCTGCTGCTGTGACTTATGCACCTAATTTAAATACGGTTATTATTCTTTCAAATGGTCTTGTTTTAGCCTTTATCGCTTTTTTATTTACTTATTATGAAGTTTTAAAAGATAAAAGTTTTAATATAGATGAGTTTAGAGGGTATCCTGTAGCTTTTGATACTTTGATACTTCCTTTTGTTTTAGCTGTTTTAGTTTTAATTACTAATCATTTTTTCCCAACAATAAAAGTAATTGTTCTTATCTCTGTTTTTTCTTTTTTATTATCTTTATTTGTTTTACCAATAAAAAAAGGTTTTATTAAAGCTATAAATAAATTAAAAGAGCATATTTTTCATGAACTTCCAAAGATGAAAGTTGAAATGTCTCTTTTTTTAATTGCTGGTATGTTTGGTATTTCAATTAGTTCTATTTTAATAGGCTTAGATTTATCCTTACCTTTTGAAAAATTTGATTGGTTTATTGCCTCTATTCTTTTAGCTATTTTTATTATATTAGCATTTGTAGGAATACATCCCATAATTACTATAGCGATAATTGGGGATTTTTTAAGTTCAGTAAATCATACTTTATTAGCAGTAACATTTTTAATGGCTTGGTCAACTACAGTTTCAACTTCACCTTTTAGTGGTTTAAATCTAACTATTGTCGCAAGATATGGTTTTGAAGGTAAACAAATATTTAAGTTAAATATCTTATATGCACTAAAAATGTACATAGTATGTGTTATTTGTCTGTATTTTTTATCAAATTACTTAAAATTGTAATAAAATCATACAATTATCATATACTCTTATTATAATTACAGTATTAAAGAGGTAGATGCATTCTCATTTGTATCCTTTCTGCTTCCTAAATTATAAATTTAAGTGCATTTACCTCATTAACCTATACTAATTACTAAAAGCCCTATTTATATTACTCTTTTAATCATATTTCAAATTTTATAGCAAGAGTAGTAAGTAAAAATAAACTCATTTCTCCTAAATACAATTAAAACTTTAGGGCTTTTGTATTATAAATCTTTGATTATTCTTCTTGATGTCCAATATGCTTTTTTGTAGAAATTCTTATTTAGTTTTGTAAATTTAACGCCTTTTATTGAAGCGTGCATAAATTTTCCATTACCCATATAAACCCCAACGTGTCTATCAATTCTACCTGTTTTAAAAAATACTAAATCTCCTAGTTTTAATTGAGACTTTTTGATTTTTTCTCCTACTTTAACTTGTGTTCTAGTACTTCTTGGAATTTTAATATTAAATTTCTCTTTAAATATTCTTTGAGTGAAAGCAGAGCAGTCGATTCCTTTTTTTGAATTACCACCAAATTTATATCTTACACCTTTCCATTCATTATAAAATTGCATAAGTGCTTTTTTTATGATCTCATCATTTGATAAAACTTTTTTTTCTATTTCAGTTTTTTTATTCGGTATTTGGTTTTTTACAATATTTTTATTTATTGTATTTGGCTTTACTGGAACCTCAATTTGGGATATTATATTTTTCTTGGGTGTTTCTTTATATATTAGTGTTTTTGTGCTATTACAGGCATTTAAAAAGAGTATAATAAAAGTAAAAAATATTATTTTTTTAATCACGAATTATTCCTAAAATATGATTTTTAAGTGAATATTATACCCTTTTTTTTCTTAGTGTTAAAAGAGAATTCTTTTTGCTTTCCAATAGTGTTTTTTATAATATGGATTGTTTAAAGAAGAGATAATTACACCTTTTTTAGTAGAAGCGTGCATAAATCTAGCATTATCTAAATATATTCCTACGTGTCTTGTATTCCAACCTGTTTTAAAGAAGACTAAGTCTCCTAATCTTAAAGCATCTTTTTTAATATACTTTCCTATGTTATGTTGTTTTTTTGTTGTTCTAGGAAGTTTTAAATTAAAACTTTTTTTATATGCTTTTTGAACGAATGCAGAACAATCAATACCTCTTTTTGAATTTCCTCCCCACTTATATCTAACTGCTTTCCAATCTTTGTAGAAGTGTCTTAGTTGTGAGTTGGTATTTATGAGAGTCTTTTCAAGTGAAGCACTAGGAAATGGTAAGTTATCAAGTTCTTTATAACTATTTACAAAATTTAATGATTTAGTTTTATTTGAGCAAGCTGTTGTAAATATTAAAACTGTAAAAACTAGCAGTATTGTCTTAATCATTTTTAAATTGTTTCCCTTTATGTTATATTTGTTTATATTAATAAAAAAATAATAGGATGTCAATTAATTGCCCAAAAGATGGTATAATTCGCCTTTAAAGAAAGGATTTTAAATGAAAATGGTATTACTAATAGTAATAAGTGCATTTATTTTTAATGCTTGTACTTCTACTAAATATACAAATAATTTGAATAATATAGAAAAATTAAATACTGAAAAAAGACTTTTAACTATAAATTACTGTACAAACAATGCGTATATTAAATCTATAAATGATGAAAAATATGGAAAGTTATTTGTTGAGTATATATGGCTAGATAACTCATGTACTTGGAATGGCTTATCAAGAGGTTTTTTTGAGTATCAATTGAAAAAAGATTTAAAAGTTTCATCTATGAAAATAGTTGAAAGATTAGAGTATTCTAACTATGAGTTTACTAGTTATTTAATTGATAATAAATATTATGTAGACTTAATTTATAAATACTCAAACAATGAAGATTTGTTTATCTTGGATTATAAGGGATTGTATTTTCAAGAACAAATACAAAAGTTTAAAAAAGATTTTAAAAGTAAATCTTTAGGAAAAAAAAGATTGACAAAAGAGTATTTTAAAAGTCTAGTAAGAATGAATATAGTTGAAAATTATTTCGAAAAGGTTTATATAAGAGATGAAAGATAGATGAAGAAAATAGATTTATTTATTGTGGTTTATTGTATTGTGATTGTTTTATCTGTGATGTATGCAACTCAACCCTTACAACCACTTTTAGCAAAAGAGTTTAATATTTCAGTTATAAAAGCTTCTCAATTTACAGCAATTATAATGCTTTTTTTAGCTATTTCTCCTATTGTATATGGATATATTTTAGAAAAAGTATGTGCTAAAAAAATGCTTATGTATTCATCTTCTATTTTACTTATTACAAATATCTTTTTAGGTTTAAGTAATAGTTATGAAACATTTTTATTTTTTAGATTTTGTGAAGCTTTAGTTATTCCTGCTATTTTAACAGCACTTATGAGTATATTAGCAAATATAGATAAAGAAAATATCAAATACAATATGGCAATTTATGTAGCTGCAACAGTTTTAGGTGGAATGATAGGTCGGATTTTTTCAGGTGCTATTGCTACAAGTTTTTCTTATGAATATGTTTTTTACTCTTTATCTTTAGCAATTTTTATTTCACTATTTTTTGTTAAAAAATTAAAATATGAAGGTGATGCAACACTATCTAAACCAAGTTTTAGTGATATTACAAATATTTTAAAAGATAGAAGATTTGTTTTAGTATATTTATTAATGTTCTGTGTATTTTTCGTATTTGCAGGAGTATTAAATGTACTTCCATTTAGATTAAAAGATATAAGTAGTTCTATAAATGAGTTTCAAATAAGTCTTTTATATTTAGGTTATGGAATGGGAATTTTAGTTTCGTTATTATCTAAAAAAATAGTAAGATTTTTTAAAACAGAACTAAATACTATTTTAGTAGGTCTATTAATTTTTACAGTAGTTAACTTTTTTTTAGTAAGTGATGATGTTTTATTTTTATTTGTAATGTTATTTGTTTTTTGTATTGGTATGTTTACAGTACATACAATGAGTACAGGTTTAGCAAATTCTATGAAAAGTGAACAAAAGTCATTAACTTCAGGAATGTACCTTACTTTTTATTATCTTGGTGGAGCTATGGGTTCATTTTTACCTTCTATAATATATGAACATTTTGGATGGAATATAATGATTTATTCTTTTATATTTATTCTTTTATGTATGATTCTATTAGTTTATAAAAATAGATTATTATTTAAATAAAAGGAAATTTTATGTCAACTTTTAGTAGTAAATCAATTTATGTTTTAGGAATATGTCTTATTTTAGGGCTAAGTTCTTTAGGATATTTTTTAGTAAAAGGTGTTAAAACCTATAAGCAGTTTGATAGAAGTGTAACGGTAAAGGGCTTATCTCAAAAAGAGTTTAATGCAAATATTGTTTTATGGCCAATAAAATTCACAGTTGCTAGCAATGATCTAAATGACTTAAATAAACAGATTGAAATAAATACAAAAACTATAATAGATTTTTTAAAAGATAATGAAATTATGGAAGATGAATGGACAATACCAGCACCTTCAATAAATGATAAGTTAGCAAACAGTTACTCAAATGAAAATGTAAGATTTAGGTATAGTGCAAATCAAACAATCAATGTGTACTCTAAAAATGTCGATTTAGTTAGAAGTGCAATTTTAAATATTTCATCTTTAAATAAAAAAGGTATTTTATTTAGAATGAATGATTATGATTCAAAAGCTCAGTACTTTTTTACAAAACTAAATGAAGTAAAACCTATTATGATAGAAGAGGCTACAAGAAAAGCTAGAGAAGTTGCTTTGAAGTTCGCTAAAGATTCAAATAGTAAATTAGGAAAAATTAAAAAAGCAAGACAAGGACAATTCTCTATTTCAAGTAGAGATCAAAATACACAACATATAAAAAGAGTTAGAGTTGTATCAACAGTTGAGTATTATTTAGACGATTAAGAGGATTAAAATCCTCTTAATGTAACTCCTAAGAATATAGCAATAATTCCTAGAATAATATTTAATGGAATAAAGTATTTAGCTATAGGTTCTAATTGTTTTTTAGCAGCAGGTAAATTCCCACTTTCAAAAGCCTTTGAAGCTTTGTTTCTTTTTATATAAATAGTTATGAAGATTATTGTCATTATTGTTAAAACAATTTCTTTTACCATCACTAAGTTATAAAGTGTTGATTCTTTTAAATTTAAAGCTATTATCATTATTGTTGCTGTTATTAAAATTAAAATAATAGCAGGAATAACCATATTAAAAAATCTTCTTAAAGACTCTAAAGTTCTTCCTAGTTTTATTTTTGGGTCTGTAATATCTTGCATTGAGTAGTGAACGGCAAATCTAATTGCTAACATTCCACCTACCCATAATACAGCAGAAATCACATGTAGAAAAACTATAATTGATGAATAATTATCAAATAGTTCAGTCACTTTTTAATCCTATAAATTTTCTTTTGCATACTCTAAAGCAGCTTTTTTTGCATCTTCAATTTTTGATACATCTTTACCACCAGCTTGGGCGAAGTCAGGTCTTCCACCACCTCCACCACCAACGATTGGAGCAATATTCTTAATCCAGTCACCAGCTTTTATATTTGTATTTTTACTTCCTGCAACTATCATTACTTTATCACCTTTTGCTTGTAACAATAATACTGCAAGTTTTTCATTAGCATTTTTTAAATCATCAACAATTTTTTTAATATCACCATTTTTAACAACATCAACAACAACTTTTGTATCAGCTATTGTTTCTTCACTAATAGGAGCTGAGCTTTGGCTTTGAGCTTCTTCAACTTCTTTCTTAAGTTCTTTAATTTGGTCTTTTAGTTTTTTGATACCAATAAGTACATCTTGATTTTTAACTTCTGCTTGAACTTCTTGATATTTTTTCATAAATGATTTTGCATAAGAAATTGCTGACATTCCACATACTGCTTCAATTCTTCTAACACCTGCACTTACACCTGCTTCTTTAGTAATATAGAAAGAACCAATATCATGAGTATTTCTTACATGAGTTCCCCCACAAAATTCAACGGATACATCTCCAAATTCTACTACTCTTACAACATCACCATATTTTTCACCAAACATAGCAATAGCACCTTTTTTCTTTGCATCTTCAATAGCTAATTCTTCTACACTTCCTGCAATTCCTCTTGAAATCATAGAGTTTACTAAATCTTCAACCTCTTCAATTTGGCTTTGAGTCATAGCTTTTGGATATGTAAAATCAAATCTTAATCTTGAAGAATCATTTAATGAACCAGCCTGAGATACAGTATCTCCTAAAACCATTTTTAAAGCACTTTGTAAAAGGTGTGTTGCACTATGATGTTTCGCAACTTCATATCTATTTACTACAACAGCTTCTACTTGCTCATTTTGGCTAATATCACTATTCTCTACTTTTACTTTTGAAAGGTTTAATCCATGGAATTTTTGAGTATCTTCAATAATCGCAATATGTTCATTATCTTCTAATGCGCCAATATCTCCACTTTGTCCACCAGAAGTTGCATAAAATGGAGTTTTATCTAACATAACCCAACCATTCTCACCTTTTTTTAATGAAGTAACTTCTTTAAAGTTTTCATCTAATAATGCTACAATTGTACTTTTGTAATTTGTATTTTCATACCCTACAAATTCATTTTCACCATATTTTTCAAGTAAAGCTTTAAAATCACCACTAGTTGCAGCATCTCCACTACCTTTCCAAGCAGCTTTAGCTTTAGCTTTTTGTTCAGACATTAATTCATTAAACTTCTCAATATCTACTTTAAGATTTTTATCTCTTAACATATCTTCTGTTAAATCTAATGGGAATCCATAAGTGTCATAAAGTTTAAATGCTACATCTCCTGAAAATACTTCTTTTGTATTAGCTAGTTCTTCATTAAAGATGTTCATTCCTGTATCAATAGTTTTGATAAATCTCTCTTCTTCTAGTGTTAATTGCTCTTTTATATAATCTTTTTGTTCAATTAAGGCAGTATAGTGATTACCCATAATTTCACATAAAGTATCATAAAGTTCAGCTAAAAATGGTTTTCTAAATCCAAGTAAATAACCATGTCTTACAGCTCTTCTCATAATTCTTCTATTTACATAAGGTCTTCCCTCATTTCCAAATAAAATACCCTGAGATAACATAAATGAGTTAGCTCTTAAATGATCTGCAATTACTCTATATGAACCAATCGTTTCAGAAGTAGCTTTCTTAGCTGATAATTCTTCAAGTTTTTTGATGATAGGTTGGAAGTTTGATGAATCAAAGTTATTTAAAACACCTTCTTTAATAGCAATAACTCTTTCTAGTCCCATTCCTGTATCAATTGATGGCTTTGGTAAAGATGTTCTTGTGATTTTTCCATTTTCATCTTTAGTTTGCTCATATTGCATAAATACTAAGTTCCAGATCTCTAAGAATCTATCACCTTCTCCACCTAAATAATCTTCATCAGATGAGAAGTGTTCTTCCCCTTGATCATAAAAAATTTCTGAACATGGTCCACATGGTCCTGTGTCACCCATAGACCAAAAGTTGTCTTTATCTCCAAATCTTTTGATTCTTGAAGCATCAATATGTTTTTGCCATAATTCATAAGCTTCATCATCATCATTATGAATAGTTACCCATAATTTATCTATAGGTAGTTCAAGATTAACTGTAATAAATTCCCATGCATAAGCTATTGCATCTTTTTTGAAATAGTCACCAAATGAGAAATTACCTAGCATCTCAAATAAAGTGTGGTGTCTTGCAGTATAACCAACATTTTCTAAGTCATTGTGCTTTCCACCAGCTCTTACACATAACTGACATGATGTAGCAGTAGGATTACTTGGTTTTGGAACTGCACCTGTGAAAATATCTTTAAATTGTACCATTCCAGCATTTGTAAACATTAATGTTGGATCATCTGGTACTAAAGGCATTGATGAAACAACTTCATGCCCTTTATTTTTAAAAAATTCTAAATACTCTTTTCTTATATCCATAAAACTATCCATTTTAATTAAAATAGAGTTATTTTATCCAAAAACAGATTTAAGCTAGATTAGTGTAATTAATGAATTCAATTTATACATAAAAGATAATTTAAGTTTAGCTAGGCTAGAATATAAGAGTTTAATTTATAAATTATTTTGATAAAGAGAACTAAAATATTAATAATAAGGAAATAAAAATGGGTAAATATATTGAATTAACTCCTGCAAATTTTGAAGAAGTTACAAAAAGTGGTGTTTCATTAGTTGATTTTTGGGCTCCATGGTGTGGACCTTGTAGAATGATTGCTCCAGTTATTGAAGAGTTAGCTGAAGAGTTTGAAGGAAAAGCAAATATTTGTAAAGTAAATACAGATGAAGAGCAAGATCTAGCTGTAAAATATGGAATTAGATCTATTCCTACAATTATCTTTATGAAAGATGGTGAAGTTGTTGATCAAATGGTTGGAGCTTCTTCTAAGCAAGCATTTGCTGATAAAATTAACTCATTATTATAATAAATAATAAAAATACAAACAATTATTAAGAAAGGTAAGACAAAATGGTCTTACCTTTTTTTATGCCCAATTTAAGCTAAATATTATTTATTAAATGATAAAATTTTTCCTATAAAACAAAAAGGATAAAAAATGAGTAAATATATAGAATTAAATAATAGTAATTTTGAAGAAACAACAAAAGAAGGTGTAGCTTTAGTTGACTTTTGGGCTCCATGGTGTGGACCTTGTAGAATGTTAAGTCCTGTTATTGATGAATTAGCAGCAGAGTTTGAAGGTAAAGCAAAAGTTTGTAAAGTAAATTCTGATGAAGAACAAGATTTAGCAGTTAAATTTGGAGTTAGATCTATTCCTACAATTATCTTCATGAAAGATGGTGAAGTTGTAGATACAATGATTGGGGCTTCTTCAAAACAAGCTTTCGCTGATAAACTTAACTCATTAATTTAATTAACAAAAAAAACTTATAAATACTAACAATTATTAAAACTAAGGATTTTCTCCTTAGTTACTTTCTTTTTTATTACTTAGTAAATGTCATACTAAGGTCATTTTACTTTTTTAAAATTTCAGTATAAGAAATAAAAAGGAGATGACATGCTTCAAAGTCAAACTTTTAAAATAGCATTACCGTTACTTGTTGCAATACTTATTGCAATAATGCCAACGCCAGAAGGTTTAAGTGTAAATGCGCAATACTTTTTTGCAGTATTTTTAGGGGTAATTGTAGCTTTAATTTTAGAGCCAATCCCAGCAGCACTTATAGGTTTAACAGGAGTTGCATTTAGTGCAGCATTTGGTTTAGTAGGTGAAACAGCAAAAGCCAATAGAGATTGGGCTTTAAGTGGTTTTTCAAATGGAGTGATTTGGTTAATTTTTGCAGCATTTATGTTTGCATTAGGTTATAAAAAATCAGGACTTGGTAAAAGAATCGCTTTACTTTTAGTAAAAGCTTTAGGTAAAACATCACTAGGTTTAGGATATGCAGTTGCTTTTGCTGATGGTATTTTATCACCATTTATGCCATCAAACACAGCAAGAAGTGCAGGAACAATTTTCCCAATTGCTATTAATATTCCTCAGATGTTTAATTCAACTCCTGAAAATGAACCAAGAAAATTAGGTGCATATATTTCATGGGTAGCAATTGCAGCAACTTGTGTTACAAGTTCAATGTTTTTAACAGCTTTAGCACCAAATTTATTAGCTGTATCATTAGTTGAAAAAAATGCAGGTATTTTAATCTCTTGGGGAGAGTGGTTTAGTACATTAGCTTTAATTATGATACCACTATTTTTACTTGTTCCTTATATTACTTATTTAGTATATCCACCTGAGCAAAAAACTTCACCAGAAGCTCCTGCATGGGCAGCTAGTGAACTTGAAAAAATGGGACCTGTAACTAAAAAAGAGTTAATTATGTTAGGACTTGGTTTATTAGCTTTAGTTATGTGGATTTTTGGAAAAACAATTGGTATAAACGGTACAGTAGCTGCACTAGTTGTTTTATGTTTACTTGTTTTAACAAAAGTTATTGATTGGGAAGATGTAATCACAAATAAAGCAGCTATCAATGTATTTATTTGGTTCGCAACACTAGTTGCAATGGCAAGTGGTCTTAAAAAAGTTGGATATTTAAAATGGGCAGCAGGTTTAATCTCAAGTTGGTTAGCTGGTGTTGATCCTGTAAATATTGTAATAATACTTGTAGTGTTATTCTTCTTATTCCACTATTTATTTGCTAGTGTTACGGCTCACGTTGTTGCACTTTTACCATTATTCTTAGGAATTGGTATGAATTTAATTCCTGCTGAAATGGTACCATCATTAGCAATACTGTTAGTTGGATCACTAGGACTTATGGGAATTATTACTCCTTATGCAACAGGACCATCACCTATTTGGTATGGAGCTGGATATATTTCACAAGCAACATGGTGGAAATTAGGAGCAATTTTTGGAGCATTATTCTTAGCTTCATTAGTTCTTTTAGGATTCATTATACTTTAAATAAAATAGCACCAATAAAGGTGCTATTTTTGTAAATCTTACTATAATAAGTTTATGAAAAAAACTTTATTACTACTATTAATTCTTTCAAGCTTTCTTTTTTCAAATGATTCAAATAAAAATATATTGATTATAAACTCTTATCATAAAGGTTATAAATGGAGTGATGATGTAATAAAAGGAATAGAAAAAGTTTTTTATAATCATTCTAATCTAAATTTAAATATTTTATATATGGACTCTAAAAGAATAACATCACAAGAGTATAATGAAAATTTAAAAAATCTCTATAGAGTTCAGCTAAATCAGAGAAAATACGACTTAGTAATTACTGTTGATAGGTTTGCCTATGATTTTATCATTAATTCCTATAATGAACTTTTTTCTGATACAAAAATACTTACTGTTGGAATAGAAAATTTTTCAAATAAAAGGTTAGTTGAAAAGAATTTATTAAATAAAGTTTGGGTTTTATTAGAAAAAAGAGATTTACAAGGGAATTTAGATTTAATCAAAAAAATTATTCCAGGTATTAAAAATCTCTATATAATTAATGATAAAAGTTTAAATGCTCAACATACTGAACCACTTATTAAAAACTTGTTTAAAAACTTTGATGGAAGATATAATCTTATATATATTAAAGAAGATAATATCGAAGCTTTGAAAAATCGTTTTAATTTTTATGAAAATAATAGTGCAATTTTATTTATAAGATTTTATAAAAATAGTGATGGAAAATTAAATAAAAATTATGAAATTTCAAAATTTATAGAAGAATCAAAAGTGCCAATTTTTATTACTGATTCTGTTTTTAAAAGTAAAGGTGCAATTGGTGGTAAAATAATTGATTTGATAAAGTTTGGTGAAAAGTCAGGAGTTTTAGCATTAGATATTTTAAATGGAAAAGAAATAAGAAAAGTAAATGTATTTAGGGATTTTACTTATGTTTTTGATGCTAAAAAATTAGATGAATTTACTATTGCTATAGCTCAAGTTACGAATGATTATGAGCTGGTAAATAAAAGAATTACTTTTTTTGATAAACATAGAGGTTTTATAAATTTTGTCTTTACAATTTCACCTATTTTTATTTTTCTTATTTTAGGATTAATTCATAATATTTATATGAGAATAAATACTCAAAATAAATTAAAACAAAGAATTGTTTTTGATGAAGTGTTATTAAATGCAATAGAAAGTCCTATTTTTTGGCAAGATGAGAAGGGAAAAATAATTGATTCAAATATGATGTTTTGTAATATTTTAGATATAAAAAAAGAATCAATTTATAATAAAAAATTAGATGATTTTTTAGATAATAAAAATATTGAAATATTAAAAAAGGCATTATTACGATATCAGAAAAATTCTAAGAAGAATTCTATTTTTAAACTTAAAACAACAACTATTCATGAAAAAATATATTTTATAAAACAAGCAATTTATTGTGATAGTAAAACAAAAAAGACAGGAATTGTGACAATTTTAACTGATATAACAAAAGAAAAGAAAATTGAAAATGAACGGCAAAAAAATCAACAGTTTATTATTCAACAATCAAAATTAGCAGAAATAGGAGAAATATTTTCATCAATTGCACACCAGTGGAAAGCTCCATTAGTTGAAATCACAACTATAGCGCAAGAGAGTTTTTATAATTCTCAAACAAATAAAAGTGAGAATGAATCTTATGTAAAAGATATTATGACACAAGTTGAATATATGAACAAAACTATAAATGATTTTCAAAATTTTATTATTCCTTCAAATAAAAAAACAATCTTTAATGTAAAAGAAGCAATTGAAGAATTATTAAAAATTGTAAATCATAATATAAAATACAACTATATTGATATAAACTTATATTGTGAAAATAATCTAAATTTAACTGTATGTGGATATAGAAATGAATTTATGCAATCAATATTGAATATTATAAATAATGCAAAAGATGAATTAATAAAAAAAGATTTAAATGATAGAAAGATAGATATTAATATTTTAAATTTAGAAAATTTTGTAAAAATACAAATAATAGATAATGCAGGTGGAATAAAAGAAGCAAATTTAAAAAAGATTTTTAAAGCTTATTTTTCTACAAAAAAAGAAGGACATGGTATAGGTTTATATATGGCAAAAATGATTATAGAAGATAAAATGAATGGTAAATTAAATGTAAAAAATACCAATGAAGGTGCTTTATTTGAAATTGTTTTGGAGTATAAGAAGTGAAAATTTTAGTTTTAGAAGATAATGAAAGATTACTAAATTTAATAAAAGTATCATTAGAGAAAGAAAATTATCAAGTGGATACCTTTACAGATGGGCAAGAAGCTTTAGATAATTTAGAAAATGGTTACTCATGTTTTATTTTAGATATTAATGTACCCAATATTGATGGTATATCACTTTTAGAACTATTAAGAATGAATCATAAAGATAGTCCAGCTGTTATAATTAGCTCAAATCATGATTTTGAAAGAATTCAAAAATCTTATGATTTAGGTTGTGATGATTATATAAAAAAACCATTTTACATATTTGAATTAGTTGAAAAAATAAAAAAGCTTTGTAAAATTGAAAAAAAATATTTACAATTTAATGAGAGTTTAAAGTATGATTTTAAAAATAGAATTATGTATGAAAATGAAAATGAATTAGAATTAACAAAAAAAGAAATTCTTTTTTTAGAATTATTTTCTAAAAATTTACATCATATAGCAAGTTATGATGAAATTTATGAATATGTTTGGGAAGGTGAAGATACAAACTTAACAAATGTAAGAGCTATGATTAAAAGATTAAGAAGAAAACTTTTTAATGATGCAATATTAAGTGTGAAAGGCTTAGGATATAGTTTAAGTAAAAGTACTAAGTTAGTATAAAAGCTTAAGCTTTTATACTATTTATTTTTAAAATATCTATTTGTTTCTGTTGTAACAACTTTAGAAAGAATTAAAAGACCTATTAGGTTAGGTATTGCCATTAAACCATTTGCTAAGTCAGAAAAATTCCAAACTAATTTTAGTTGAGATACACATCCTACATAAATTATACAGATAAAAAATACTCTGTAAAAATATATTTTTTTATCTCCTAAGATATATTCAAAAGCTCGCTCTCCATAGTATGACCATCCAAGAATTGTAGAATATCCAAAAAGAATTGTTGCAAAAACAATTACTAAAGCTCCCCAATCACCTAAAAAGAATTCAAAACTTTTTAGTGTTAACTCACCTGCATTTCCACCTTGTGTCCAAATAGGTGCCATTAAAATAATTAATGCTGTCATTGTACAAACAATTAAAGTATCTATAAATGTTTGAGTCATTGAAATTAAAGCTTGTTTTACAGGATCACTTGTTTTTGCAGCAGCAGCTGCAATTGGCGCAGAACCTAAACCTGATTCATTTGAGAAAACTCCTCTTGCTATACCATATCTAATTGCAGCAGCTATTGCAGCACCTGCAAAACCACCTGTAGCTGCCATAGGATTAAAAGCATAATAAAAAATCATTCCAAAAGCATCACTAACTTTATCAATATTAGTAAAAATAATAATAAATGCAGTAACTAAATATATAGCAATCATAAATGGAATTAAATAAGTGGTTACCTTTCCAATAGTTTTAATACCACCTAAAACTACAATAGCAGTAATTGTAAGTAAAACAACACCTGTCATCTCATAAGAAATATTAAATTGAGAATTTAAAGCATTAGCAACAGCATTTGCTTGTGCCATATTTCCTATTCCAAAAGAAGCAATAACAGTAAATATAGCAAAAGCCATAGCTAGCATTGGCATATTAGCACCTTTGTAAATATAGTACATAGGTCCACCTTTGTAACCATTTAAACCTTTTTCTCTATACTTAACTGCTAGAATTGCTTCTGAATATTTTGTTGCCATTCCAACTAAACCTGTAACCCACATCCAAAAAACAGCACCAGGGCCTCCCATGTTTATTGCAGTAGCAACACCTACAATATTTCCTATTCCAACAGTAGCTGCAAGAGCAGTCATTAGTGCTGCAAAGTTAGATATATCACCTTTTGCATCATCTTCTTTTTTAAAAATTAATTTAAAAGCATGACCTAATGCCCAAAACTGCATACCTTTTAATCTTATTGTTAAATAAAGACCTGTCCCAACTAGCAGTATTAACATTGGTGGTCCCCAAACAAAAGATGCGATTGATGAGATAATTGTGTTTAAATTTTCCATATATTTCCTTTTAGTTATGAAATAATAGCATAAAAATTTTAAACAAAAAATCAATTCTTTAAGTTGATATTTAATATTAAATGATAAAATTTATCCAATAAAGTTTTGTTTTGATTAAACTATAACTTACATAGTTTTTAGTATTATACTGTTTTGATAAATACTATAAATTATAATAAAAATAAATGATATAAATAAAAGGATACTAATATGTTAGATTTAGCAATTATTGGTGGAGGACCTGCTGGGTTAACTGCTGGGCTTTATGCTACAAGAGGTGGTTTAAATAATGTTGTTATGTTTGAGATGGGAATGCCTGGTGGACAAATCACTGGTTCATCTGAAATTGAGAATTATCCAGGTCAAGGTGAAGTAATGACTGGAATGGAATTAATGCAAAATTGGCCTGAACAATGTCAAAAATTTGGATTAAAACATGAAATGAACCAAATTACTAATGTAGTAAAAGAAAATGATATCTTTAAATTGACAGCTGTTGATGGAAAAGAGTATGAAGCTAAAACTGTTTTAATGGCTACAGGTTCTGTTCCAAGACGTGCAGGTTTTGCAGGTGAAGATAAATTCTTCGGTCAAGGTATTTCAACTTGTGCTACTTGTGATGGATTTTTCTATAAAGGAAAAGAAGTTGCAGTTGTAGGTGGTGGAGATACAGCACTAGAAGAAGCAGTTTATTTAGCAAAATTATGTTCTAAAGTTTATCTAGTTCATAGAAGAGATACTTATAGAGCAGCTCCTTCTACAATTGAACACATGAAGAATACTGAAAATATTGAAGAGGTTACAAATGTAACTGTAGAAGAAGTATTTGGTGATAACACTGGTGTTTTAGGATTAAAAGTAAAATCAAAAGAAACAGGTGAAATTAGAGATTTACCAACACCAGGTGTATTTGTTTTTGTTGGTAGAGATGTTTTAAATGATCCAATTAAACAAGAAGATGGAAGTTTCCTTTGTGATGTAAATGAACAAGGTGAAGTTATTGTTAATCTTAAAATGGAAACATCAACACCTGGGTTATATGCAGCTGGTGATATTAGAATTGATGCTGCAAAACAAGTTGTTTGTGCTTCTGGTGATGGAGCAACAGCAGCAGTAAATATTATTGAATATATTGGATAAGGAAAGTATAAAAGATGATAAAAGTAGGTATTTTAGGAAGTACAGGTAGAGTTGGATCATTGTTAATTGATGATTTAGAAAATGATGAGCATGCAAGAGTAGGTGCAGTACATGTTTTTGATAAACTAAAGAAACAAGTACCAGAAGATACAGTGGTTACAAATGATTTAGCAGTTTTATTTGAAAACTCAGATGTAGTTATTGATTTTTCAGCTCCTGCTGCAACAGAAGCTTTACTTACAGAAGTAGTAGAAAATGGTGCTAGAAAGCCATTAGTTATTGCTACGACTGGATTTAATAAGCATCAACAAAATTTATTGTTAGAAGCTAGTAAATTAGTACCAGTATTATATGCTACAAATATGAGTTTAGGTGTTGCTGTTTTAAATAAACTTGTACACTTAGCTTCAAAAACATTAGCTGATTTTGATATTGAAATTGTTGAACAACATCATAGACATAAAGTTGATTCTCCCTCAGGTACAGCTCTTACACTTGCAGAACATGCTGCAGATGCAAGAGGTTTAGATTTAGATGATGTAAGAATCTCTGGAAGAGATGGACAAATAGGTGCTAGAACAAAAGATGAAATCGCTGTTATGGCATTAAGAGGGGGAGATATTGTAGGAAGACATACTGTTGGACTATATAATGATGGAGAATTTTTAGAGTTAAATCATACTGCAACAGCAAGAAACACATTTTCACAAGGTGCTATTAAAGTTGCAAAATGGATTATTGGAAAAGATGCAAAACTTTACTCAATTAATGACGCTTTAGGTCTATAAAACTAATAACAAATTAAATATAAAAATACTAAGAGGAAAAGATATTTTACTCTATAAGTTTTTTACTTATAGGTGCGCATCAAGTTCACTTCTTCCTCTTTTAAAAGGTTAAATAAATGTGTGCAATAGTTGGAATTTACGGAAATGATAATGCAGCAAGGTTAGCTTCTTTAGCTTTATTTTCTATGCAGCATAGAGGTCAAGAAGCAACAGGTATTTCTTCTTCTTGTAGTGGTAAAATTTATACAAAAAAAGATAGAGGTTTAGTATCAGAAGTATTCACAGATGAGGCTTTACAATATTTAAAAGGTAATATGGCAATTGGTCATAATAGATACTCAACAGCAGGTGGGGATTCAATTTTAGATGCACAGCCAGTTTTTGCTAAGTATAAATTAGGTGAGATATCAATAGTTCATAATGGTAACTTAATTAATAAACAAGAAGTAAGACAAGACTTAATTGACAAAGGTGCTATTTTCCAAACTGGAATGGACACAGAAAACCTAATTCATTTAATTGCTAAAAATACAAAAGATAGATTAAGAGATAGAATAAAAGAGGCTTTAACTAAGACTATAGGAGCTTATTGTTTTATTGTTCAGTCAAGATCAAAACAGTTTGTAATTAGAGATAGATATGGTATTAGACCATTATCTTTAGGAAAATTAAAGTCAGGTGGATATATTGTTGCATCAGAAACTTGTGCATTTGATTTAGTAGATGCCGAGTTTATAAGAGATGTTAATCCAGGAGAAATGTTAATCTTTAGTGAAGATAAAGATGAACCAGAATCAATTCAATTATTTGAATCTCAGTATAGACCTTGTGCTTTTGAGTTTGTATATTTTGCTAGACCTGATTCAGTTATAGATGGCAAAAATGTATATAGAACTAGAGAAAATATGGGAAGAGCACTTGCTAGAAACGATGAAGATTCTGAAATAAATGTAGACATGGTTGTACCTGTACCAGATTCAGGAGTTCCAGCTGCACTTGGTTATGCTGCACAAAGTGGAGTACCTTTTGAGTATGGGATTATTAGAAATCACTATGTTGGAAGAACCTTTATTGAACCAACACAAGAGATGAGAAACTTAAAAGTAAGAATGAAACTAAGTCCTATGAAATCACTTATTGCTGGAAAATCACTACTTGTTATTGATGACTCAGTTGTAAGAGGTACTACATCTAAAAGAATAGTAAAAATGCTAAAAGATGCAGGAGCTAAAGAAGTTCATTTTAGAGTTGCTTCTCCTGAAATAAAATTCCCTTGTTACTATGGTATTGATACACCAAATAAAGAAGAGTTAATTTCAAACAATATGTCAGTTGATGAAGTATGTGAATATATTCAAGCTGATTCATTAAAATATCTTTCAGTTGATGATTTAACAGGTGCAATTGGAAATGATAGAAATTATGCTTTAGAGAGTTTCAATGGGGATTACTTCGTAAAAGAGTAAAATGAGTAATTTAAAAGACGTTTTAACAATAGGTAGGTATTTTAAAAATAAATTTGGAGAAAAAGTTTATAAAGTTCCTATTTCAATATCTGGATTTACTTGTCCAAATATTGATGGAACTAAAGCAAAAGGAGGGTGTTCATTTTGTGAAAATGACTCCTTCTCTCCTAATTTAAAAGAGAAAAGAACTAAGTTCAAATTAAATCCTAAAATTAATGAAAACCCATATTTAGATAATCAATTAAAACAACTTGAAATGCAATTTGTTGCCACAAGAGATAGGCTCCAAAATAAATTTGGAGTTGGAAAATTTATAGTTTATTTCCAATCTTTTACAAATACTTATGCTCCTTTTTCAACACTTAAAGCTTTATATGAAAAAGCCCTATCTTTTGATAATGTAATAGGACTTAGTATAGGTACAAGAACAGATTGTGTTACTGATGAGATTTTAGACTATTTAGTAAATCTATCAAAAGATAAAGAGATTTGGGTTGAGTATGGTATTCAATCTTTTTATGATGAAACGCTAGATACTATTAACAGAGGTGATAGTGTTGAAAATATGAAGTATTGGATTAAAAGAAGTAAAGAAAAAGGTTTAAATGTTTGTGGACATTTAATCTATGGACTTCCAGGTGAAAACCAAGAAATGATGTTAGAATCATTTAAGCAAACAGTTGATTTAAATGTTGATTCTATAAAATTTCATCCTTTGTATGTAGTAAAAAACACTCTTTTAACAAATGAGTTTAGAAAAGGAAGATTTACACCAATTACTGAGGATTTATATATTGATACAGTTGTGAAGTCTATAGTTGATTTACCTGAAAATATTTCAATTCAAAGAATTACTGCTGGAATTGATGATGATACTTTACTATCTCCTGATTGGTGTAGAGATAAACATACTCAAATGAAAAAAATAAGATTAGCTTTGGAAAAAGAGGGGCTTAATTATTAAAATAAGTATTAGAGTTCTAATACTTATTTCATTTTTAGAAGATAGTCAACTACATTGTCTATAAAAGCATCATGTTTTCTATCTTTTCTATATGCAATATATAATTTTCTAACCATTTTTTGATTATTTATTCTTGATTCATATAAAGCACCAGATTTTAAAAGTGATTCAATGGCATTTCTTGAAACAATTGAAACAGTTGGTGTTGCATTTTTATCTGAGTGTAAAACAGTTTGTACAATTGTTGTGGCACTTGTAACTTCACTAGTTACATCAAAAGTATCACAGTCAGGATAATTAGCTTTATCAAGATTTTCTTTAAAAATAGCTCTTGTATGAGAATCAGGGTTTCTACATACCCATTTATAAGATAACAGATCTTCTGCTTTTGCTCTTGTTGGAAGCTTCTGATTTGAAAATATTACAATTTCATCTTCCATCCATTCTCTATATACAATATCGTCGTTTGGAACATAGTTTTCAACTAAAGCCATATCAATTTTTTTATCAAGTAAGTCTTGAATTGCTTCATGAGAAACAGAAACATTGATTGATACTTCATTGTTAATATTTTCTTTAAGATTATTTAAAAATCTAGGTAAAATATAGTTTCCAATAATAAATGATGCTCCAAAAACAAAAGTAACATCTTTATTCATAATTTTTAGTAGTTCTTTTTCGCCATTTGCAACACATTTTTCGATCTTTAAAGCGATTGAATAAAGCATTTGACCTTCTTTTGTAAGTCTAATACCATTTTTCTTTCTATCAACTACTTGTACATCTAAGTAATCTTCAATATATCTCATTTGTTGTGTTACAGCAGGTTGAGAAATACCAAGTTTTGCTGAAGCTTTAGAAAAAGACTTTTCTCTAACAACTGTTAAGAATGTCTCTAGTTTAGCAAAATCTGTTAGCATTATAACCTCCGTAAAATAAATTATGATTATAATAACATTTATTTATATATAGAATAATTAAGAGAAATAGTGAATTTAATTTTTATGTGGTATAATTATATATTATTGGGAGAAGAAATGTCAGAAAATCTATTATCATTATTAAACGATTCACAAAAAGATGCCGCACAACATATTGATGGTTCACTGTTAATTTTAGCAGGTGCAGGGTCTGGAAAAACAAAAACTATTACAACTAGACTAGCATATTTGATTTCAATAGGAATTGACCCAAGTTCAATTTTAACACTTACATTTACAAATAAAGCAGCAGCTGAGATGAGAGAAAGAGCTTTCTCTATGATAGACCCAGCTATGATAAATACTCCACCATTATTATGTACATTTCATAAATTTGGTTTACTATTTTTAAAGTTTCACATGACGCAACTTGATAGAAAAAACAATTTCATAATAATAGATACAGATGATAAAAAAAGAATACTAAAATCAATAGAAAAAGATATTACAACTTCACTTTTAGTTAGTGAAATATCAAAGTATAAAAACACTTTAATTACACCTGACGAGGCAAAAGCAGCAGCACAATTAAAGCTTTATCAGCAAATTGCTGATGTCTATGAAAAATATGAAGCATATTTAGAAAAAAATAATCTTGTAGATTTTGATGATTTAATTTTACTTCCATACTTAATACTAAAAAATAATGAAAGATTAGCACAAGAAATAAGTCAAAAATATCAATATATAATGGTTGATGAGTATCAAGATACAAATGAACTTCAATACAAACTTTTAAAGATGTTATGTTCTTCACATAATAATCTTTGTGTTGTTGGTGATGATGACCAAAGTATTTATGGTTGGAGAGGTGCTACTATTAAAAATATTCTTAATTTTAGTGAGCATTTTGAAAATACAAAAGTTGTGAAACTTGAAGAAAATTATAGATCGACTGATACTATTTTAGACCATGCAAATCAACTTATTGAACACAATAGAGATAGGCTTGGTAAAAAACTTGTAGGAACAAGAAAAAAAGGTGATTCTATTAGAATATATGAATCACATGATGAAAATGAAGAAACAAGAAAAATCATTGATGATATTAAAAAACTTTTAGATAGTGGTGTTAGTGCAAAAGATGTAGCTATTTTATTTAGAGTTAATGCCTTATCAAGATCACTAGAAGAAGGTTTTAACAGAGCAGGATTAAACTATAAATTAGTTGGTGGTATGAAGTTCTATGAAAGAGCAGAAATTAAAGATTTAATAGCTTATTTTAGAGTTCTTACTAATTCTCATGATAATTTTTCCTTAAAAAGAATTGTAAATAAACCTAAGCGTGGGATTGGGAAAACCACAATTGAAAAACTTGATGCAAAATCGGCGCAGTTACAAAAACCGATTTTTGAACTTATTCAGAGTTTTAATGCTGAAGAATTAACAGCAGTTGTTGGTAAAAAGAATTCAAGAACATTAAAAGTATTTGAAGCTTCAATTATGGATTTAAAAGAACAGTTAAAAGAATCAAAAATGAAGTTTTTAGATTCTTTTGAAGAAGCTTTTGATTATAGAGCTTCTTATGATACTGTTCCAGATGGATTTGATAGACAGGCTAATATTGATGAATTTTATGGATATATAAGAGATTTCTTTATTCAAAATCCTCACTTAGATTTAAAAGATTTTTTAAATGAAATTGCACTTGAAAGTGAAAATGATGGACTTTATAATGAAGCTGTTTCGATGATGAGTATTCATGCTTCAAAAGGTTTAGAATTTAAACATCTTTTTATTATCGGTTTTGAAGAAGGTTTTTTCCCTATAACAGGTGATGGTAGTGATATAGAAGAAGAAAGAAGATTAGGTTATGTTGCTATTACAAGAGCTATGGATAATTTAACTTTATCGTTTGCTCACTCAAGATTTTATAAAGGGAAAAGAGCCGTTTTAAATAAATCAAGGTTTTTGAGTGAATCAGGACTTATAAAAGGTTGTTTAACAATTGAGAAGCATTCATCTTTCAAAAAAGGTGATTTGGTTCAACATAAAATATTTGGTATGGGTAGAGTTCAAAAAGCAAATAAAGCTGGTAAAGATTATAAACTAACAATTAATTTTGGTGGACAAAGAAGAGATATTCTATCTTCATTTGTAGAAAAAATATAAGAGGTTTTCTTTGCAAAAGAAATTATATAATAAAGAACCCTTAAATAAATTGTTTGTTGTAAAAAAACCAATATTTAGAAGTTCAAACTCTTATTTAAATGAAATAAAAAGAAAATATAAAAATAAAAAAGCAGGTTTTAGTGGAACTTTAGATCCCTTTGCTTGTGGATGTTTAATTGTAGCTTTTGGACAGTATTCAAAACTATTTAATTATATGAGTAAAACACCTAAAACTTATAGAGCAGTTATTTGGTTAGGAGCTCAATCTGAATCATTAGATATTGAAAATATGATTAGTATTGAAAATGAAGAAAAGCTTGATTTAGAAGTTATTGAAAAAGAAGTGAAGAATCTTATTGGTGTTCATGAATATTATCCTCCTAAATTTTCTGCAAAGAAAATAAATGGTAAAAGAGCTTATGATTTAGCCAGAGAAGGTAAAGATGTGCAAATGAAAAAGTCATCTATGAGAGTTTATAATACTAAATTAATATCATATAATCATCCTTTTATTACTTTTGAAAGTTCAGTAAGTGAAGGTTCATATATTAGAAGTCTAGCTCAAATATTGCTAAGTAAACTTTTAAGAAAAGGAACTTTATCATATCTTGAAAGAATTAATGAAGGTAAGTTTTTCTATGAAAATGAAAAAGATTTAAATCCACTTGATTATTTAGATTTACCAAAAAATAAATACTTTGGAACAAAAGAATGGCTTGATACGGGAAGAAAAATATCAATAGAGTATTTAGAAAATAAAAATGATGGAAAATATCTAATAGTATTTGATGAGTTTTTTAGTATAATCCAAATTGAAAATAAAGAAGTAAAATATCTATTAAATAAGGTTTCTTTATAATGTACGCAAAATCTTATGCAAAAGTAAATATCTTTTTAAAAATTTCAGGAAAAAGAGATACATACCATGAACTTGTATCTAGGTTTGTTCGAGTTCATAATATGTATGACGAATTCTCTTTTGTTAAAACGAATAGGAAAGCATTTAATATTATAGGGAATTTTGGGTGTAAATTAGAATCAAATACTGTATATAAAGCATACAATTTGATAAAACACTTGAAGAATGTTGAAGAATTTTTTAAAGAATACAGTGTAAAAATAGAGAAAAATATTCCTGAATTTGCTGGATTGGGAGGTGGTAGTTCTAATGCAGCAACTTTTTTAATAATGGCTAATAAATATTGTAATTTAGATTTAACAAAAGATGAACTATGTGAAATAGCAGTGAAAATTGGTGCAGATGTTCCATTTTTTGTATACGAATATGAAAGTGCAAATGTTACTGGTATTGGAGAAATTGTAGAAAAATTTGAGGAAGAGCCTTTAAATATAAAAACAATAACACCAAATGTAAAATGTGACACAGGAAAAATCTTTACATTTTTTAGAGAATATTTTTATAAAGAAATAAATGAAGAAGAAAGAGCAAAGCTATTAAGTATGAAATCAATTGATATTTTGAATGAGCTTAATATAAAAGAAGCAAATGATTTATATGAACCTGCAATTATGGCTAAGCCAGAATTGGAAGAATACTCAAAAGAAAAATGGTATTTTAGTGGAAGTGGAAGTTCGTTTTTCACTATAAATGAGGAAAAGTAAATGGCAAAAAAAGAAAAAGAAAAGAGCTTAGTTTTTAAAAATAAAAAAGCATGGCATGATTATCATATATTAGATACTTATGAAGCTGGAATTTCTCTTCAAGGTAGTGAGGTAAAAGCTATTAGAGAAGGTAGAGTTAATTTAAAAGATACTCACATTAGAATCATAAAAGATGAAGTATTTTTACTAAATATGCATATTTCTCATTTAAGTACAGCACATACAACTTTTAGACCTAATGAAAGAAGAGATAGAAAACTTTTACTTCATCGAAAAGAAATTGAAAAATTACATACAAAAGTTACTAAAGATGGAATTACAATTGTTGCATTAAAACTTTACTTTAATAAAAAAAATATAGTGAAAGTACAAATCGCAACAGCTCAAGGTAAAAAACTTCATGATAAAAGAGAAGATATGAAGAGAAAAACCATGCAAAGAGAGACTCAGCAAACACTAAAAAATTGGAAGTGATAAAACTTCCAAGTTAATAATAAAATTTACTAAATAACTATTATTAATTGCTAATTATGTAATTTGACTGAAAAATCATTCATATTAAGCTTTTATTCTACTTTAAAATAATCATATTTAAAGAAAAATAAAATATTAGATTTATAAAAATTCAACTTTTTAAAACTAAAAGCAATAACAAAAGCCTATAATAAGGCCTTTTAAAATATATGTTTATCCAATAGATTCAACAAAAACATAAGTTTAGATTATATAAAACTGTAAATAAGAAAAATAACATTAAAATAGCAAAACAGATAATTATTATCATTATAGAGTTGTTATTTAATTGTTAAATATTTGTTAATAAAATACTTAAATACTACTAAAATTAAGTAAAACTTTAGAGGCATTTAGCTAATATTTAGCATAAGTGACGATTTGTGACTTGTATATAAAATTAGTAGGAGGAGATTGATGCAAAACGGTGCAAAAATTGAGTACGATTACTCAGTTGCAAAAGCCTTTACATTTGCAACAATTTTGTTTGGTATCATTGGTATGACAATTGGTGTTATATTAGCGTTTCAACTAGCTTTCCCAGGTTTAAATAACTTAGCAGGGGAATATGGTACTTTCAGTAGATTAAGACCTTTACACACTAATGGTGTTGCTTTTGGTTTTGCTCTAAGTGGTATCTTTGCAGGATGGTATTACCTTTCTCAAAGAGTATTAAAAGTTTCTTTAAAAGAATCGCCATTTTTAATGGCTATTGCAAAATTACATTTTGCTTTATATTTTATCACAATTCTTTTAGCTGTTGTTACTCTATTTATGGGTATTACAACTTCAAAAGAGTATGCTGAATTAGAGTGGCCACTAGACATTTTAGTTGTTGTATGGTGGGTTTTATGGGGAATTTCAATTTTTGGTTTAATTGGAATTAGAAGAGAAAGAACTTTATATATTTCAATTTGGTATATGATTGCTACATTTATTGCCGTAGCAATGTTATACTTATTTAATAATATGGAAGTTCCTACTGCAATGGTATCTGGTTATGGATCGTGGATTCACTCTGTTTCTATGTATGCAGGTACAAATGACGCATTAGTACAATGGTGGTATGGACACAATGCTGTTGCATTCGTTTTTACAACGCCAATTATTGCTTTAATTTATTACTTTTTACCTAAAGAATCTGGTCAAAATGTTTATTCATATAAATTGTCGATCTTAGCATTCTGGGGATTATTATTTGTTTACTTATGGGCTGGTGGTCACCACCTTATTTATTCAACTGTTCCAGATTGGATGCAAACTATGGGTTCTGTAATGTCTGTTGTATTAATTTTACCATCATGGGGATCAGCTATTAATATGCTTTTAACAATGAAGGGTGAATGGCAACAATTACAAACAAATACACTAATTAAATTTATGGTATTGGCTTCAACTTTCTATATGTTATCAACAATTGAAGGGCCAATTCAAGCTATTAAATCTGTAAATGCAATTGCACACTTTACTGACTGGATTCCTGGTCACGTACATGATGGTGTATTAGGTTGGGTTGTATTTATGATTATGGCTGCTTTATATCACATGGTTCCAAGAATGTACAAAAGAGAATTATACTCTAAATCATTAATGGATACTCAATTCTGGTTACAAACAACAGGTATTGTTTTATACTTTACTTCTATGTGGATTGCAGGAATTACTCAAGGTATGATGTGGAGAGCTTATGATGAATATGGTTCATTAGTTTACTCATTTATTGATACAGTAGTTGTATTAAAACCATACTATACTATTAGAGCAGTTGGTGGATTATTATACTTAATTGGATTCTTTATGTTTGCTTACAACATTTACAAAACTGTTAAATGTGGTAGAATACTTGACAAAGAACCAGCTAATGCTACACCAGTAGCTGCGTAAGAAGGAGGGGAAATTATGTTTCATTGGTTTGAACAAAGACCGTTTTTCTTTGCGGTATTAGTATTTATTTTTGTTGCATTTGCAGGTATTGTTGAAGTAATTCCTGATTTTGCAAAACAGTCTAGACCAACAGTTGGTACTAAACCTTACACATTATTAGAGTTAGCAGGTAGACAAGTATATATTAAAGATTCTTGTAATGCGTGTCACTCACAATTAATTAGACCATTTAAATCAGAAACTGATAGATATGGTATGTATTCATTATCTGGTGAGTATGCTTATGATAGACCATTCTTATGGGGATCAAAGAGAACTGGTCCAGACTTATGGAGAGTAGGTAACTACAGAACTACTGACTGGCATGAAAATCACATGTTAGATCCAGAATCTGTTGTACCAGGTTCAATTATGCCAGCTTATCCTCACCAATTTGAGAATATTGCTGATTTAGAAACTGCTTATGCAGAAGCATATACAGTAAAAACAGTATTTAATACACCTTATGATGTAGATATCGATGGTGATGGTAATATTGATGTTCCATTAGGTGATTTTGAAACTGCTATTGCTAAAGCAAAAGCAGATGCTAAAGAAATTGCTGCTGATATGAAAAATCAAGCTGTAAAAGATGCTGTTGCAAACGGTCAGGTTCCTGAAATAGTTGCATTAATTGCATATTTAAATTCTTTAAAATAGAGGTTCTTAATGGATTATGAAACACTGCTTACTGTGCAAGGTTATGCTAAATTCTTTTTGATTTTAGCTGTATTTATTATTTTTTACTCTTATGCTTACTCTATATATAAAAGAGATAAAAAGGGTGAAAGAGATTTTGAAAAATATTCAAAATTAGTGCATGATGATGCAGATGTTTCAGTTCCTCTAGAAGATAGAAAAAAAGATAAAGATATAGATAATAAGGAGAAATAAGATGAAATCTATGGTAGTAGGTGGAATTGTTCTTATCATCGCTTTATTAGCAGGAACTTACTTTGCCGCAGGTGATGCTTTTAAAGGTGATGATTATATTAACAGCTTAACAATGTTAGGTGCTGTAGCAATTATTACAATTACAGTATTTGTAGCACTTAAATATGTTAATCAAATGAAAAATGATACAGCTAGTGGTGATTTAGCTGAAGAAAACTGGGATGGTATTGGTGAATATAAAAATCCTATTCCTTCTGGATGGGGTTTAGCATTTATCGGTGTTATTCTTTGGATGTTTTGGTACTTTACAGTTGGTTATCCAATTAATGGTTTTTCACAAATTGGTCAATGGAATGAAGAAACTATTGAATACAATAAAAAGTTTGAAGCTAAATGGGAAAATCCTTCACAAGAAACACTTGAAGCTATGGGTAGTTCATTATTCTTAGTACAATGTGCTCCTTGTCATGGTGTAGATGCTGAGGGTATTAATGGTAAAGCTCATAATTTAACAAAAAGATTTGCTAAAAATCAAGTTGTTGATGTGATTAAAAATGGTGCAAACAATTTAAAAACTGCATACCCAGCTGGAATGCCTCCAATGATGTTAACAGAAGAAAAAGATATCAATGAAGTTGCAGAGTACGTAGCTAATGGATTCCAAGGTGAACAACCAGCAGCTTATGGTGTTTGTGCTGGATGTCATGGTATGGATGGTAAAGGTATGGCTTACGTTGCACCAAATATTAGAGAATATGATGATGCAATTGTTATGGCTGTATTAAAAGATGGTAAAAAAGGAAACATTGGTGTAATGCCAAGTTTTGATGGAAGACTTAACGAAACTCAAGAAAAAGCATTAGCTACTTATATTAGAAGTTTAGGAGAGTAATATGGCTGGAAATACACAAATGAATGAAAATGAAAGAGGAATCTTTAAATTACATGGTATTACAGGGATGCTTATAGCAACTGCTTTATTACTTACAATCTTAGCAGTATTAACTGTTAATGGTATTAAGGTTCAACAAGACGAAGCTGACAATTACTATAAAATAAATCAAGATTTAAATGGTTTAAAAATGAATAGTAGTGATAACCACAAGCAATATGAGCTTGTTGGTAATGGTAAGTAAGGAGTAAAATATGGAAAAAATTATAGGTGTATTACTTTTAGTTTCTGCCGTAATGACAGCTTACTATGGGTTCTTTGACTCTACTAAAGTGTTCGTTGGATAAATGAAAAATTTAGTTAATTTTAAAATAGCAGTGGTTTTCTCACTGCTATTTTTTTTATCACAAAACTTATTAGCTCAAGGTTTTATTATCAATGATGATAATTTAATTGATAAAAGAGCAGAAGATAAAATCAATCAAATTGGAAATGAAGTAAAAACTAAACTAAATGTAAATGTTTATATTTATACAAAACAAACATTAGGTTTAGATGAAGAACTTCCTATGAAAAAGAAATTTCTCGCTATTAAAAATTTTGAAAATGAAATTTTGCCAGCACTTCAAAAGCCTTATGTTCTTTTAACAGCTTTTATTGAAGAAACTCATGTAAATCTTATTTATTCTAATGAAGAATTAAAGAAAAATATAGATAAAGATGATATTTTAGATGGATATGTTGTGCCTTTATTAGCTTCTAAAGATAAAAATACGCTTTTTGCAAAAGTTAGTGCTTCTATGCTAAATGGATATGCAGCTATAGCTGATACTTTAGCTTCTAAAAAAGAAATTAAACTTGAATCTAGTATAGGAAATCAAGGAAAAGTTTCAAGTACTATTTGGCGTGTGTTTATGTATACAATGATTGTTCTTGGATTATTGGCTTATACTTATGCAGTTTTAAGAAAAAGGAAATCATAAATTTATGAAGAAAAGAAATTATTGGCCACTTTTTTTTATAGGAATATTTTCATTTGTATTTTCAATGATTATATGGACTATATATAGTACTTCTCAAGCTAACATTGATGAAGATCAAAGCTTTATGAAAAAATATCAAGATGTTGATGAAAATTATAATAATATTATAAATTCAAATAAAAAATTTAAAGAATTATATGATTTAAAACTTGTTTTAAATGATAAAACTTTTGATTTAAAAGTTGATGATATAAAATATTCACAAAGAGTATTAGAAAAAATATCTCGACATAAAGATATTATGTTACTAGGTCAAAATACAATAAAAGTATTTGCAATAGATAAAAAATCAAATACTAAAAAAGAAATAGACATTAATATTAAAGTTACTAAAAGTAGTACGGTTGATAAAGATATTATTTTAGATAATAGTCAATTTAAGATTAAAAATAATGGTTATTTAACACAATTTAAAATTGAAGAAGAGAATAATTGGAATATAACAGGTACTTTTACTATAGATGGTAATATTGGTTATATTTATATAAAAACAAATGCTAGAAAAAAATAGACTTTTCGTTTTCCCAACTTCAAGAGCGATTAGAACTTTTTTGAGTGATCAAAAAAATTCTAATACTCTTTTACCTTTTACTTTAACAATTGATGAGTTTTTTAAAAAATCTATAATTCTTAAGAATAAAAAATATTGTGATGAAGAACAAAGATTTTTATTTTTAAAAGAAGCTATTAAAGATTTAGATATTTCAAAACTTGGTATATCTGATAGTTTTACAAAATTTTTAAAACAAAATGAATACATATATAGATTTTTTACAGAACTTTCAAGTGAAAAAATTTCAATTAATGAGATTAAGACAGCTGATACCTATGATTACTATTTTGAACATCTTGAAATATTATCAAAAATTTATGATAATTATGTAGATATCTTAGATAAAAATGATTTTGTTGATAGAGTTACTTATTTTAAATATTATGAATTAAATAAAAATTACTTAGATAAATTCAGTGAAATAAATCTTATTTTTGAAGGTTATTTTACAAAGATTGAATTTGATATTATAAAAGCAATATCTGAAAGAGTAAATTTAAATATAAAGTTTTTTTCAAATGAATATAATCAAAAATCCTTAGAAGTTTTTAAAGATTTTATTTTAGATGATATTATAGATATAGATTTTGAATATATAATAAATATGAATGAAAAAAAAATCACTTATAAAAAAAAGTTAGAATCAAAAAATACAAATATTGAAATAAAAGGTTTTACTTCAAGAATAAACCAAATTGCATTTATAAAGTCATCAATTACAGAATGTATCAAAAAAGGTATAAATCCATCTAATATGGCTTTAGTATTACCTGATGAGAGTTTTGCTCCTACAGTGCAGTTATTTGATAATGAACGATACTTTAACTTTGCTATGGGAAAATCTATAGAAAATAGGAAGCTTTTTGAGGTTTCAAATGCAATATATAACTATCTTAATGAAAAAGAAATAGTGACTATAGAAAGACTAAGATATCTTAAAATAGATAAAAAGTTTGTTGATGATAATATTCAAAAAATTTATACAAAAATTTGTACTATTGAAAACTTTGATTTTTTATGTGATTATATAAAAACATTTGAAACTAATAATGAAATATTACAAAAATTTGATGACTTAATTTACAAGTTAAAAAGGCTACTATTTTCTTCTTCTAATTCATTATTAGTAAAAGATGTATATAAAATATTATTACAAAGAATAAATGAGATTAAATTAGATGATATTAATTCTGGGAAAATAACCGTTCTAGGATTACTTGAAACAAGAGCAAATATATTTGATGCAATTATTGTTTGTGATTTTAATGAACAATTTATTCCAAAGGCTTCTGTAAAAGATAAGTTTTTATCATCAAAGATTAAAGCAATGACAAATCTTCCAACATTAAGTGATAGAGAATTACTTCAAAAATATTATTATAAAAGATTGATTGATTCTTCAAAAGAAATTTATATTTCTTATGTTAACTCTGATTCAAATCAAATTACAAGATTTGCAAATGAACTTTTTAAAGAAAAAGTTGATTATGGTGTTTATGATAATTCTTATAGACATATTTTATATAATAATCATACTTTAAAGCATTTTGATAAAGATATAATTGATAGAGTTGATTTAACAAAATTTTCTTGGTCAGCTAGTTCTTTGAAAACTTTTTTAGATTGTAAAAGAAAGTTTTATTTACAATATATTTTAAAAATTAAAGAGCATTATACTTCTTTGAAACCAAAGGCATTTGAACTTGGCGATATTGTTCATAAAATACTTGAAAGGTATTATACAGTTGATAATACATCATTAGAATTAGATTTTAGAAAAATTGAAAACCTATTTAATGAATATAGAAGTGAAAATCCACTTTTAGCACTTGATCTGGAAATATGGAAAAAGAAACTTTATGATTTTTATTTATATGATTCAAAAAGATTAGAGAATTCAAGAATATTAGGTTTAGAGAAAAGATTTGATATTAATTTTGAAGGAATAAATTTAAAAGGTATTGTTGATAGAATCGATTTTAATAATCAAACAAACAGATATGAAGTTATTGATTATAAAACATCATCTACTTTAAAGGTAGATACTTTAAAAAACTATGATAAATCTATTGATTTTCAATTAGAGTTTTATTATTTAGCTGTAAACGAATTATATAAAACAGATACAATTGATACTTTTTATTATGATTTAAATTCTACAAAATTAATAGAAGAAATTGCTCTTGATAAAAAATTAGAATTATTAAGTGAAAAGCTTAATGACTTAAAAGAACTTAGTAAGAGTGATATAAATTTTGAGAAAACGCAACAAAAGTCCTCTTGTAATTTTTGTATATATAAAACTATTTGTAATAGGGAATAGTTTTTGAAAATAAGTGCGAATTGATTCGCACTTTTAAATTGAATTTTAGTTTTATTTACTTGTAGCTATTAATACATCTTCAATAATCTTAGTAATATCTCCATCTAAAATAGCATCAACATTTGAATAACCAATATTACTTCTTGTATCTTTTACTTGTTGATAAGGTTGAAGTACATAAGATCTAATTTGATGACCCCATCCAATTTCACTTTTTTCAACACCATCTTTATCTGCTTTTTGTTTTTCAAGTTCTAATTCGTATAGCCTTGATTTAAGCATTTTCATAGCACTTGCTTTATTTTTATGTTGACTTCTGTCATTTTGACATTGTACTACAATACCTGACTCTATATGAGTGATTCTAATAGCTGATTCAGTTTTATTTACATGTTGACCACCAGCTCCACTTGCTCTATATGTATCTATTCTAATATCTTTATCTTCAATTTCAATATCAATATTATCATCAATTTCTGGACTTACCATAACAGAAGCAAAAGAAGTATGTCTTTTTGCATTTGAATCAAAAGGCGAGATTCTAACAAGTCTGTGAATACCATTTTCAGCTTTTAAATAGCCATAAGCATTTTCACCTTTTACTATAAAAGAGACATCTTTAATTCCAGCTTCTTCTCCTGGTTGATAATCAAGTAGTTCAATTTTGAAGTTTGATCTTTCTGCCCATCTTAAATACATTCTATAAAGCATAGAAGCCCAGTCTTGTGACTCTGTTCCACCTGCACCTGGGTGAATAGAAACTATAGCATTTGAAGCATCATCAGGGTTACTTAGCATTACAGATATCTCAGTTGATTTTATAAGCTCTTTTAGTTCTTGTGCTTCTTCATAAAGCATTTCAATAGTATCTTCATCTTTTTCTTCATTTGCTAATTCATAAAGTTCATTTGTCCCACTTAAGGCTTCATTTGCTTTGTTGAATTTACTAAGTTTTGAAAGTATTCTATTTTTTTCAATACCAATTTTTGTAGCTGTTTCTACATCATTCCAAAAGTCTTGTTGAGCTTCTAACTCTTCTATTTCTTTTAGTCTAGTATTTAATTCATCAGGTTTTAAAATACCTTTAATATTTTCAAGTTTAGTATTTAATGTTTTTAATAGTTCACTATATTCGTATGCATCCAAACTATTTTACCTTACTTATTTATGCTATTTAAGTATTGATATATTGCTTCAAGTTCATTATTATTGACACTTGCTGCATAAGGTCTCATAATAAATTGATTTCCATTTCCATATTCATGAGAATTTGTATATCTTGCAACTGCATCTTGTATCTCTTCTAATGATAAACTATTTAGCTTTTTTGAACTATTATAAGCTTCAATTTCACCTTTTGAACCATGACATGTTTGACATTTTTTAGTATATATTTTTTGACCTTTTTCTTTTAAGTCAATTTTTCTTTTTATCTCTTGTTCTTTTCTCTCTTGTTCTTTTTTAGCTTCAAGTTTTTTTATAATTTTAGCTTCAAGTTCTTCTGAAGTAAGATTAGAATTTACATTTATAAAATTAGATGAAGATTTAGAGTTTTTGAAAATATATATAAAGTTATATTTTCCTTTATTTGTTGTAGTAATTTTTATATCATCTACATTCCAACCATTTTTTTTCATTTCTTTCACAGTATATATACTTTTACACTCTCCTCCATCAAGTTTAGTGTTTTCAATAGTACTCATAGAGTTATGGTTTTCTTTAAAACACATAGTTGTTTGTGCAAAAAGTGTTGATGTTGTTAAGAGTGTAAGTGTTAGGGGTTTTAAAAGTCTCAATTTTTATCCTTTTATTTAAAAAGGATAGTTTAGCATAAATACTCTTATATAAAATTTTTAGGTAAAAAAAAAGGTTAGAGCAAAGCCCTAACCTTTTAAATAAGTTTAGTAAGTAAACAATCTATTCTATTATTAGAAAGAGTATTTTAACTCAATTGCACCTTTTGTTGAATCTACAGTAGTTGTAGATCCTGCTTCTTCTTCATAGATAGAGTATAATGCTCTGATTTTGAAGTTTTTAGACATTTGATATTTAGCAGTGAATAAAATCTCTTCAACATCAGTTTTAGCAGTTCCATTCATATAGTCACCACCTGCATAATCAAGTGCTAAATTAATGTTACTTGTAACGTTACCATTAACACCTAAAGCATAAAAGTCTGCATCTGTTTTATCAACTGCAACTAATTGCTCTAAAGCCCAAGTTGCTGTTGCATCATCGTCTTTATCAATTGCAACACCTCTATCATTGTCATCACCAGTTGCGATATATGCAGCATTAACTTCAACTACATCTAAGTCAAGTGCAGCAGTTACATTTAATTCTGTATCTTTTTTAGATCCAGCTGCATCTTCTTCTGAACTTGTATATTGTGCCATTAATGCAACTGGTCCTACTTTTGTAGAAGCTTTAACATTATATACGTCTAATACTTCATCAACATCTGCATACCAGATTTCAGCATTTACACCAGCAATATTAGCTAATGCAGCAACTTCCATTGCATTTCTATCTTTAACACCAGTTACTGTGTGGTTATTAAAGTAACCAGCAGCTAATGTTACAGGTCCAACAGGAGCTAATGCAACAATACCAGTACCTTGTTGACCATCAGTAAATGGTCCAGGGATATTTTGTTGACCTACATTAATTGTAGCGTATTGTGTTGTAAATTGGAAGTATGCATCTTCTACATCAACATTTTTGTTATTATTTGCACCAGAATCTTGACTTTCTTCGTCATTTACGTCAATTTTAATGATTGCTTTAACCATATCATTAACTGGAACTTTTGCAGTTAATTCTAAATCATACTCATTTTCTTGATTAGATTCTTTATTAGTTGCAGTATCATTATTTACATCTTTATATTCAAATGTGAAGTTACCAGAAATATCAACACCTTTGATTGCTTCTTCTAATGATCCAGCGTTTGCTGCAGTCATAGCCATTGCAGCTACTAAACTTAATTTTGCGATTTTTTTCATTTGTTCTCCTAAAATTTCGAAATCTTTTATCAGTTTACCGGAGCGCGCGAACTCATTTAAAAACTAGTTTTAAAACTTTTCCGGCTTACCGTTACGGTCATTCTACAGCACTAAATTTTAAAGTTTTCTTAAAAGTTATCTTTTTCATGTTAATTGTGTGTTAATTTAAGGTTACTTTTAATTAACAGCTCATTAACCCTTGATTAATTACTTAGTGATACAATACAATCACTTAAAATATCTGGCTTTATTATTTCTATTTTTAAGTCATTTATTTTATACATTTTGTATAGCTTTGCCTCTATATGGGCGATAGCCTCTTCTAGTAACTCAAATTTCTTCTTTTTCATCTGTTTTTTTAAATAATTTGATATCTCACTATAATCTATAAAGTAATCTTTTTTGTATGTGTAATTAAATGAAATATTAATAATTACTCTTTGTTTTTCTTTTCTTTCAAAAGGAAGTATTCCTATTATACATTTAAATGTTAGTTGTTTTATGTTTATTGTTAGATTTTGCTTCATTTGTCTTTCCTTGTATTAAGTATTAAATTTTTAAAGTATTGTGAATAAATTTATTTTGTAATTTTGTATTGAGTATATTATATTAAAAATTAAGGATGATAGAGTTGTTATAAAAAAAGAGAAGTTAGTTTTATTTAACTCTCTTTTTATTTGGAAAAAAAACTTATGTTAGATAACTTTTTTTTCCTCTCCCTTTATTACTCTTACTATATTTGGGATATGTTTATAGTATATGATAAAGGCGATTAAGTACATTGGTACATTTGAGCCTATATTTAATCCATCATTCATAAGTGTTGCACTTATTATTACTGTTGTTAATCCTAAAAGTGAAGATACAGATGATATTTTAAGTACTTTTGCAGCTATTATCCAAGTAAGTGCTCCTATTAAAGTAGCAACTGGCACTAGCGCTATATATACACCAAGTCCTGTAGCAACTCCTTTTCCACCTTCAAGTCCTAAATATATAGAGTAGCAGTGACCTAAAACAGCTAAAACTGCAATAGCCCAAAGTGTTTGTTCACTCATTCCCATACTCATTGCTATTAAAATAACTACTGTACCTTTTAGTGCATCAAGTATAACTGTTGCGATACCTAGTTTTTTTGCTAAGCTTGGATTTGTTTGCTTTACTACTCTTAGTACATTTGTTGCACCAATTGATTTACTTCCTTGAGATTTGATGTCAACTCCTGCGAAAGTTTTTGCAAGTAGTAGTCCAAAAGGAATAGAACCTATTAAATATGCAGCTAGATAAAATAGCATATTAGGGTTTGTTAAAAAATCCATTTATTACCTTTATTTATTGTCTGTAGTGAGTTTTCACCTTTTTAGTTAAAAGGATTATAACTAAAATTTAGTTATATTATCATTTAAATATGTTTTATTGAAGGTTTATTTTGAATTTAAAAGAAGAGATAATAAAGCTTAAAGAGGAGCTAGATGTAACACTTGTAGCTCACTTTTACCAAAGAGATGAAGTTTTTGAATTAGCAGATATTACAGGTGACTCTTTAGAACTAGCCAAAAAAGCAAAACTAACAAAATCAAAATTTATTGTATTTTGTGGTGTTGGTTTTATGGGAGAGAGTGTAAAAGTACTTGATCCACAAAAAAGAGTTTTAATGCCAAAAATTGCCTGTTGTGCAATGGCAAGAATGATTGATGAAGGTTATTACGAGCAAAATTTAAAACAGATAAATGATGCCGGAATTCCAAATGAAAATATTTTGCCTATTACATATATCAACTCAAGTGCAAGAGTAAAAGCAAGAGTTGGTGAAATGGGTGGAATGGTTTGTACTTCATCAAATGCCTATAAAATTATTGAAAAAGGTTTAAAGTCTGGTAAAAAAATATTTTTTGTTCCAGATAGATGTTTAGGACAAAATTTTGCAAAATCTTTAAATCTAAAATCAGCAGTTGTTGGTGAGGGGACTGATTTAAAAGAGGCTGATATTATATGTTATAACGGCTTTTGTTCAGTACATCAGCAGTTTACTGTGGAGGATATAGAGTTTTATAGAAACAAATATCCAGATATCTTAATAGCAGTTCACCCAGAATGTGATCCTTCTATTTGTGATGAAGCTGATTTTGTAGGTTCAACTTCTCAATTAATTACTTATATTAAAGAGTTACCAGAAGATCAAAAAATTGCTGTAGGAACTGAGTTCAATATGGTAAATAGATTAAGAGAGAAAAATACTTATATTTTAAGCTCTACAAAACCTGAGTGTCCAACAATGAATGAAACAACACTTGAAGATGTTTACAATACTTTAAAATCTATTAAAGATGATAATATCTCAAAAGAGAATGAGATTTTTGTTGATGAAGAGACTGTAAAATATGCAAGAATAGCATTAGAAAGGATGTTTGAAGTATGATAAACATAAAAAAGTTTGTTAAAAATGCCATTATTGAAGATAATGGAAGAGGAGATTTATTTTTTGATGTGGCTCCAAAAGGTAGATTTACAGCAAGAGCAATTTCTAAATCAGATGGTATTGTTGCAGGAATTCAATATGCAAAGGTATTAGCAAGAACTGAAAAGTTTGATTGTAAATTTTTAAAAAGAGATGGTGATGAAATAAAAGCAGGTGAAGTTATCGCTGAACTTGAAGGTAAGGCTTCAATTTTACTTTCATCTGAGAGAACTTTTTTAAATATGCTTCAACATGCAAGTGGTATTGCTACTATGGCAAATAAATATGCAAAACTCTTAGAAGGTTATGATGTTGTTTTACTTGATACAAGAAAAACAAGACCTCAATTAAGAGATTTTGAAAAGTATGCAAGTAGAGTAGGTGGTTCTATAAATCACAGACTTGGACTTGATGATTGTTTAATGCTTAAAGATACGCACTTAAGAACTATTAAAAATTTAAAAGAATTTATTAAAAAAGCAAGAAAAAGAATTTCATGGGTTACAAAAATTGAGATAGAGTGTGAAACTTTTCCTCAAGTTGAAGAAGCAATGGAAGCAGGTGCTGATATTATTATGTGTGATAATATGACTCCTGAACAAATCAAAGAAGTAGTTAAGTATAGAGATGAAAAATATCCACATATTTTACTAGAAGCTAGTGGAAATATTAATCTTGATACTATTCAAACTTATGCAAAAACAGGTGTAGACGCTATAAGTAGTGGAAGTATTATTCATCAAGCTACATGGTTAGACTTTTCAATGAAATTTGACTAAGAGAAGTAAAATATTGTTAACTTTTTGTTAGTATAAGTTTAATAAAATTGAGATGCAGTTAAAGGAGAAGGGTTGAAGAAAGATTTTATTGTTAGTAATAAAATAGATATGGCTGATTATACAAAAGCCTTAAATCTAATAGAAAAGAGTAAATATATTTTAATTATTACTCATGTTAACCCAGACCCTGATTCTATTGGTTCAGCATTAGCACTTTCAAATTTATTTCATGAAAATAAAATTAAACATAAGGTATTTAATATAAGTTCTGATTTACCTGAAAACTTAAATTTTATAGAAAGGTTTGACAAAATCACAGATCAGTTACCTAAGTTTTTTGACTTAGCTATATCTGTGGATTGCGGAACATATAAAAGATTAGGATTTGAACTAGATTCTAATATTCCTTTGATAAACTTTGATCATCATAAATCAAATGATAGTTTTGGAACTATAAATATAGTAGATCCAATGAAAAGTTCAACAGCTGAGATTGTTTATGATTTTTTTAAACATAATGGATTATATATTACAAAGAATTCAGCAACTGCACTTTATGTAGGTATTTATGATGACTCTTTAGCTTTTTCTTTAGGAAGATGTGATGAATTAACTTTTGATAAAGTTAATTTTTTAGTTCAATGTGGAGCAAATCCTTCTTCAATAGCAAATAAGCTTTTAAGAAGAGACTCACTAGCTAAATATAGAATCATACCTAAGGTATTAAATAGTTTAGAACTTTATAAAGAAGGTGAAGTTGCTTCTATTTATGCAAAAGAAAAATGGTTTAAACAAACAGGTGCTCACAATAGAGATTGTGAAGATGCCTTAGATATGATTATGAGTATGGCAATAGTAAGGGTTGCTTTTTTCGTAAGAATAGTAAATGGAAGCACAAGGGTTTCTTTACGTTCAAAAGGAAAATTTGATGTTGCTAGAATTGCTTCACAATTTGATGGTGGAGGACACCTAAATGCTGCTGGTTGTACTATTGATACAATAGATGAACAAGAAGCAAAAAATTTAGTTATAAAGGAAATTTTTGAGTTTTATAAATAGAAAAAAGAGTAATAAAGTTAAAAATTTATTAATATATATTGTTGTTCTTTTAATAATAGCTGTTACAGCTTTTGTATTTTTTTCACCAACTTTTGAAAAGAATGCCCCTAAAGTTGTTTATACAGGAGATAAGTTTTGGAATTTTAAAAAACCGTTAAAATTAAAATTTACTGATGATAATGGAATTAAATCTTATAAAGTAGCATATTTAGATGGAGATAAATTAGTTAAGTTAGAAACAAAAATTCTAAATAATGATGCAAAAAATATAGTTGTAGAAATTATTCCGCCTAAATTTAATAGACTTAACACTCCTCCTAAACAAATAGTTTTAAAAACTCAAGTAGTTGATAACAGTAAATGGAATTTTTTTAATGGAAATATAACTAGTAAAGATTTTGTTATTGATATTGATAGAAAAAAACCTATAGCAAATGTAGTTAGTAATTCTTATTTAATAAGACAAGGTGGAAGTGCTACAGTTGTTGTTGAAGTAAAAGATGAAAATTTAAAAGATTTTTATATTTCATTTAATGAGGAAGAAAGGTTTGAACTTATTCCTTTTTATAAGAAGAATTTTTATATGGCGATTATTGCTTGGCCTGTTACAATAGAAGAGTTTAAAAGAGTAAATTTGATAGCTATTGATAAAGCGGGAAATAAAACTACTACTAAAGTACCTTATTATATAAAAGAGTTAAAAGTAAAAGTAGATAATATTAAAATTTCTAAAAGTTTTGTAGAAAAAGTAAGTAAAAATGTACTTTCTAAAAGTGGATTTGATATTCCAGAGGGAACTGCTGAGGCATTTGTTGCTACAAATAAAGACTTAAGAGCTCAAAATGTGAAACTTTTAAAAGATGTTTCGAGACAGAACTTAGATTTTTCACAAGTTTCAAAATTTGATTTAGATGCTTTCAAACAATTAAGAGGTTCAAAGACTTTTTCTAGATATGCAGAGCGAAGACATTATTATTATAAAGGTGAAAAGATTGATGAAGCTTGGCACTTAGGTATGGATTGGGCAAGTATCAGAAATGCAAAAATTTATGTAACTAACCCTGGAAAAGTAATATTCAAAGATTATCTAGGAATTTATGGACATACTGCTATTATAGACCATGGATTTGGTTTAGCTACTTTATATGCACATACAAGTAAGTTAAATATTGAATTAAATGATTTTGTAAATGCTAAACAATATATAGCAAATACTGGTTCAACTGGGGCTGTATTTGGAGATCATTTACATTTTGGAGTTTTGGTTCAAGGTCTTGAAGTAAATCCATTAGAGTGGATGGATAAAAAATGGATAGATATAAATGTTAAAAAGATATTAAATCAAGCAAAGAAAGTGATAGATACTAAATGAAACAAAGAACAATAGCTAAGAGTGTAGAAATTGTTGGAGTAGGTTTACATAAAGGTGTTCCTGTAAAAATGAAATTAGAACCATTAGACTCTGACATGGGGATAGTTTTTTATAGAGTAGACGCTGGGGTAACTATTCCTTTGGCAATTGAAAATGTGGTTGATACGAAAATGGCTACAGTAATTGGAAAAGATGATGTTGTTGTTTCAACAATTGAGCACTTATTATCAGCTGTTTATGCTTATGGAATTGATAATTTAAGAGTTGTTATTGATAATGATGAAGTTCCTGTATTAGATGGAAGTTCATCAGGTTATTGTATGCTTATTGAAGAAGCAGGAATAAAAGAGTTAAATAAATCAAAAAAAGCAATAAAAGTTAAAAAAGAAGTTGAAGTTACAACTGCTGAGGGTAAAAGAGTTTGTTTAAAACCTTCAAATAGAATCATTTATGATTTTAAGATTGATTTTGATCATCCTTCTATTGGGGAGCAAAATTTTCATTTTGATTACTCTATTGCTGAATATAAAGAGAATATTAGTAGAGCAAGAACATTTGGTTTTTTACATGAAGTACAATATTTAAGAAGTATTGGTCTTGCTAAAGGTGGATCTATGGAAAATGCTATAGTTTTAGATCAATCAAAGGTTTTAAATCCAGAGGGCTTAAGATATAATGATGAGTTTGTAAGACATAAGATTCTTGATGCAATTGGTGATATGGCTTTACTTGGATATACTCTTGTAGGGGAATATGATGCAATTGCAGGAAGTCATCATTTAAATCATCTTTTAACAAAAGAGCTTTATAAAGATAAAGAAAACTATGAAATTATAGATTTAGAAGAGGCTAATGAAGAAGCAGAAGTGTTTGAATTAGCTTATTCAAGAGTTGAAGTTTAGGATAAAAATTTGACTGAAGTTTTAGTTATAAGTATTTCAAATCCTATTTTAATAGGTATTTATGAAAATGAAAATTTGATTAAAGAGTATAAGTTAGAGGGAAAAACTTCTGATTTACTTCCAAAACTTTTTGAAGAAATATTAAAAAAATATGAAATTAATAGATTAAATTATGTAAATACTCCAGGTTCTTACATGGCTATAAAAGTTTCTTATGTATTTTTAAAAACAATTAGTATTACTAAAAATATTCAATTAAGAGCTTGTAGTGGTTTTGAATTTAATAAAAACTCTCCAATAAAAGCTTTAGGTAAAAAATATTTTATTCAAGAAGAAAATGAAATTAAAGTAGACTTTTTAGAAAAAGATTGTATAATTCGCGACTTTGAATTACCTAAGAGTATAAATAAAATAAATTTTAATAAACAGACATTACCAATTTATAATTTACCTGCTGTTTAAGAAGGAAATAGATGAAAGTAAGCGTTCCAGCTACTAGTGCAAATTTAGGACCTGGTTTTGATTCCCTAGGTCTTGCAATCACAATGAAAAATCAAGTTATAATTAGACCATCAAAATTTCATAGTGTGTCATTAAAAGGTGAGGGTGCAAATAATCCAGTACTAAAAGATAACAATATGTTTATCTCTATATTTAATGATTTTTACCATAATTTGTCTCATAAAAAAAGGCATTTTAGATTTGAATTTTTTAATGAAATTCCTTTATCAAGAGGTTTAGGAAGTTCTTCTGCTGTAATTGTATCAGCAATTGCTAGTGCTTATGCTATTGAGGGAATTAGACTTGATAAAAATAAGTTACTAAATTTAGCTTTAGCTTATGAAAATCATCCAGATAATATTACACCTGCTGTAATGGGTGGATTTAATGTTGCAACAGTACAAGAAAATGAAGTTAGATATATTAATAAATCAATACCAAAAGCTTTAAAAGCTGTAATTGTTGTACCTAATAGACCAATATCTACTCAATTATCAAGAAAAACTTTACCTTTTAAATACTCAAAAGATGATGTTATTTTTAATATTTCTCATTCATCTTTATTAACAGCAGCATTTATGAATGAAGATTGGAAGATGTTGAGAACGGCATCTTTAGATAAAGTTCATCAAAAATATAGAATGAAACAAATGCCAGAGTTATTTGATGTACAAAAAACTGCTCTTAGAAACGGAGCTTTAATGAGTACACTTTCAGGTTCTGGTTCAACACTATTTTCTATATGTTTTGCAGATGATGGAAAGAGAATTGAAAAGGCATTAAGAAATAGATTTTCACATTTTAAAGTATTTACAAGTGATTTTGATAATACTGGTGTAAAGATAGATTTATAAGTTTTTTGATAAATAAGTATATTTTAGGTATAATAATTGGCTAATTCGAAAAAAACCTTAAGAACTTGTATTTTTTGTAGAGGAAAATTTGAACAAAATGAGTTGTTAAGGTTAAAATGTGAAGAAAAAGAAATTGTACTATATAATAACAAAGGTAGAAGTTTTTATCTTTGTAATTCATGTATAAAAAAAGTACAAGAAGATAATAATCAAAAAGATTATAAAAGATTTGAAAACGCACTATGTAGAGAGTGTAAAAATAAAGATAAGTATGTTCTACAACTTAAGGAGATTTTAGCAGATGTCAGATAAAGTAAGAGTTTATGAAATTGCAGATGAGGCAGGAGCAAGTAGTCAAGAAGTAATAACGAAAGCAAAAGATTTAAATATTGAACTTAAATCGCCTCAAAGTGCAGTTTCTTATGAAGATGCAGAAGAAATTGCAAACTATATAATGACCGGTAAAAGTAAAAAGTTAGCAGCAAAAGCTACACCGGCACCAAAGAAAACTACGCCAAAAAAAGTTGAGACAGTAGTTGAAAAAGACTCAAAAAAAGAAGAAAAAAAAGAAGAAGCACCTAAAAAGGTTGAAGAAATTAAAACTGAGAAGAAAGAAGAAGCTATATCTAAACCTATTAAAAGTGTAGAAAAAAAAGAAGAAGAAAAAGTAGTAGAAGAAAAAGTAGAGAATAAACCTAAAAAGATTATTCCAAAAAGAAGAGGTCTTAAAATTATTAAGAAGAAAAAACCAAGACCTGAACCAAAAGAAGAAATAATAACTCATTCTCCTTCAACAGATAAAGCTAAAATGAAATCACTTAGTGAAATTTTAGGTGGTGAAAAAGAAGAGAAAAAAATTACTCCTCAAGCTAATGTAAATGAAGAAGCTGCAAAAAAAGCAAAAGCTAAAAAGAAAAAACAACCAGCAAAAACTCAAACTCATGGTAAAAAACTTGAAGTTCAAAGAGATAACAATGAATTCAATAATACTTCTACTGATTCACTTTTAGGTGAAGAAGTTGTTTTACTTGATATGGATTTATCTGATACTTCTAAACTTTTTGAAGAACAAAAAACAAATACTAATCCAAATAAGCAAGCAAGAGGTTCAAAACCAGCTGCATTTGGTAATAGACCACAAGGTTTAAAAAGAAGAAAAAGAAAGAAAAAAGTAAGAAAAGCAGAAGAGAATATTGAAATAAAAGAAGTTACAATTCCTGAAGATATTAGAGTATATGAATTTGCTGAAGCTTGTGGAAAATCTGCATCTGAAGTAATTAGTGTTCTATTTGGTTTAGGAATGATGGTTACTAAAAATGACTTCTTAAAACAAGATGAATTAGAGATTCTTGGAGAAGAGTTTGAAATTGAAGTAACAGTAAAAGATGCTTTAGAAGATGCTAACTATGTTGAAGAGTATAATGAAGAAGATATTGATGATTCAAACTTTGAGACTAGACCTCCTGTAGTTACAATTATGGGACACGTTGATCATGGTAAAACATCATTATTAGATAAAATTAGAGAATCTAAAATTGCAGCAGGAGAAGCTGGTGGAATTACACAACATATTTCATCTTATACTGTTGAAAAAAATGGTGAAAAAATCACTTTTGTTGATACACCAGGTCACGCCGCATTCTCTGCTATGAGAGCAAGAGGTGCTAGTGTAACTGATATTGTAATTATTGTTGTTGCAGCTGATGATGGTGTAAAACAACAAACTGAAGAAGTTATTTCTCATGCAAGAGCATCTGGCTGTCCTATTATTGTTGCTGTAAATAAAATAGATAAAGAGGCTGCTAATATTGATATGGTTAAATCTCAAATGGCAGAAAGAGATATGACTCCTGTAGATTGGGGTGGAGATATAGAATTTATTGGAGTATCAGCAAAAACTGGTGCGGGAATTGATGATTTATTAGAGAATATTTTACTTCAAGCTGAAATTTTAGAGCTTAAAGCTGATCCAACTGCTAAAGCAAAAGCTACAGTTGTTGAGTCTTTACTTGAAAAAGGTAGAGGACCTGTTGCTACAATTATTGTTGAAAATGGTACTTTAAGAGTTGGAGATAATATTGTTTGTGATACTACTTATGGTAGAGTTAAAGCAATTACTAATGATATGGGAAAACCAGTTAAAGAATTAGGTTTATCAGAAACTGGTTCTGTTTTAGGTTTAAATGAAGTTCCTGCTGCTGGTGCTATTATGGTTGCACAAGATTCTGATAAAGAAGCAAGAGATATAGCAACTAAGAGAGCTGAACATGAAAGAGCAAAAGAGTTATCTAAATCTACAAAAGTTTCATTAGAAGAAATGAGTGGTTTAATTGCAGAAGGTAAAATTAAACAACTTCCAGTAATTATTAAAACTGATGTTGGTGGTTCACTTGAAGCTATTAAAGGGTCATTAGAAAAAATTGCTAATGATGAAGTAAAAGTAAAAGTTATTCATGCTGCTGTAGGTGGTATTACTGAATCAGATTTAGTTCTTGCTAGTGCATCAGAAGGATGTATTATTTTAGGATTTAATGTAAGACCTACTGGTTCTGTTAAATCAAAAGCAAAAGCTGATGGTATTACTATTAATACATACTCAATTATTTATGATTTACTTGATGATGTTAAAGATACTTTATCTGGTATGATGAGTGGAGTAATTAGAGAAGAAAATACAGGACAAGCAGAAGTTAGAGATACATTTGTTGTTCCTAAAGTTGGAACAGTTGCAGGTTGTATTGTAACTGATGGTAAAGTAATTAGAGGTGGATTAGCAAGAATCATTAGAGATGGTGTTGTTACTTATACAGGTAAAATTTCATCACTTAAGAGATTTAAAGATGATGTTAAAGAAGTATCTAATGGTTACGAGTGTGGTGTAATGTTTGAAAAATTCAACGACATTCAAGTTGGTGATTTTGTTGAAACATTTATACAAATTGAAGAAAAAGTTTCTATTGACGATAAATAATGAAAAGTATTAATCTACAAAGAACAGAATCTTTATTGATGGAGCTAATTCCAGAAGCTCTATCAAGTATGGCAGATGAAAGAATAAGATCTTTACCTATTACAGGTGTGAATTGTAAAAATGGTAAATATGATGCAATTGTATATTTTGATGGAAGTGATTTTGATAAAAATCAAATTAATCAAATTATTTCACTGCTAAAAAAAGCTAATGGAAGAATGAAATCACATATTTTAGCAAGTACAGGTTGGTATAAATGTCCTAACTTTAAGTTTGTTAATGATACTTCATTAGAGCAGTCAAGAAATATAGAATCACTTTTTGCACAAATAAAAAAAGACAAAAAAGAAGAAGAGTAATGAGTTTAGAAGAATCAATTAAACTAGCTGTTGAGAGTTTAGATGCTCAACTTTATGATATTGTAACAACAAAAGAAAATGATAGAAATATTTATAGAGTTTATGTTACTGCAAAAGGTGGAATAACTTTAGATAAATGTGCTGAAATTTCAAGAATGATTTCTCCTATTTTAGATGTTGAAGAACCAATGAGTGGAGTTTATAATTTAGAAGTAAGCTCACCTGGAATTGAGAGAAAACTAAAAACTGTAGATCATTTTAAAGCTTCTATAGGAGATAAAGTAAAAATCAAAGATATTGCTACAGAAGTTTATAAAGGTGAACTTTTAGAAGCATCTGATGATAAAATACTTGTAAAAACTGAGTTTGGTGAAGAGAGCATTGAATATGATTCAATTCTCTCTGCATCAACATATTTTGAATGGTAGTAGGTTTAAACCTATTACTATTTTCCTTATAAAAACTAACTTTTAATTTAGCCTTCTTTTAATATACTACTTTTCATAAATACAAATAATTATTATGGATTAAAAATGAAAATAAACGACAAATTTTTTATGAAATTAGCTATTGATGAAGCTTGGAAATATCAATTTTTAACTTACCCAAATCCAGCAGTAGGGTGTGTCATAGTAAAAGGTGATACAGAAATTTTAGCTATAGAAGCCCACAAAGAAGCTGGAGAAGCCCATGCAGAAGTAAATGCTTTAAAAGAGGCCTTTCTTAAATACTATCCAAATGACTTATTAAAAACGAAAATTAGTTCAAATGATATACATGAATATTTAATAAAAAACCATAAAGGTTTTTTTAATGATTGTAAAGTTTATGTAACATTAGAACCTTGTAATCATATAGGTAAAACACCTGCTTGTGCAAATTTATTAAAAGAATTAAAACCTAAAAAAGTTATAGTAGCACATGAAGATTTAAATAAAAAGGCTAGAGGTGGATGTGAGACATTAAAAGCGGTTAATATCTATGTAAGTATTGGATGTATGAAAAAAGAAGCTTATGAGCTTTTATATCCATTTTTAAAGTGGAATAGTGGTACATTTATATTTTATAAAATGGCGCAAACTTTAAATGGTTCTATTGATGGAGCAATTTCTTCAAATAATGCTAAGGCCTATGTACATACTTTAAGAGATAAAATTGATTTAATGCTTATTGGAGGAAATACTGTAAGAATTGATAAACCTACCTTAGATGCTAGGTATATTGCAGGTAAAGCACCAGATATAATGATATATAGTAAAAATAAAGTTTTTGATACAAATATCCCTTTATTTAAAATTCCAAATAGAAAAGTTCATATAAGTAACGATTTATTTAAATTACTTGATTATAATTTTGTCATGGTTGAAGGAACATATAATTTGTTAGATATTTTAAAAGATAGACTTGATTATATTGTTTTATTAGTAAACCCTAAAATTAGAAAAGGCCATAATGCTTTAAATGATATTGACATAGATTTCCAAATTGTTCATGAGAACTATATTGGGGAAGAAAAAATCATGTTTTTAAAAAGAAAATAAAAAATAGAGATTTGAATCTTTATAATATTTTATAAAGATTCAAATTGTATCAGTGTTTAAATTTTTTTTCATTTACATCTTCTAAAATTTTGGCTGCAATTGAAGATGTGTTATTTGCTACTAAATTACTTTGCATAGCCATTGAAGCATTTTCTTGTGTTTGTTTGTCAAGACTATTTATGGCATTATTGATTTGCTCAATACCTAGTAATTGTTCTTTTGAAGATGTTTCAATATCTTTTATTAAATCTATAGTTTTTCCTATTGATGTATTTAAGTCTCTATATCCTTCAATCATAGTATTTGAAATAGTTTTACCTTCACTAGTTTTTTGTGTTGCATTTTCAACTAAATCTTTAATTTCTTTTGCTGCTTCTGCACTTCTACTTGCTAGGTTTCTTACTTCTTGTGCAACTACTGCAAAACCTTTTCCTGCTTCACCTGCTGTTGCTGCTTCTACTGCTGCATTCAGTGATAAAATATTTGTTTGAAATGCAATTTGATCAATAACTGAAATAGCATCATTTATAGCAATTACTTGATTATTTATCTCTTCCATTGAAGTTGTAGTTTCAAGGGCAAGTTTTTCTCCTGAAGAAGATGAATCTTTTAAATCATTAGTATAAGATGACATTTGAATAATATTATTTGTATTTGATCTAATATTAGATGTAATTTCTTCTACAGCAGCTGATGTTTCTTCTAAAGATGAAGCCGCTTGTGTTGAAGAATGATTTAATTCTTGAACATATTGTGACAGTTGTGTTGATGAATCTTTTAGACTTAAACCATTTTTCTCATTATCTTGTAACATTGAATTAATTAGATTAATAACATTGTTAATAGCAATAGATATCTTACCAGTATTGTCATCAATTAATTGTGTAAAATCGTTCTTTGACAATCTATCTAAAGCTTCTAATATTAAATTTATATCTTTCCCTACATTATTTGATAATGAATTTAGCATTTCATTAAGGTTTAATCTTAATTCTTCTAAGTTTTCATCATCAACTTTTTCAGTAATTTTTTTGTTTAGATAACCTTGTTTAACATCTTTTACTGTATCTTGAACAATTTCAATAAAATGGCTATTTTTTTCTAAATTATTTTTAGCATTAATAATATTTTCATTTACTACTTTTGCCATTTTCCCTAACTCATCTTTACTATCATTTGTAAGTAATGTAACTTCTTTTGTTTCTTTATTTAAAAAACTAAAAAATGAAATAAGTCCATTTTCAAATGAATTAAATTCTCTTTTAATATACCTTGCAACAAAATATGAGATTATTAATAAAATTAAAATAGAAGTTATACTAATTGCAAGAGTTAAATATTCAATCATTCCATCTATACTTTTTACATTTGAATTATAACTTTGGTCAATTTTTTTATTCATATCTGTTAGATATATACCTGATATTATAATCCAATTCCATTGTTTAAATAGTTTTCCAATTGCTAATTTTTCATTAAGTTGTTTAGTTTTAGGATTATAAAAGACATAAGGTACATAAGTAATTCCATTTTTACTTTTTGCTAAAGTATCTATAATTTGCTTTCTATATGCTCTTCCTTTTTTATCTTTATGTGTTAAATCCCATTGTTTACCAAATCTTTTAAATTTTGATCCATCAACAACATACCATGCAGTATTATCATCTTTTAACTCTACACCATAAAAATATCCGTTCCCTAAGAACCTTAAATCTGATAATACTTTTGCAGCTTGTTTTTTATATTTATTTTCTACATCAGAAATATTTGCTTTTATATTTATAGTTATATTTAAAGCTTCTATATAAAATGAGGAAATATAAGATTTATTATTATTGCTTAGGGAGTTGATTATATTTTTTCCATTTTGAAAATAAATATCTTTTTCATTACTAATATATTTTTCTAAAATTGATATAATTTCAGTAGATGTATAATTATTCCTTTCAATATTTAATTCTTTTATAACATTAATTGCTTTATTTTTATCATCTTCAAGTTCATTGATAATTGAATTTTGAGTACTTTTATCTAAATAGTATTTAATAGAACTTTCTGCTAACTGAGAATAAGCATTTAGTTCTTCTTTTGCCGTATCATAGATTATTTTTGTAAAGTCATTTTTTTGGTTCTGTGCTAGATTTTTTGACTCAAGATTAATAATAATTAAAGAAATTAAAAAAGTTGAGATGATAGAAATAGCAACTATTGTAAGTATTTTATTTTTAATAGATAAGTTTTTCATTATAATCCTTTTGCGGATTATACCCAAAAGAAACTAAAACTAAAAAGTAATAAAATAATTTAAGTGTGATTTAATAATTAAGGTAGGTCTTTATTTCAAAACTTGAAATAAAGACCTAAAAGTTTTACTTAACTTTTTCTAAATATTCACCTGTTCTTGTGTCACATTTTATAATGTCACCTTCGATTAAGTGAAATGGAATTTGTACAACAGCACCTGATTCTAATGTTGCAGGTTTTCTACCACCTTGAGAATCACCTTTAAAGTTAGGTGGAGTTTCTACAATTTTTAATTCAACAGTCATTGGAGGTTCAACTGTAATTGCTTTACCATTGAAGAACATCATATCAACATTCATCCCATCAATAATCCATTTTTCAGCATCACCTACTTGCTCGTAAGTTAAACCAATTTGTTCATACGTGTTAGTATCCATGAATTGAAGCATTTCACCATCATCATATAAAAACTGCATTTGATTTTGTTGTAAATCAGGAGTTTCACACTTATCACCTGCATGGAAAGTTTTTTCAATTACTTTACCATTTAAAAATGATTTGATTTTACATCTTACAAAAGCTGCACCTTTACCAGGTTTAACATGTTGATACTCAGTAATTTTATAAGGGATACCATCTAATTCAATTTTCATCCCTTTTTTTAATTCACTCATTCCAATTGCCATAACTACTCCTAAATTTCAGCATAAGAAACAGAAATAGCTGCTTCAAGCTCTTCAAGTTTACTTATTGTATTTGAACAAACTTTTTCATCAACTAAGATAACAGCTAAAGCGCCATCTTTACCTCTTGATAATCTAAAGTCTGCAATATTAATATTATTTTGTGCTAAGATTGAACCTACTTGTCCAATTACACCTGGTACATCATTATTTCTCATAATAATCATTTTACCTTTTGGTTCAATGTCTAATGAGAAGTTATTGATATCAATAATTCTTTGTACATCTTCATTAAATACAGTTCCACATATTGTTTGAACTCCATTTGAAGTTGTGATTTTTACTGATACTTTATTTTGATATCCACTATGTGCAGAGAATTCAGAAGCTGTAAGTTCAATTCCTTTTTCTTCTGCTATAAAATTTGCATTTACATAATTGATTTCATCACCAGATGATACTGATAACGCGCCAACAGTTGCAAAAGTTTGTAATGAATCTAAGTATTCTGAAATTTGTCCTTCAGCTGATACATTGATAGATCTAATTTCACTTTTATCATTTTGTGCAATTAAAAATGCCATTTTTTGAGTTAATTCAATATACGGTTTTACAAAAGTAGGAATTTTACTTTCATCAATAGGTAAATTTAAAGCATTTGGATATGCAATTCCTCTTGCTGATTCAATTGCATTTTCTGCTGCTTGAGTAGCAATTTTCTTTTGTGATTCTTTTGTATTTGCACCTAAATGTGCTGTTACAGTTACATTTGGTAAATCTAATAATGGATGGTCAGTTGCTGGCTCTTTGATGAATACATCAATTCCTGCCATAGCAATTTTCCCAGATTTTAAATTGTTGTAAAGTGCTTCTTCATTGTATAAACCACCTCTTGCACAGTTTATTAAAATAACACCATCTTTCATTTTAGCAATTTGCTCTTCACCAATCATATCAAGTGTTTCTTGATTTTTAGGTGTATGAATTGTAATTATGTCACAATCTAAAATATCATCAAAATTAGTTGTGTATGAAATACCTAAATCAGTTGCTTTTGTTGAAGGAATGTATGGGTCGTATGTTACTACGTCCATTTCAAATGATTTAGCTCTTAATGCAACTCTATGTCCAATGTTACCAAATCCAATAACACCAAGTTTTTTACCATAAAGTTCATTTCCATACCAATCTTCTCTTTTCCAGATTCTATCTTGTTTTAATTGGTTGTGAGCATAAGGGAATTTTCTCATACAAGATAACATGTGTGCCATTGTTAATTCAACAGCTGCTATTGTATTTGCAGTAGGAACATTCATTGCGATAATTCCTCTTTTACTACATCCTTCAATATCAACATTATCATACCCAACACCAGCTCTAATGATAGCTTTTAAGTTTTGTGCTGCATCTAAAAATTTTTCATCTACATCAGTAGATGATCTAGTGATCACTACTTCTGCGTCTTTTATTACATTTAAAAGTTCTGTTTTATCTACATCTGCTGCATATACATAGTTTACATCTTCTGTATTTTGTAAGATATTTAAACCATCTTCATGTATATGATCACAAACAACGATTGTGTGCTTACTCATTTTAAATAAATCCTAGTTTTTGATTTGATCTTTTAGTAAATCACCTAAAGTCATAGTTGAATCATCATTAACTGCTTTTAGAACTTCTCTTTCTTGTTGTTGTTCTAATCTTTTAACAGATAATCTAACTCTATTTCTTTTAGTGTCTATATTTACTACTACTGCTTCGATTTCATCACCATTTTTTACTTCTTCTGCATTTAATGGTCCAAAGTCTTCATTTCTAATAAGTCCATCTAAGTTATCATCTAATTTGATAAAAATACCAAAGTCTTTAGCATCTTTAACTGCACCTTTTACGATATCACCGATTTTATGTGCATTTTGGAATTTTTTAGCTGGAGATTCCGCAATTTCTTTAATTGATAATGAAATATTTTCTTTTTCTCTATCAATTTTAATGATTTTAACTTCTACTTCATCACCTTTTTTGAACATTGTTTTACATTTTGCATTTGACTCCCAAGAAGCCTCTTCATTATGTAATAAACCATCTACTTCACCAATTGTTACAAATGCACCAAAATCAGTTAATGTAGCAATGTTTCCAGTAATTACATCTCCAACTTTGTGTTCTTTAGTAAATTTAGTAAAAGGTTTTTCTTGTAAGTTCTTTAAAGATACTCTTAATCTTTTTTTATCAACGTCTAATTCAATAACTTCAACATTAACTTCTTCACCTAAAGTTAATAATTCTTTTGGATTTTTAACGTTTTTGTTCCATGAGATTTCAGAAATATGTAATAAACCTTCGATGTCGTTACCTAAATCAACGAATGCACCATAAGATTCAAAGTTAGAAACTGTTACAGTAATTGTATCACCAACTTCTAATTCGTCTTTAATTTCTTCCCATGGATTTGCTAATGCAGCTTTGATTGATAATGATAAGTGTTGTTTAGCTTTATCATAAGATAGTACAATAACAGTAACTTCGTCACCTTCATTGTAATAATTTGCAGGATTTACAGGACCTTTGTAAGAGATTTCATTGTAGTTTACTAAACCATCAATTCCACCTAAATCTACAAACATACCATAAGAAGTGATTTTTTTAATGATACCATTAATTGGTTCACCACTTTCTAAGATTTCAGCTACTTTTGTATCTTTTTCAGCTTTTGCTTCTTCAATTAATTTTTTTCTAGAAACAATGATTGAGTTTTGTGCAGTATTAACTTTTAATACTTTTGCTTTAACTTTTTTACCAATTGCTCCATGAGCTTTTAAGTAAGATTGAGCCATTGGCATGAAGTATTCACAACCTTCTTCATCTTCAATGATAAATCCACCTCTGTTTTTAACAGAAATTACTTTACCTTCAATTGTTACATCTTCAACATTTTCACCATGTTTAGCTACAAATGCATCAAATTTTTCTTTTTGTAATACTTTTTTATGAGAGATATTTGGTCTTTCACCTCTATTTCCCATTAACATTACAGGGATTGTATCACCCTCTTTATATTTAACTTCGCCACCAATTGTAATGTCAGAAATATTTAACTGACCTTCAATTTTTTGACCAACATCAACAAGAACTCTCTCTCCAGAGATTTCAACAATTACACCATTTACTACAGAATTATTCTCAGCATTCTCGAAAGACTCGTTAAGCATTTGCTCAAAATCAAAGTCTTCACCTAAATCAATATCTTCGATACCCATTTTATTCCTTCATATTTACCGTTTTAATTAAATGGGACTATTATACAGAAATGATGCTTAAATTTTCTAGTTAAAATCCTCTATTTTATTTACTACTTCTTGTATAATCCAATCAGGAGTGCTAGCTCCTGCTGTTACTCCACATAGTTTTTTATTAATAAACCATTCTGCTTTTATTTCTTGATGGTTTTCAATTAAGTAAGAATCTTCACAATTTTCTTTACAAATAGAGTGTAATTGTTTAGTATTTGAAGAGTTTTTTCCTCCAATTACTACCATTACATCAACTTCTTTTGATAAATCTCTTGCTGCATCTTGATTTTCAAAAGTTGCATCACAAATTGTATTAAAAACTCTAACTTCTTTGTTTCTTAAAATAAGGTAATTTACAATTTCTAAGTATTTTTCTTTTTTCTTTGTTGTTTGAGCTACAGTCGCAATTTTATTATTTTTGAACTTTAAATTTTTAATTTCATCTATTTCTAAAATAACATGAACATCGTCTTGATCTTCTCCATAAGATTTTACACCTTTTACTTCTGGATGTGATGAGTCTCCAAATATAAGAATTGAATAACCTTCTTTTGACATTTTTTTTACAATTTGCTGTGGCGTAGTTACAAATGGACATGTAGCATTTATTACTTTTGCTTTTTGTGCTTTTAAATCTTTTAAGTCATTTTTTGGGATACCATGGGTTCTAATAATTACAGTATCTTCATCTTTTACTTCTTTTAGATTTTGATATAAACCTACATTAAAATCATTTTTTAATCTATTGATTTCATCTTGGTTATGAATAAGTGGACCCATTGTTGCAGAATTTTCATAGGATTCTGCTATTTTGATAGCCCTTTTTACACCAAAACAAAAACCATAACTTGATGCTAATTTTACTTTCATTTTTATCCTTAAAAATAGCCTAGAATTAGACTATATTATTTACTATTTATTAAGAACTATACCTAAGAATAATATTCTTAATATAATGAGTCAAGTATCTCTTTAAAATTAGGGAATGAAGTTTCAATACAAGCTGTGTCATTGATTTGCATATCACATAAAGTTCCAGCAATTGCAAAACTCATTGCAATTCTATGGTCTCCATGTGAATCAATATTAGCAGCTTTCATTTCTCCACCAATTATTTCATATCCATCTTCATATTCAGTATAGTTAACACCACATTTTTCTAGGTTTGTTACTACTGATTTAATTCTATCTGATTCTTTTACTCTAAGTTCTTTTGCATTTTTTACTAATGATTTTCCATTTGCAACTGACATAGCAATTGAAAGTGCTGGAAGTTCATCTATTAACCAAGAGATATTTTCTGAAACTTCTACACCATTTAATTCTTTGTGTTTAATTTCAATATCTCCTATAGGTTCATAAATATTCTCTTTTTCAACAAAGTTTACCTCTGCACCCATTCTTTGAAGTACTTTATATGCTTCAACTCTTGTAGGGTTTAATGTAACATTTTTAATTACAACTGAGCTATTTGGTGTAATTGCAGCAGCTACTGCAAAAAAGAATCCAGATGATGGATCAGTTGGAACAGTTATATTTAATGGTTTTAAGTGTCCTTCTAAAGGATGAATATTTATAAACCCATCTTTATCATTTTCTAAAGTAGCTCCCATACCTTTTAACATTCTTTCTGTATGGTCACGTGTAAGTTCATTTTCTTTATATTTTGAAACTCCATTAGCCCTAAGAGCTGCTAATATCATGGCTGATTTAACTTGAGCTGAGTCAACTGGTGAGTGGTATGTGAATGGTTTTAACTCTTTTACTCCTCTAATAAATAAAGGAGCTTTATTTCCATTTTCTCTACCATCTATATTTGCACCAATTGATCTTAATGGATCTGCAACTCTTTTCATTGGTCTTGCATGAAGATATTTATCACCTGTTAAAGTAAAAGCCCCATCTATAGATGCAAGTAAACCACAAAATAGTCTCATAGCAGTTCCAGAATTTCCACAGTCTAAAACATTTAATGGCTCACTTAAAGTATCTGTTGGTGTAATTTCTATACTTGAACCATCTCTTTTTATTTTTGCACCTAATTGTTCTACTATACTTAAAGTATTTAGTGTATCCTCAGCTGTTAAATAGTTTTTGATATATGAAGTTTCATTAGAAAAAAGTGAAAACATAGCACATCTGTGCGATATTGATTTATCACTTGCTATTGAGTCAATCTCTACATTAAATGGCTTATTTAATCTTTTTATATTAAATGTATTCACTTTTTTCCTTTTTGTTTTATCTAATTGTTATTGATAACTTCTCTTCAAGTGCTTTTAAAACACTATCCATAGATTTTGTAATATCTTCTTCTTCTAAAGTTTTTTCATCATTTTGTAATACAAATCTAATTGTTAAACTCTCATTTTCACCTAATTTTTCGTCATTATATATATCAATTAAGTTAAATTGTTTAATATTTTTATCATTTATAGAATTAATTACATCTTTAATTTCTCTATATTTTAAAGATTTTGGAGCAATAATGCTTAAATCTTTTTTAGATGTTTGGAATTTAGAATATGTATCAACTTTTATTAATTCATTTGCTATTTCATCAAAGTTAATTTCTGCAATAAATGTATCATTTAAATCATAACCTTCTGCAACACTTGGATGAAGTTTAGAAATATATCCTACAATTTTACCATCAATAATAATGTTTGCATTTTGGTATGGATGAATAAAAGAATTTGAAATTTCTGTCATTTCTTCTAAATCAAATTTTCCAATAGTATTTAATATTTTTTTAGCAAAACTAAAGAAATCAATATTTGAAGGTTTTCCACTATTTGAAATATCTTCAAGCTCTTTTGCCCCTGTTTGAATAAAAGATATTTTTTTAGTTTCATTTCTTTGTTCATCAAATACTGTTCCAATTTCAAAAAATGCTGTTGATTTAGCTCCTGTTTTAAAGTTATTTGAACAAGCTTCAACTAGGTTAAGTAAAATAGTACTTCTAAAAGTATTTAATTCTTTTGCAATAGGATTTAAAATATCTAGTTTTTCATCAACTACTGGGAAGTTGTATTTTTCTAAATTTTCTCTTGAACTAAACACATAAGTTAATGTTTCAAAGAAACCATTTTCTATTGCTTTAAATCTAAGTTTATTTTTCTTTATTAAATCATTTGAAGTTTTATTTACTCTATTTACTTCATCAATTGCTAAAGGTTTAGATTTAATATTATCAATACCAATGATTCTTACAATTTCTTCTGTAATGTCCGCAATATTTTTAATATCATGTCTAAATAATGGAATTTTAACAGACAATATACCATTTGCACCATCTTTTACTTCAAATCCTAATGAATTTAGGATTCTTTCAATATCAAGCTTAGGAACTTCTTGTCCAATAATTGCATTTACTTTATTTACATCTACATCTAAAGTTATTTTTTCTTTATCTTCAATAAATGTTTCAGCACCTTTATAAATTAAAGCACCAAGTTTTGAAACTAATGTAGTAAAGTAATCTATTCCATATTGTACATCAGGCTCACTACCTCTTGATGATCTATAGTAAATGTCACCAGTTTTTATTTTTGTTTCAAAAACTTGTTTTGCTAAAAGTTCAGGATTTACATACGAAGCTTCAACAATAAAATTTAACTCATTTGGATCTATATCTTCATGGTTTATTGCAATTTTACTCAGTTGTTCTTTTCCATATACATTATCAAAACCTTTTTCATCTTTTTTGATATGTAAAACACTTAAATTATTTGTTGTATCAGCTTTATCTTTTGCATAAGCATTTAATATCACACCATTACAATGTGTTGTGTAAGAAAGTATATTTTGTATATCATTTTCTTCTTTATACTTTCCAATTGCTCCTACTCTTAGTTTTTGAACTAAAGGTAGTTTAAATTCAGCAAAATCTACAGCTTTATATATAAGTGAAGAATCAATACTACTATCACATTCTACTTCAAGTACTTGACCAATTCCTATTTCATTGTAGTTTACATTTTTTTCAAATTCATTTAAAGGGATATTATAAAATGCTGATAATTCTCTTGCTACACCATTTATACTTAAACAGTCACCTTTATTTGCTGTTAATTCAATCTCTATAATTTCATCATTAATTAGTTTGTATTCATTTAATTCTTTACCTAAAACTAATTCACCAATTGAATCATCAAGTACTAAAATACCATCATTAAGTTGTGGTAAACCAATTTCAGTAGAAGAACAAATCATACCATTTGACTCAACTCCTCTTAATTTTGCTTTTTTGATTTTAAAACCACCACCTAAGTTACAACCAACAGTTGCTACTGGTACATATTGTCCTGCATCTACATTTTTAGCACCACATACAATTTGAACTTGTTCATTTCCTAAATCAACTTGACAAATATTTAGTTTATCAGCATCTGGATGTTTTTCTTTTTGAGTTACTTTTCCAACAACAACTTTAGGAGCTATTAAAACTTTTTCTACACTATCAACTTCTAATCCAATTGAATTTAGTGTTTTACAAATATCATCAGTTGATATTTTTGATATATCTATAAATTCTTGTAACCAGTTTCTTGTAATAATCATTTAAATTGTCCTAATAATTTCATATCGCTTTCAAATAGTGATCTTAAATCCCCAATATTGTGAATTAACATTGCAAATCTTTCTACACCTAAACCAAAGGCATAACCTGATTTATTTTCATAACCAACAGCTTTAAATACGTTTTCATCAACAACTCCACAACCTAAAACTTCAAGCCATCCTGTGTGTGAACATACTCTACATCCATCACCTTTACAGAATACACATGAAATATCTACTTCTGCTGATGGTTCCGTAAATGGGAAGAAAGATGGTCTAAATCTAACATCAACATCACCAAACATATGATGTAAAAATTCAACTAATACGTGTTTTAAGTTAGCAAATGATACTTTGTCTTCATCATCAACTACTAATGCTTCTATTTGATGAAACATTGGAGTATGAGTAATATCAAAGTCTCTTCTAAATACAGTTCCTGGCGCTATCATTCTAATAGGAGTATTTTGACTCAGCATTGTTCTGATTTGAACAGGAGAAGTATGAGTTCTTAATAGAGTGTAGTCTTTATTATAAAAAGTATCTTGCATATCTCTTGCTGGATGGTACTTTGGTAAGTTTAATGCTTCAAAGTTATGAAAATCATCTTCAACAAGTGGTCCTTCTTCAACTGCAAAGTTAAGATTTTGGAAGTATGTAATAATTCTATTCATTGTTTCAACTACTGGATGAGTTGCTCCAGATGATAATTCATTATTGAATTTTGTTACATCAATTTTTTCTGCTTCTAATTTTTTATTTAACGCCTCTTTTTCCAAGATAACTTTTTTAGCTTCAATAGCTTCTGTTACTTGTGCTTTTTGCTTATTTAAATTTTGAGCAAAGGCTTTTTTCTCTTCATTTGGAATAGTTTTCATTTTTGCAAACTCTAAAGTTAAAACACCTTTTTTACCAAGTGTTTCTACCCTTAGGTTTTCTAAGTCATCAAGACAGTTTGCATTTTCAATTTTTTCAATCCACTCTTTCACTTACGCACTCCCTAAGTTATTGTATATTTTAATTTACTTATCATTTCTATAAATTGGAGATTATACTTAAAAATTTATTAGAGTTTGGTTATAATAATTTTAACTATTTTATTAGAAGGAAATATAATGTGCATTTTTTGTAAGATTGTAAAAGGTGAAATACCAAATCAAACTATTTTAGAAGATGAAGATTTTTTAGCATTTAATGATATTAATCCAGCAAGAAAAGTTCATGTTTTAGTTATCCCAAAAGAGCATTATGATTCTTTTGATGTAATTCCTCCAAAAATAATGACTAAAATGACTGAGTTTATTCATAAAGTTGCTTCAAAGTTAAATATAAAAGAGAGTGGATATAGATTAATTACAAATATAGGTGAACATGGGGGACAAGAAGTTTCCCATTTACATTTTCATATTTTAGCAGGTGAATATGTGGGTAGATTAGTAGGTGAACAAGTAAAAAGCTAAGAAGTTTAACTTCTTTGCTTTATAATTATTGTTTAGTTTTCTTGGAAAGAACCAAGTGCCATAAGTTTTTCGTATTTTTTTTGATATCTTTGAGCAGGAGTCATTGTCTTTAGTTCATCAATTGAACTAATAACATACTCTTTTAAAGCTTGAATTGCTTGCTCTTTTTGTCTATGAGCTCCAATTAATGGTTCATTTATTACATCATCAACTAAATTTAGTTCTTTTAAGTTTTCAGCTGTAATTCTAAGTGCATTTGCAGCAGTTTCAACTTTTGCTGGATCATTCCATAAAATAGCACTACATCCTTCTGGAGAAATTACTGCATATACAGAATATCTCATCATGGCAAGTTTATCAGCAACTGATATAGCTAAAGCTCCACCTGAACCACCTTCTCCAATTACAATAGAGATAGTTGGAGTTGTTAAATCTGCAAATTCAAAAAGATTTTTTGCAATTGCTTCTGATTGGTTCCTTTCTTCTGCTCCTATTCCTGGATATGCACCTGGTGTATCAACTAACATAACAATTGGAATTTGAAATTTTTCAGCTAATTTAGCAGCTCTTAGCGCTTTTCTATATCCCTCAGGGCTTGGCATACCAAAATTTCTATGTAATTTATTTTTAGTACCTCTACCTTTTTGTTCTCCAATAACCATTACTTTTTGTTTATCAATATAACCCAAGTAACAAACAATTGCTTTATCATCTACATAGTGTCTATCTCCATGTATTTCATAAGCATCAGTTAATAATTCATTGATATAGTCCATTGCGTATGGTCTATCTGGATGTCTTGCTAATTGAAGTTTTTGATAATCACTTAAGTTTTTAAAAGTTTTTTCTACTTCTTTTTCAAGTTTTTTCTCTAAGATTTCTACTGCATGCTCATCTGCTTTTGTTTTAGCTACAATAATATCTTCTTCAATTTTTTTGATTTTTTCTTCAAATTCTAAATAGGCTGCCAAATTATTACTCCCTTTAAAAAAAAAGAGCTAGGGTTACTAGCTCTTTTTTTGATTAGATTAAATTTTATTTTTATTATGCTTCAAATTTTTTAAAAATAACAGTTCCATTTGTTCCACCAAATCCAAAGTTGTTACTCATTACTGTAGTTAATTCAACTTTTCTTGCTGTATTTGGAACATAATCTAATTTACACTCTTCATCTTGATTATCAAGGTTAATTGTTGGAGGAATTACACCTTCATTTAATGATTTAATTGCAAAAATAGCTTCAATTGCACCTGCTGCGCCTAAACAATGTCCTACTTGACCTTTTGTTGAAGTTACAGGTGGACAATTTTCTTCTCCATTAAATAGTTCTAAAATTGCTTTAGATTCATTTACATCTCCAACTGGAGTTGAAGTACCATGAGAATTTATATAATCAATTTTTACATCTTCACCTGTATTAGCTTTAGCCATATCAAGTGCAGCTTTCATTGATCTTAAAGGACCATCCATAACTGGTGCTGTAATATGATTAGCATCACCTGATTCACCAAATCCAATAATTTCACAATAGATTTTAGCTCCTCTTGCTTGTGCTGATTCTAAACTTTCAACAACTAATGCTCCAGAACCTTCACCCATAACAAAACCATCTCTATCTTTATCAAAAGGTCTTGAAGCTCTTTTAGGTTCATCATTTCTTGATGATAATGCTTTCATTGAAGCAAAACCACCCATTCCTGCACCACAAATAGCTGATTCAGCACCAACTACTAAAACTCTATCAGCTCCATTTGTAGCAATAGTTTTAACAGCATCATTTAATGCATGAGTTGATGCTGCACAAGCAGTTACATGAGATAAAGAAGGACCTTTTAATCCATGTTCAATTGAAATAAATCCACTTAACATGTTTACTAATGAAGATGGAATAAAAAATGGAGAGATTCTTTTAGGCCCTCTATTTTCACAAACTACAGAGTTCTTTTGAATTGTTCCTAATCCACCAATACCAGAAGCAGAAATAATACCAAATCTAGCTGAGTCAGCTTCGTTCACTTTTTTATTTTCTTCTGTAGCAAAACCAGAATCAATCATAGCTTCTTTAGCAGCTTTTATTCCTAATTGAATAAATCTATCTGCTTTTTTAACCTCTTTTTTATCCATTACAGTAGTAGGGTCAAAATCTTTAACTTCACCTGCAATTTTTACAGGAAACTCACTTGCGTCAAATAATGTGATTGTATCAATTCCACATTCACCTGCAACTGCTGCGTTAAATGATTCTTCTACATTATGTCCAATAGAATTAATAGTACCTAAACCAGTTACAACAACTCTTTTCATTAAAAATGCTCCGTATTTATTATTTAAACTATTCAATCTTTTATGATATTAAAAAATTCAACAATTGAAATTATTGATTAAAACAGAAGACTAATATAATTAGTCTTCTATGAAACTTAAGCGTATAAATTACGCGTTATTTTCGATGTATTTAATAGCATCAGAAACAGTTAAGATTCCTTCAGCATCTTCATCAGGGATTTCGATATCGAATTTTTCTTCTAAAGCCATAACTAATTCAACTACATCTAGTGAATCTGCACCTAAATCTTCGATAAACTTTGAATCTTCTTTAATTTCAGCTGCATCACAATCTAATTGCTCTACTACTACTTCTTTTACATCATCTAATAATGCCATATTTATTTCCTTTTATAAAATTATCTACGTATTATAACTAAAAAGATTTTAAAAAGTCTTTTAAATTATAAAATTTTAGTTTAGATTAAATTTCTAAACGTATAAACCACCATTAACTTTTAAAATCTCTCCTGTGATATAAGAAGAGTGATCACTTAGTAAAAATGCAACAGCATCAGCTATTTCTTTTGGCTGTCCAAATCTTGATAAAGGAATATTTTTTTCATATTCTGCTTTAACTTCTTCTTTTAATTCATCTGTCATATCTGTTTGGATAAATCCTGGTGTAACAGCATTGTATCTAATACCTCTTGCAGCGGCTTCTTTTGCAAAAGATTTAGTCATTGCATTTAATCCACCTTTTGAAGCAGAGTAGTTTGTTTGTCCAGGGTTTCCCATTTCTCCAACAATTGAAGAAATATTTACAATTGAACCAAATCTTTTTTTACCCATCACTTTTAAAGATGCTTTACATCCAATAAATGCAGATGTTAAGTTAGCTGCAATTACATCATTGAAATCTTCAACTGACATTCTTAAGGCTAATTTATCTCTTGTAATACCTGCATTGTTAACTAAATAAGATAGTTCACCATCTGCATCAATTACAGTTTTTATAGCTGCTGTAAACTCTTCTTCATTTGTTACATCAGCTTTAACTATTGCAGCTTTACCACCAGCAGCTTCAATCTCTTCTTTGATTTTTTCAGCAGCATCAGCTCCACTTCTATAGTTAATCCAAACTTTTAAACCATAACTAGCTAATGTTTTCGCAATTTGAGCACCAATACCTCTGCTAGCTCCTGTAACTAATACATTTGAACCTGTAAAATTCATTTTTTTCCTTTTTCGTTTAATAAATTTCAAAAAATTTGCGTATTATATCGCATCTTTATATATAAAAAGATTATTGAGTTTTAAACGCCTCTTTTATTATTCCAAACTCTTATGTGTAATCTATCACAATATTTATAGCCATTTTGAATTGCCATGTTAATTACAGCTTCATCATTTTCATTTATAGTTATAGCATCATCACCCATTGGCATTAGGTAGACTTCACATTTAGGAATGTTTGAGAGTATAGTCTTAATTTCTTCTTGTGCTTTTTGCATAAAGTTTTTATTTATTACAAACTTTAAATAAGAATCTTTTGTATTAGTTAAAACCTTTGTTAAAGTTTCATAATTGACTCTTTTCTTTAAAGGTTCTAATGAGTTACTTAGTTTCACACTCATTGAAAATAGAATATTCTTTTGATACTCTTCTTCAAAGTTTAAATTTAAAGAGGCATTTGTTTCAATAGTTACTTGATGACCTTCTTCTACATAATATTTAAGTAGATTTTGAAACTCTTTTTTATTCCAATAAAGCAAAGGCTCACCACCTGTAATTACAATATCCATTTTATAGTCATAATTATAAATGTTTGTTAATTTATTTACTTCTTTTACTATTTCATCATAAGATTTGTATTTTGTCCATGACTCTTTAAAAGCTGGATCAACTGCATAATAAGTATCGCAAGCGCATTTTTTTATACCACTTGGTGTTTCATATTCTACATTGAAACCAACACATTTAAAATTACATTTTCCAAATCTAATAAAAACAGAAGGAGACCCTACTAATTTTCCTTCGCCTTGAATTGTAGGACCGAAAATCTCATTTATTTCAAGCATAAAAAGTACTCTTACTTTTAGGAGTTTCTAAAAATTCAACATGTGAGACTTTAACACCAAGTTTATCCATCTTTTTTTGAACTATTTTTAAGAACCATGCTGATAAATTTTCACTTGTTGGTACAAAATCTACTAAAACATAACCTTCATACAGTTCAGTTAAATATGACTCTTCATCTTTAAATTTAGTTAAATCGACTAAATAGTATCCTTCATCAAATTTTATTAGCTCTTCTTTTTGCACATCTGATAGAAGTTTAGAGTATAAAGGATCATTTATATCTAATATAAATTTATGATCAAGCACATCATCTAAAAAAGCTTTAAACCAGTTTAGATGTTTGAAGTCAGTTACCATACCATCTTTTAATTCTTCGGCTTCTAAGTAAATTAGAATTTTTCCTTGATGCCCATGCAGATGTCTACACTTTAGACAAGCATCTAATGAAAATTCTGTATCTAGTTTTTGAGACCAAACTCTATGCCCATAACAAAAATCAAACTCTTTTGATATTTTCCATTTCATTTTAATCCTTATACGGTATAGGGTCTTTTACCTTAGCTACTTTAAACCCATTTAATCTTAATCTACAAGAATCACAAACTCCACAAGCTTTATCTTCTTCTTTATAACATGACCAAGTATGTTTTAATGGTACATTTAATTCTATAGCTTTTGAAACAATTTGTGCTTTACTTAAGTGAACAAGTGGAGTTTTAATTTCAATATTAGTTGATTCTTTTGTTCCTTGATTAATAGCTTTTGTAATATCTGCAATAAAAGTATCTGTACAATCTGGATATCCTGAACTATCTTCTTGAACTACACCAATATACATAGCTTGGGCTTCTTCTTTTTCAGCAATAGCTGCTGTAATTGACAAAAAAATACCATTTCTAAATGGTACATAAGTAATAGGAACACCAGCTTCAACTCCATCTACTGGAACATCAATATCTTTATCCGTTAGAGCACTTGCACCAATTTGTGTAAAAAAAGGAATATCTATTTCATATTTTTGTTTAATTTGTAAATCATCACAAATATTCCTAAATGCTTCTAATTCTCTTTTTTCTGTTCTTTGTCCATAGTTAAAATGAACTGCTATAATTTCATAACCATCATTTTTTGCTATATATGAGCTAAGTGTAGAGTCCATACCTCCACTTAAAATACATATTGCTTTTTTATTTGATATGTTATTCATTTGTTAAAAAATCCTTTTTTTTATCTGTAAAAAATTTCCAATTAATAGGTAGAACTTTAACTTTTGTATATTTTTCTAAATAGTTTACTTTTTCACTTAGAGCTATCATTGCATTACATGAGGCTAAAACTGAAACCATTCCAGGACTTCTCTTTTGTGATGGTTTAAATTCTTGCCCATCAAAGAATCCAGGAATTAAAGTAATTCTTCCTGCTTTATTTTTTAGATTTTCTGATATTTTAGTTTCAATAAAATTAGGATAAATTTCACTTGAACCTAAAAGTTTTTGTATTATTAATTTTCCAAACATTTCAAAAATCATTGCACTGGCTAATGGATTACCTGGTAGGTTTAATATATATGTATTTTTTATTTTTCCAAATACAGTTGGTTTTCCAGGTTTTATTATAATTCCATCAAATAGTGTTTGGAAGTTTAGTTCATTAAACGCAGCTTTTGTGAAATCAGCATCACCTACTGAAACTCCACCTGATGTGATAATTAAATCAGCATGTAAAGAGTTCTGAACAAGCTCTTTTATAGCTTCAATAGAATCTTTTGCCTGACCTATAAATGTTACTTCACATCCAAGCTCTTTTGCTTTAGCAATAAGCGTAGGTGTATTTGAATTATATATTTGATGTTCTTGTATTTTTTCATAGTGAAGTTTTAACTCTTCACCACTAGAAAATACAACAATTTTTGGTCTTTTATAAACTTTTATATGTGTAATACCTTGTGAAGATAGTAGGGCAATATGAGAAAAATTTATTTCTATACCTTTTTTAATTAAAAGTTCATCTTTTTTTATATCTTCACCTATATATCTTATATGTTGGAATTCTTTTACATTCTTTATAATTTTAATTTTATTATCATTAATTTTTTGTGTATCTTCTTTTGGAACAATTGCTGTTGCATTTTTAGGAATTCTAGCTCCTGTCATGATCTTTATACAGCTATTTTTTTCTAAAAGTGTTTTATTATCATCTCCTGCAAAAATAGTATCAATTATTTCTAATTCTTCATCTTTGTTTTCAAAGAATACTGCATATCCATCCATTGCTGAATTATCGAATTTAGGTAAATTATATGTTGCATATATATCTTGGGCACAAAGCCTATTTAAAGCACTTTCTATCGAGATGATTTCAAAATCTTGTTTTATATGAAGTTTTGAAATAATATTTATAGTATCTTCAACACTAATAGCCATTATTATTCCTTTTGATATTTAAAATAAAAAACTTATGACAAGTTAGATATAATAGCGAAATTTTTTAAAAGTGAGATAAACAAATATGGAATTAATGCAAAGTGCAATAGACACGCATGTATATACAATTTACTTTTTTTTAGCAGTAATGTTATTTAACCTTTATTCAGTTATTAGTGTAAAAGACTTTATGAAATTAGCAAAAAGATTAAAGTTTATGACGCCTTTATATCATTTAACAAATGCTATTATAATGTATACAGGAGCAATAGTTGCTTTTTATGCACATGCAATGAGTTTTACTATTTTTATAATGATACCTACTTCAATTTTTCTTTTAGTTATTGAAATAAAAAGATATAAAAAAATGAGAGTTATTAAAAGTGTAGACCTTAATTTACAAGAAGAGTTTTATAAATATGCTAAAAAAATATATACAATTGAAATTATGGTGTTAGTTTCAATTTATATAATAAGTAAGGCATTTTAGAATGCAATTTTCTTATCATGAGAATGCAAGTGACACAACTTTAAATATCAACAATGATACTTACAAATATTTAATAAAAGCTCGAAGACATAAAATTGATGATGAAATTTATTTTAGAAATTTAAAAGATGATTTTATATATTTATATAGGCTTGATAAAATAGGAAGAAAAGATGCTTCTTTAACACTTATTGAGAAAGAAGAAAAAATTATTGAAAATGATAAAAAACTTCATCTTGCTTGGTGCATGGTTGATCCTAAAACAGTTGAAAAATATATAGCTTCATTAAATGAATTAGGAGTAGATAAAATTACATTTATTTATTGTGAATATTCACAAAAAAACTTTAAAATTAATATAGAGAAATTAAATAGAATTTTATACAATTCTTCTAGTCAATGTGGAAGGTCTTCTATTATAAAAATTGAAGTTTGTGATAGTTTAGAAGATTTTTTACAAAAAAATCCTGATTCATATTTTTTAGATTTTTCTAAAACTAATATTGAAACAAAAAAAGATGATATAAAGACTTTAATAATTGGTTGTGAAGGTGGCTTTTCTGATGATGAAAGAATTTCTTTTGATAAAGAAAAAGTAGTAGGCTTTACTTCTTCTTTAATTCTTAGAAGTGAAACAGCAATAGTTTCTGCTAGTTCTAAAATTTTACTTTAAGTTATTAACTTCTTTTAAAAATGACTTAACTAATTTAGTTGTTTCTTGATGTATAGTTTCTCTTTTTTTCTTTTTGCCATCTAAACATATAAATTGGGCATTTTCTTCTTCTAGTATAAAAGGTGCTTTATTAGTACATCTTTGTAGGAAGGAGAAATGTCCAGCATCTTTTATTTCATAGTATTTAATTGTTTTAGAGAAATGTTGCATTTTACTTTTTATAGCAGTTTCTACAGGTACACTATAATCTAATTGTGCTCCAATGATAAGTGTAGGTATATCTATTTTTCTCAGTGATTCATTGGTCATATTCTGTACAAAACCAGGAGCTAAAGCAATAGATGCTTTTACTCTTTTATCTTTTAAGTCTTGACTTGCATTTTTTAAGTACTTTTTATTAATAATTGAGAAAGCTTCTTTAAAATATTTACAAGCTTCATCTTCATATTTCTTACAAAACTCTTCATATTTACTCATATCAAGTTTTGCTCCACTTAATGCCAATGAAGTATATCCTCCTAGTGAAAAACCTAATACATAGATTTTATTTTCATCTATATAATTTTTAAATTCAGATTTTAGTGCATAATCTATTAAATAAGATACATCTTTGGGTTGATTCCAAACTCTAAGTAAACTTTCTGGATTTGAGTTTTTTGATGTATAACCAGGATGATTAGCAGCAATAACTATATTGTTTTTTGCTAAATCATTTGCTAACCAAGATTGATTTTTTACATTGCCAGTTGAACCATGAACAAAAATAATTAAAGGATATTTCCCTTTTTTTATTTGTGCATTGGCTTTTGATTTAAAACCATAGAATAAAATATTTTGTGCAAAAGTTTCATTTTCTTTTTCTAAACTAGGATACCAAATAGCAGTTTCTAATTTTCTATCTTTATTATATGTTATTTCTTTTTTGAAACCTGTTTGTGCAAATAGACTTATTGAAAAAAAACATAAGAATATTGATATTTTATAGTTCATTTATATCCTTGCTAATAATCTAGAAATTGTAGTGAAAATTTATGAAATAAAAGATTAAATATATATGTAGATTTAATTGGTTTACTTAATAAAAGTAGAGCTTTGCTCTACTTTTAATTTACCAACTTCTTACGATTGAATGACATCTTGAACAGGCATTTAACATATCAGAATATGCATCAGCAGCACTTAAGTATGCTTTTTGATCTAAGTTTAATTCTAAAACATTAATATCTAAGCTTATTCTTTCACTACTTGCAGAAGCAACATTAACTAAATGTTTTTTATTTTCAGGTAAATATTTTTCTATTACTTTTTTGTCAGAAAAAAGTGCATTTCCTTCTTTAACTAAAGCAGAACCTTCTTTAATTAATTCAAGGTTATTATTTAAAAATCCTTTTTGGATTTGAGTCATTCCTTTTTCCATGATTGACATAGATTTTTGCATTACATCCTGAGCATTTACTACTGTTAATGCTAATGTACATGCTAAAGCTAATTTTGCTAATTTCATTATGTTGTCCTTTATTATTTGTTATTTTATATTACAATTGAATCATTTAAAATGCACTTAATTTTACTAGTCAATAATGAAATAATGGTATTTATTGCATAAATAAAAAAAGGGGAAAACAACTAAATGTGTTTTTCCCCTTTTTATTTTTTAATGTAAGATTTGTACTAATTAATATTAGTGAACTTCTCTCCACATTTTACTTTTCCATAAGAATGCAAAGATAGCAAAGATTACAAAGTAGATTAAGAACTTAGGTCCTAATTCTTCTCTTATTTCTTTTTTAGAATCTCCAATTTCTTCCATGTAAGAAATTACTTGTTTTTGAGAAGCTTCATTTAAACCAACTCTAGGCATTGCAGTACCTTCAAGGTGTTTTTGAGGGTTATTAATAAATGTTGTTAAATAACTCTCTCCTCTTGATCTAATGTATTGAGATAAATCAGGAGGTAATTTACCCATATATTTTTTGATATCAGCATCTGGTGTAAATGCAGACATAGTACCATTTTTCATATCAGCATATTTAATACCATGACATCTTTGACAAGCATCAGTAAATACTTCTTTATTTGTCATTTTATCTGGTGCAATAGATTGTAAGTATGCTACCATATCAGCAATTTCTTGAGGTTGCATCCAACCATAACCTGGCATTGGGTGAACTCTTCCATCTTCAAATTTATGCTCAACTATAGAAGCTTTTGCTGGATTTTTAATAAATGCTGCTAAATAATCAGCATTATAAAGTTTTCCTGCAGTACTTAAATCTGGTGGAACTACACCATAAGCAGCAGCAGAACTTGCATTATCCATAACTTGTGGGAAACCTTCTGCATTAATTGAGTGACAAGCTGTACAGTTAGCAGTAACTAATGTTTTACCATTATTTGCATCACCAGTTAAAGCTTTAACGTCTTTAACATCTTCTTTTAAATCATTGAATTTAAAATCAGCTGGTTCAACATGAGGGTGCATTTGAGAGTGAGCAAATGGCTCAACTCCCCAGTAAGTTATTAGCGTTAAAGCTACAACTACTGCTAAAATCTTTAATTCTCTCATACATCACCCCTTTTTTTAGCATCTGATTTTGTAATAAATGGTAAAGCAAGGAATAGTAGAATAAATAATGTAGCAACTACAAATCCAACCCATGCATTGATACCTGTTGGAGGTAATTTACCATATACTGTTAATACAATTAAGTCAGCCATTAATATCCAGAACCAAATAAAGAATTTAGGTCTTTTATGTGCTGGTAAAATTTTTGGATCTCTATCTAACCATGGTAATACAAGGAAAATAACATTTGCGAATGCGAATGCAATTAATCCAATATCAAATGCTTTAACAGGTCCAACATCAAAGAAGAATCCTCTTAATACTTCATACGACCATAAGAAATACCATTCAGGGTAAATATGTGCAGGAGTAACCATATTATCAGCAGGATCGAAGTTAACTGGGTCCATTGCAAAGTTATAATGGAAGAATACTAAATAGAAGTAGAAAATTAAGAAAATACCTAATACAGCTAAATCTTTAGAAATAAATACAGGCCAGAAAGGAATAACTTTTGATTCTTTTTTATTACCAGCTAAGTACTTTTCAGCTTCTTCATCAAAATCAAATTCATCAGAGTTTTGATTATTTACGTGAGGAATTCTTAATGTATAGAAGTGTAATCCAATAATACCCATAATAGTAATAGGTAATAAGAATACGTGTAACATAAAGAATCTAGTTAATGTAGCATCAGCAACGTTGAAATCACCTCTAATCCATACAACTAAAGCATCACCAATAACTGGAACACCACCAAATAAGTTAGTAATAACCATTGCAGCCCAGTAAGACATTTGTCCCCATGGTAACATATATCCAGAGAATCCAGCAGCTGAGAATGTCATAAATAATAACATACCAGAAATCCAGATCATTTCTCTACCTTGTTTATAAGAACCATAATAGATTCCAGTAAACATGTGAATATAAATGATTAAGAATACAACAGAAGCGGCAACACCATGCATGTGTCTAAATAACCAACCAAATGCAACTTCTTGCATAATAGTGTAGTTTACTGAGTCAAATGCTAATGCAACATCAGGCTTGTAGTACATCATTAAGAATAAACCAGAAATTACTAAAATACCAAAAGTTGTAGCTAGTAATACACCCATTGCCCATAAGAAGTTAATATCTTTTGGAATCCAATACTCAGTCATTAATACTTTGTTTAATGCAGTAGTATTAAGTCTTTGATCTAACCATTCACCTACAGAGTTAGCTTTTTCAAATTTTGCCATAAACTACTCCTTATGCCGTTGCCATCGCAGCAGCGATTTTTTTGTATTCAGGACCTTCTTCACCTAGAGTGATTGATGTTCCTTGTACACTAAATGGAGGTAAGTCAAGAGGTCTTGGAGGAGGTCCAAAAACTTGCTCAGCAGAAGGGTTAAATTCCCCACCGTGACATGCACATTTCCATTTATCTTTTTTCCACGCTGGAATACAACCTAAGTGAGTACATAATCCAATTGCAACAGTAAATCTGTCTTCACCGATTACTAAGTCTCTTTCATTGTTTTTCATTTCAGCAGTTTTCTTAAGAAGAAAAATTGGTTTTCCTCTCCAAGTAATTGTAACAGGGTTTCCGGCTTTTAATTCACCAAGTTCTACTTTTGTAAAACCACCTGCTAATACGCTTGGAAGTGGATCCCATACTTGTTTCATACCAACAAGTGACGCAGCACCACCTACTGCAGCAACAGCAGCAAATGAATAACCAAGAAAATCTCGTCTATTAGTTTCATTAGACATATTTGGCTTCCTTTTATTTTAGTTTAAAATCCATATATTATATTGTTTTTATACTTAAAATGATTTGACTTTGGTCATAAATTGTTATGTTAATGCTATTTTTTGGGGAATTTTTACTCAGATTTTTATTTAGTGACACTATAGTGTCTAAAAAAGTGTTGATTAAGGTTATTATTAGAGAATCTTATGATTCTCTAATAAATTTTACAATTTCTTTCTCAATGTCATTCTTATCAATTACTATATCATGATTTACTTTTGCTGTAAATAAATCTTTTATACTTTGAGGTAAATTTGCTTTATATTTTTGTGAAATTTCTTCTAACGCTTCTTTATCAGAATATTTTCTATCATCTTGATTTAGGGCATTTAATACAGTTGGTGAGAATTTAGTCCATTCAGCTGTTGAATAAATTACTGTAGGGATACTCTCTTCTCTTAGTTCTTCATAAGCTTTGATACAAGTAGCTGTATGAGGGTCCATTAAATAACCATCATCTAAGAAAGATTTGATGATTTTTGAACCATATTCATCATCAGAATTTATAGCACTAAAGTATTCTTGAAGTTTAGCTGTTTCATCTTTACTCATTTTAAAGATTTTTTTCTCATTTAAATCATCAAAGAATTCTTTTGTTCTCTTTGCTCCATACAATGAATATATAACTCTTTCAATATTTGATGATTTTAGAATATCCATGGCAGGAGATTTTGTAAGTTTTAACTCTTTATCTCTAATATCATAAATACCTGTGTTAATCCATTCTGTTAAAATATTGTTTTCATTTGAAGCAACAAGTAGTTTTTTGATAGGTACACCCATTTGTTTTGCGTAAAATCCACCCAATACATTTCCAAAGTTACCAGAAGGAACAACTAAATAAATCTCTTCTCCATATTCAACTTCACCTTGTTTTAGAAGTTCAAGGTATGAATGGAAGTGATAAATGATTTGGAAGATGATTCTACCAAAGTTAACTGAGTTTGCGGCTGATAATTTAATTCCATCATTTTCTAATTCTTTTTTAAAAGATTCAGAAGCTAAAAGATTTTTAAGTGCACTTTGTGCATCATCAAAATTTCCTTTGATTCCTAATACTTTTAAATTATCTCCATCTTCACATACCATTTGAAGTCTTTGAACATCAGAAGTCCCACCATCTGGATATAAACAAGCAACTTGAATATTTTCTTTATTTTTAAAAGTATTAAGAGCAGCTGGACCTGTATCTCCTGAAGTTGCAGCTAAGATAAGATATTTTTCATCTCTTTTTTTAGCAATTGAAGAAAGTATTGAACCAAAAGGTTGTAAAGCCATATCTTTAAAGGCTCTTGTTGGGCCATGGTATTGTTCATGAACAAATAAGTCGTCTTTTACTTTTCGTACAGGACAAGGATCAGCAGCATCGTCAAAATTATCATATAGGTTTAAAGCTTTTTGAATTTCTTCCTCATCAATATCAATTTCAAAGGCTTTTAAAATAGCATAGGCTAATTCTTTATAATCATCATTTATATGATTTAAAAGAAAATTCTCTTCAAGTTTTGGTAATTCTTTTGGAACATAAAGTCCCCCAAAAGATGCACTCGGATTTAAAATGGCATAAGAAAAATCTACTTCTTTTTCTTTTAATCCATCATTTCCTCTTGTTTCTATAAATTTCATTTATCTTCCTTAATTTTCATCATTTAAAAGTTTTTCCATATTAATACCATTGTTAGGGTTATCTTTTCTAACAAATTGTGTACCAATACCATCGCTTGTAAATAGTTCTAATAAAATTGAGTGTTCTACTCTACCATCAATAATGTGTGCTTTATTTACACCATTATAAATTGCATCAATACAAGAGTCAACTTTTGGTATCATCCCTCCTGCAATTGTTCCATCTTCTTTTAGATTTTTAACATCATTTTGATCTAAAGAGTTTAAAAGTTCACCGTCTTTATCTAAAACACCAACTGTATCAGTTAAGAATAATACTTTTTGTGCTCCAATTGCACTTGCTATTTTAGATGCAGCTACATCTGCATTTATATTAAAACCTGGATGATTAGGTTCTGCACTATCTGCTATAGGCGCTATTACCGGAATAAATCCTTCTTTGATAAGATTATTAATCATGGCACCATTTACTTTAGTTACTACACCTGTATATCCAAATTTTCCATCTTCTTTAGGAATAGCATTAATTATTGATGAGTCTTTTCCTGAAATACCTATTGCTTTTGCTCCATGATGGTTAAGCAAAGAAGTGATATTTTTATTTATTTCACCACTTAATACCATTTCAACAATTCTCATAGTTTCTTCTGAGGTTACTCTGTGCCCATCAACAAATTCAGATTTAATTGATAGTTTTTCAAGAAGTTCAGATATTCTAGCTCCCCCTCCGTGTACAATCACAGGTTTAATCCCAACTAATGAAAGTAATACAATATCTTCTGCAAACTTTTCTTTTAATTCAGGACTTGTTTGCGCAGAACCACCATATTTTATTACAATAGTTTTTCCATAAAACTTTTTAATATGTGGTATTGCATCAAGTAGGGTTTGAACTTTTTGATGTTTCTTTTGCATAATATTTCCTAAGATGTTTTTTAAAGGCAAATATTATATCAAAAATTATCTTAATGAGAAAAATACTCTATTTATTATCTTCTAGCATCTCTTTTTTAAATAAAACAGTTTTATTTCTACCACTATTTTTTGCTTCATATAAAGCTATATCTGCATTTTTAATACACTCTTTTAGATCTTTGCTATCTTTAGGATAAATTGATGTTCCTATACTTAATGTTTTGTTTATTGTATTTGTTCCACCAACTGGAATATCTTTTTGCATAAATGCTACTCTTATTTTTTCAGCAACTTGCATAACTCCTTCTTCATCACAATTATGAAGTAGAACTATAAACTCTTCTCCTCCATATCTAATAACAATATCCGAGGCTCTTGTATTTTGTGTTAATGTTTGTGCAACTATTTGAATTGCTTTATCTCCAATGTCATGTCCATAAGTATCATTAACTTGTTTAAAAAAGTCAATATCAATCATTAAAACCCCATAAGAGATATTTGCTCTATTGCTTTGTGATTCTATTTTTGGTAATTGATCTTCAAGATGTTTTCTGTTGTAAAGATTTGTTAGGGCATCTGTTCTTGCATTTTTTTCAAGAATACACATTAATTTATTTGTAATAATTACTGATTTTGCAGCATCTACATAATCATTTATAAAAGGAATATTTTTTTTAACTTTTTCTAGTTCTTCTTTTGAATCTGAATAAATAGAAACAATTAAGTCTAAATCATTTGAAATTGAGTAAGGAATACAAAGATAGTTTATTTTACTATCTTTACATGAACTACAGATATTTTCAAAAAGACTTGAATCTACAATTTGATTTGTTTTATCTGCTCGACAAACTTTCTTTAAATCACAATATTCTTTATGTCCTATATAGACATTTCTTGAGTCACCTGTTCTTGTATCAGCTTCTAAAATATTAAAGTTTTCAATTGAAAGGTTATTTTTTATAATATCAGCTAATCTTTTATAAATTAAATCTAAATCATCATCATGTTCTATTGTTTTTCTAAATTTATAAACTGATGATAGTCTTGATACAGTCTCTTGTACATTTACAAGTGGGTCATTGTTTTCTTTTGTTTTACTTGATAAAAAGATAGAAATATTTGAGTCAATATCATTTAAAGTACTTTCTAGTTTTTCTAATAAAGTATTAATCCAAGTTGAAACTTCTTTTGCATCTTTATTATTTATATCTAAAACTCTTTGTGAATAATCTCCTTCATGGGCATTACTCATAACTTTTTTAATTGATACAAAAAGTTTTAAGAATGGAGAAATTAAATAGTTAATTAAAAATGCAATTGTAAAAATAAGTATTAAAGCAATTGCAGTGGTATTTAATACTGTACTTATACCTTTTTGTTTAGAATCATCTATTGGAATAGTAATAGTAATAGCACCTAAAGTATCACCTTCTTTTGCATTTGCATGACAATTTAGACAATTTATTTCTCCATTAGCTGTTGCTTTATATGGAATAGTTATTCTATAAGTACTACTTGAAAAAAGTTTTTCATCTATTACTTTTATTTCTTTTCCTGTTTCTAATACTTTTCTATCAATTTCATCTCTTGGAACTTCGTTATTTAAACCTTCTCCATAAGATTGAATTACTTTATGACCTCTACTTAGCCATATTTTTTCAATATGTGGCAAATCTTCTAATTGTTTTAAAAAGATTTCTCTTTCATCAATTACTCCCGATAGCATTTGAGTTGTTAGGGCATGCTCTACGGTTTTAGCAAGTATAGTTGCTTTATTATCAATACTCTTTATTCCATATTCTCTAAAGTTATATGTAAAATTTAGAATCATTAGAATAAACATAAAAAATATAACAGTTGTAACAAGAATGATAATCTTACTATTTGTTTTTATTTCAATTCCCCAGTGTAAAATAATTTTTTATATTCTAATAATATAATAAAAATCTTTAAGTTTTAATGATGATATAGTATTTTCTAACATTTACTTTAGTATGATTTGCTTATGAAAAAATTTTTAGCCTTAAAAGCCAGCGCAGGAAGTGGTAAAACTTTCGCATTAACAGTTAGATATATTAGCCTTTTATTAAAAGGTGCAAAAGCAAATGAAATATTAACTCTTACATTTACAAATAAAGCAGCAAATGAAATGAGTGAAAGAATTTATAAGACTTTATTAACATTGGGAGATGATGAAGCATATCTAAGTGCAATATGTGAACAATCTTCTATGAGTAAAGAACAAATACTAGGAAAAAAACAGTTTTTAGTAAAGTCATTTTCAAATGCTAGTTTATCTATATTTACAATTGATAAATTTGTAAATAAAATATTAAGAGAATTTTGTGGATATATTGGAATATCAGATGATTTTGAAATTAAAGAAGATGATATTGAAGCTTTAAGTATAAAATTTCTTTCTTCTTTAGATAGTAAGCAATTTGATACTTTGATTGATTTTTCAATATATGAAAAGAAGAAGTTTAACTCTATCTTTGAACTTTTTAAAATTTTATTGGAAAAAAATGAAAAAATAGAACCTGTAAATATTGATGCAAGTTTAATAAACTTACAAAAAAGTGAAGTTTTAAAAGAAGCATATAAAATAAAAGAAGCAATATTAAATTGTGATGTAGCTTCAAACTCTTCAAAAAAAGCTGTTGATTTTGAAAATTTTGAGACATTATTTGAAAAAACTTGGTTAAGTAAAGATTCTTTAAGTGAGTATAGTTATTTTAAAAAATGTTCAAATGATATTTTAGAAAGCTATTTTGCATCTTTGAAAGTACAATTGGCAAACTATTATAAATTAAGAGCAAATTATAGTTTAAGCAAATTATTTGAACTTTATTTGATGTTCAAAGAGTTTAAACTTAATTATAATAAGAATAAAAACTATTTGGAATTTAATGATATTTCAAATTTAGTTTATGATTTGTTAACAAATAAAATAGATAAAGATTTTTTATATTTTAGATTAGATTCTCAATTTAATCATATTTTGATTGATGAGTTTCAAGATACATCTTTAATTCAATATAATATTTTAAAACCTTTAATTGATGAGATACTTTCAGGTGATGAAACAAGATTTAAAACCTTTTTTTACGTGGGAGATGTAAAACAGTCAATTTATAGATTTAGAGGTGGGAAAAAAGAACTTTTCGATCATGTAGCAAATACAAATAAGCTTTTAGAAGTTGAAGTTTTAAATACAAATTATAGATCAAGTCAAACTGTAGTAAATTTTGTAAATTCTCTTTTTGTAAATATTCCAAATTATGAATATCATGAACAAAACTCTATAAAAAAAGGTGGATATGTTGAAGTAATAGAAGATGAGGCTTTAGAAGAAGAGGAAAAGTTTGAAAATATAGCTTCTAAAATTGCTTCTTTAATAAAAGATGGTGTAAACTCAAATGACATTGCTATTTTAACATATACAAATGACGATGTACTAAGTTTATATTACTATTTAAAAAATAAGTTTCCTAAATTAAAAATTTCTACAGAAATGACATCGAGATTAGTAAATCAAGAAAATGTAAAAGCAGTAATTAATGCAGTTAAATATTTATATTTTAAAGAAGAGATATACAAAGAAAATTTAAATGCTTTAATTGGTAAAGAGCTTACTAGTGAAATAGAAGTAGAGATTGATTTTGATAAAAAGTCAGTAAGTCAAATAATAAAAGATATAGCTTCAAGTTTGATGATAATAGATCAAAATATCATAAAATTAATAGAAGTATGTCAAAGTTTTACTGATATTGTTGAGTTCGTTTATGAGATAGATAAGAATGATGCAACTATACAAAATAGTGAAACAGTTGGACTTCAAATTTTAACTATTTTTAAATCAAAAGGTTTGGAGTTTAATACAGTAATTTTATTAGATAGAATAAAAAGAAAAAATGCAGATAAAAGCTCATTACTATTTGAATATGATAGTGTAAATTTAAAAAATATTTTTTATAAAATTAAAGGCTATGAAAATTATAATGATAATTATTCAAGAGCTATTTCAAAAGAGAAAGCTTTATCTTTACAAGATGAAATAAATATATTATATGTGGCACTTACAAGAGCTAAAAATAATATGCTTGTATTTAAAAAGAAAAAATCTTCTGTATTTGATATTCTAAGTATGTCACCTCAAAAATTAGGACAGCTTGAATTAAGTTCTAATATTTCAAAAAACTTTGATAGTTTTGAAAAAGTTGAATATTCCCCTATAGATTTAGGAATACAAGAACAGTTAATAAAAAAAGAAAAAGATAGTAATAGTGAAATTTTATATGCAAGATATTTTGGAATAGCTACACACTTTTGTTTAGAGATGATGAATGAATTTACTTATGAAAATTTAGATTATTGTTTGGATATTACTATTTCAAGATATTCAAATTATTTAAAAGAAGAAGATTTTGAAAAAATTAGATTAAGAATTACTAATCTTATTGATAATAAACAATTTCAAGAGTTTTTAGAAAATTCAAAGTTTGTATCTGAACAATCTTTGATTTTTCAAGGAGAAGTAAAAATAATAGATTTACTTTTACAAAAAGATGATAAATACTATATTTTTGATTATAAAACTACAAAGAGTGAAAGTCTACAAGAGCATAAAAATCAAGTAAGACACTATAAAAAAGCAATAAGTGATATTTTTAAAACAGATAAAGTTTATTCTTATCTTATTTATCTAAATGAAGATACTTGTTTACTTGATGAGGTTAAATAAAGTATCTTATTGAAGCAAAGCCATAAGGTTTTGCTTTTTTAACTTTTTTTATATGTTCTTGTGTTGTAATTCCACCTAAAGCAATAATATCAATATCTTCATAAAGATTAATAGCCTGTTTTAAAATATTAGTTCCTTTTGCTTCTCCTTTATTAGGTGTATCAAAAATAGGAGATAGTGTTACTGCATTTGCATAAGCTTCTTGTGCTTTTTCTATATCAACAAAACTATGGCAAGAGATTATTACATACAAATCTAAGTCTTTAGCTTTTTTTATTTCTTTATATTGTTTTGAAGTTAAATGAACACCTGTAGCTCCTAAATCTTTTGCTAACTCATAATTTTGATTTAGCAATATTTTTTTTATATTAAATTCTTTACATATTTTAATAAATAGTTCTGCAAGCTCTTCAAAGTTTTCACTTGATTTGTCTCTAAAACAAGCCATATCAACTTGATTGTTTTTTAGTACTCTTTTTAAATTTTTTTTGAATAGTTCAGGGTTATTCGAATAATATTTCGGATCAGTTATTAAATAGTTTTTCAAGTCACTTTTCATAATATACTTTTTTTTAAATTTTTGATAAGTATAATATTTAAATACTAATAAAACTATTAATAGATTTTATTGGTATAAAAAAAGGGAAAGGTTTGAACCTTCCCCTTTTTTATTATTAGAATCTTTAGCTATTACTAATGATCTTCGTGTTCCATCATGATAGAACCTGCAATATAAACATAAGTTAAGATTGCAAAGATAAATGCTTGTAAGAATCCAAAAGCAGTTAACATGAAGAAACCTGGAAGAGGTAAAATCCAAGGTACTAACATTAAAAGTACCATTAAGAACATATCGTCCCCTCTAATAGAACCAAAAAGTCTAAATGATAATGAAACAATTCTTGATAAGTGAGAAATGATTTCAATTGGGAACATTAATGGTGCTAATGCAGGCATTGGTCCCATAAAATGTTTAAAGTAGTTAACAAAACCATTTACTTTAATACCTAAGTAATTGTAGTAAACAAATACGATTAAAGCTAATGCTAAAGTAAAGTTGATGTTTGCAGTTGGCGACTCAAATCCAGGGATAACACCCATCATATTACTAATAAAAACTACTAATGCTAAAGAACCAATTAAAGGCATGTATGTTCTTGCATTTTTTTCACCCATTGTATCAGCACCCATTGCAATGATACCACCTATGAAAGCTTCCATTACATTTTGTGAACCAGTTGGAACTAGTTGCATTTTTTTAGTAGCTGCTCTAGCTATAAAAAATATAATACCAATCACTAGAATATAGTGAGATAAAATAATCCATTCTTGACCGTGACCACCGATGCTACCTAAGAATGTAAACAGTCTTCCTTCCATTTTTTTCCTTTTTGTTGTTACTCAATACTAAATTATGTCGTACATTGTATAATTTTTTTTCTAAAATCTTTCTTTAGGTATTAATTTACATATTAAATTAAATTAAATTTCTTTAAATCTGTAACCATTTTGTTTCAATTTCTCTCTAATTTCTTGTTGATGGTCTTGACCTTTTGTTTCGAGTGAAATTGTTATGTGTGCTTCACCAAAGTCTAGTTTTACCGAGTCTCTATCATAATCTATTTGTACAATATTTGCAGAACACTCTCTAAAAATTTCACTTAAATGTGTTAATGAACCTGGTTTATCCATAAGTGTTACCATTAGATTCATTTTTCTATTTGATTTTACTAAACCTTTTTCAATAATTAGTGAAAGCATAGTAACATCAATATTCCCTCCACTAATAAGTGCACAAACTTTTGTATCATCCATATCAATTTTATCATGCATAATTGCAGCTGTTGCAACAGCACCAGCTCCTTCAACTACAAGTTTGTGTTTTTCAAGTAAAAATAAAACTGCATTAGCAATTTCATTGTCAGTAACTTCAACAATATGATCTACATAATCAATAATAATATTTAAAAGTTTAGGGTTTACATCTCTTACAGCAATACCATCAGCAATAGTTCTAACTGATTTTGAATCAATAGGCATTTGTGATTTATATGATTCTTTCATCGCAGTTGCACCACTTGCAACAACTCCAATAACTTTAATATCTGGATTTATAGCTTTTGCTGCTATTGCTATTCCTGCAATTAATCCTCCTCCACCAATAGGAACAATTAATTGTTTTAAATCAGGAACTTTTTCTAAAATTTCTAAGGCAACTGTACCTTGTCCTGCTATTACGTCATCATCAGCAAAAGGGTGAATAAATTCACAATTCTTTTCTTCTTTAAACTTCATCGCTGCTTCATAAGCTTCATCAAAGTTTTCACCTGTTAATACAACATTTGCCCCATGAGATTTAACCCCTGAAACTTTTGTAAGAGGTGTTGCTTCTGGCATAAAAATTGTTGCATGACAGTTAAATTGTTTTGCAGCATAAGCTAAACCTTGTGCATGGTTTCCTGCACTTGCTGCAACTACACCTTTATCTCTTTTTTCTTGAGATAAATTAGCAATTCTATTATATGCACCTCTTAATTTAAAGCTTCCTGTTAATTGTAAATTCTCTTTTTTTAAATAAATATCACTATTAAAAGTCTCACTTAAAATTGGTGCTTTTGTCATTGGTGTGTTTTGCGAAACACCTTCTAAATTTTTTTGAGCTTCTTTTATTTTTTCAAATGTAATCATCTTTATACTTTTTATTTTAGTTTTGGAAATAATATCTAAAAATAGTTTTTACTCTATTGAAGTAAAAACTATTTTGTTATAAAACTTAACTTAGATACTATTTTTTTCTTTTCTTATTTGTTTTACAGCTTCAACCATATTAATTAAACTTGGTTTAACTTCTTCCCATTTTCTTGTTTTTAATCCACAATCAGGGTTTATCCATAATTGCTCTTTTGGCAATACTTCCAAAAGAAGTTTTATTTGATTTTTTAATTCTTCTACACTTGGAATTCTAGGACTGTGAATATCATAAACTCCAGGCCCAACTTCTTGTTTATATCCAACTTCTTTAAAAATTTTAAGTAGTTCATTACCACTTCTTGCAGTTTCAATTGAAATTACATCTGCATCCATATTTTCTATTGTTTTAATAATATCATTAAACTCACTATAACACATGTGTGTATGAATTTGAGTTTCTTTTTTTGCAGTACTAACGCATATTCTGAAGTCTCTTGTTGCCCAGTTTTCATAATCTTTAATATTCTCAGCTCTTAAAGGGTAACCTTCTTTAAATGCAGCTTCATCAACTTGGATGATTTTAATTCCTTCGTTTTGTAAATCATCAATTTCATCACTAAGTGCAACAGCAATTTGTTTAGATACTTCACTTCTTGGTTTATCATCTCTTACAAAAGACCAGTTTAAAATAGTAACTGGACCTGTTAACATACCTTTCATGATTTTATTAGTTTTACTTTGTGCATAAGTAATCCAATCAACAGTCATAGCTTTTGGTCTGCTAATATCTCCATAAATAAAAGGTGGTTTTACACATCTACTACCGTAAGATTGAACCCATCCATTTTGAGAAAAGCCATAACCTTTTAGTTGTTCACCAAAATATTCAACCATATCATTTCTTTCAGGTTCTCCATGAACTAATACTTCAATTCCACAATCTTCTTGAAAAATAATACAATCATCAATATATTGTTTCATATCTTTCTCATATTGTTCTTTTGAAATTTTACCTTTTTTAAAATCTCTTCTTGACTTTCTAATTTCAGCTGTTTGAGGGAAAGAACCAATTGTAGTTGTTGCTAAATCTTTATATTTTAAGATTTCTTTTTGTAATTTAATTCTTTCTTCATAAGTTCCATCTCTTTCAAGTTTAGAATACTTATTAACTTTTTCTTGTACAAGTTTGTCATGAATTATTTCAGAATTAGCTCTATGATAATTTGCTTGAATATTTTCATCATAAGCATTTTTTTCATCATCATTTAAATAATTAACACCTTCAAAAAATATTTTTGTAATTAAATTTAATTCTTCAAGTTTTTCACAAGCATAAGAAAGCCAACTTTTTATATTATTGTTCATTTTTTCTTCATATTTTAAACTATATGGAGTATGAAGTAGTGAACAAGATGAAGATATAAGTAAGTTTTCTTTTTTTACTTGTTTTGTGATATTACTTAATAGTTCAAGTGTATTTTGAATATTGTTTTTCCAAATATTTCTTCCATCAACAACTCCCGCGATTAGTTTTTTATCACTTTTTGCGATATCTTCTAAAACTTCGAAATTTTTATCTCCATATAAAAAGTCAAGCCCTAAACCATAAATAGGTGTGTTAACTAAAATTTTAGTAGCTTCATTTGAATGTTCAAAATATGTAGTTACAATAATATCAATATTATCAGATGCTTTTGTTAATAAATCATAAGTTGGTTTAATTAAACTTAAAACTTTTACTTCATTATCTTTTGTAAAAATAGGCTCGTCAATTTGAACTGTTATATTATCATCAAGTTTTGATATTTCTTTTAATAGTTCTTCATAAACTGGAAGTATTTTTGAATGAAGTTCATAAACATCTTTATTATCAACTCTTTTTGATAAACCTAAAAATGTTAAAGGACCTATAATATTGATTTTCGTTTTTAAACCAAATTCTTTTGCTTCTTTATATTCACTTATAATTTTTGAAGCATTTAATTTATACTCATCTTCTAGGCTTAACTCTGGAACTATATAGTGATAGTTTGTATTAAACCATTTTGTCATTTCCATTGCTACACTATTTTTGTTTCCTCTTGCCATTGAAAAATATAATTCTTCATCTTTTAAATCTTTAAATCTTTTAGGAACAGCATTTAATAAAACACAAGTATCTAAGACATTATCATATAGTGAAAAATCATTTGATGAAATAAAATTAATTCCTGCTTCTTTTTGATAAGACCAGTGTCTTTGCTTTAATTCTTTAGCTATAACTTCTACTTTTTCAAATGAACATTTATTTGACCAAAACTCTTCTAAAACTTTTTTAAGCTCTCTTTGTTCTCCAATTCTTGGAAATCCTATTACATAGTTTTTTGACATTATTTATCCTTAAATTTATATATTTTTGTTTGTATGGTTATTAATTGATATTTAAAGATAATATTGGAGGGTGTACTCCTGTTCGTCTAAATGCGAAACAAGCAGTATAATATGGACATCTAGGAATAAACTTAAATAAAGTGATAGCTATTTTTGTTTTTTTTCTAAAATGGCAGTCACAATGACAAGGTTTATTATGATTAGTGATAATAGATAAAGTACAAAGTAAATCAGGAGGATCCTCTTCTAATACTTCATCTTCATTTTTAGATGATCTATATCGTAAAGTCTTTTTCGCAATTGTAATTTGGTTTTCAATAGTTTTTTGAACACTATGGGCTAATATACTAGCAAATGTAAAATAGCTTTTTCCAAAACCTCTTGGTGACTTCACAACAATCCTTTCATAAAATTTAGGACAAGAGTATAGCTAATAAAAACTAAACTTAATTTAAAATAAGATAAAATTCCCAAAAAATTAAGGTTTGATTTGAAATTTACATTTGTGACTCTTTTCCCAAATTTAGTAGAACCATATTTTCAAGACTCTATTTTAAAAAGAGCAATTGATTCTAATTTTATTAATTATGAGTTTTATAATCCAAGAGATTATACTAATAATAAACATTTAAAAGTTGATAAGCAAATGGTTGGTGGTGGAGCTGGAATGCTTATGACACCCCAACCACTTTTTGATTGTCTGGATAAAATTAAAGAATCAAATGAAGAAGCCTACATTATTTTTCCTTTAGCAGCTGCTAAACCTTTTAATCAAAATGATGCAAAAAGATTAGCAAAAAAGAAAAATATTGTATTTGTATCTGGAAGATATGAGGGAATTGATGAAAGAGTTATTGAAAAATATGCAAATGAAGTGTTTTCAATTGGTGAGTTTGTTTTAACAGGTGGTGAATTACCATCTTTAGTAATGGCAGATGCAATTTCACGGAATGTTGAAGGTGTTCTTGGTAATTCAGACTCTTTAGTAATGGAAAGTTATGAAAATAATATTTTAGAAGCACCATCCTTTACTAAACCTGAAAATTTTCGTAATTTAAGTGTCATTAAAGAATTCTTAAAGGGAAATCATAGTAAAATAGCCGACTTAAAAAATAATCTGGCTATTTGCAAGACAAAATTTTTTAGACCAGATTTAGTTAAAAATAAAAAAACAAATTAAAAGTGTGATACCCCGCAACTTGCAAATGCGGGCACTTTCACCAAAGGTAAAGACATGAAAAACAGATATATTGCGGCTTTTGAAGCAGCGCAAATTGCAAACAAAGAAATTCCTCAGTTTAGAGCTGGAGATACAGTTAGATTAGGTGTTGAGATTAAAGAAGGTGAGAAAAAAAGAGTTCAAACTTTCGAAGGTATCGTAATTGCAAGAGCTGGTAACGGTGTTGATTCTACATTTACTGTAAGAAAAATTGGAGCTAACTCTGTTGGTGTTGAAAGAATTTTCCCATTATATTCAGAGTCTTTAAAGTCTTTTGAAGTAGTAAGAAGAGGTAGAGTAAGAAGAGCTAAACTTCACTATTTAAGAGGATTAAAAGGTAAAGCTGCAAGAATTAAAGAGCTTAAAAAGTAATTAACTAAGGTTAACCCCTTAGTTTATACTATGTCAAAAATATTAATTCACACTACCTCAAAGGTAGAAGCTAAACCAATTATAGAATTTTTTAATTTGAAAGAATTAAATAGTTCTTTAAAAAATATATATTCTAATGATGATATTTTACTTATCATTTCTGGTACAAGTAAAGAAGAGATTCAAGAGTCATTAAACTATATATTTAATACTTACAATATTTCTAAAGCTTTTGATTTAAGCATTGCTTCTTGTGGTGATGGCTCAATCGCCTTAGGTACACTTTTTTGTACGAACAGATTTATTCATGGACTAAATTTTGCTAATATAACTACTGTTGAAGAGAATTTAGAAAGTGATGAGAATTTAGACACACTTCTTGTTGATAAACAAGCATCTTTTTTCAAAGATAGTTGTAAAGAAAAAATAAAAGACTTTTATATTCTTAAAATTGTATCTGATTATTTTGATGATACAAAACCAAGTAATGAAGAAGTTTTTGAACTTATAAATAATTCTATTGAAAGATGGAAAAAATTAATTTAGGACTCAAATGTTAGCTGATATAGTAAATTTTATTGTTGATACTGTAGGAAGTTTAGGCTATATTGGTATATTCATTATGATGTTTTTGGAAAGTTCTTTTTTCCCTTTTCCCTCAGAAGTAGTAATGGTTCCTGCTGGTTATTTAGCTTATAAAGGTGAGATGAACTTATTTCTTGCTATTTTTTTTGGTATTTTAGGTTCTCTTGCAGGAGCACTTCTAAATTATTTCTTAGCTATAAAATTTGGTAGAAGTTTTTTAGTTAAGTATGGTAAATATTTTTTTATAAAAGAAGAGACTATTGTAAAAATGGAAGAGTTTTTCAAAAGTCATGGCCACATATCAACTTTTTCAGGAAGATTAATCCCAGCTGTTAGACAATATATTTCTTTTCCAGCAGGTCTTGCTAGAATGAACTTACTTGTTTTTTCTATTTATACTACACTTGGTGCAGGTATTTGGGTTATTGTTTTAACTCTACTTGGATACTATATTGGAGATAATGAAGCCTTAGTTAAAGAGTATTTACGATATATAATTATATCTATTTTACTTTGCCTTGCATTCTTAGGTTTTTGGTATTATAAAAAGATTAAAAAAGTAAAAGTTTAAGAAATAAACATATAATTTTTATGTTACAATTCTTTTTTTAAAGGATTTAACATTAATACTCAATCAACTGCATACAAGTATGCGCTAATAGCAATATTTTTTTGGTCTACCGTAGCAACAGCTTTTAAAGTTTCACTATCGTATTTAACTCCTTATGAACTCGTATTATATGCTTCTTTTAGTTCAACTATTATATTATCATTTGTTATTATTTATGAAAAAAAATTTACTTTAGTAAAAGAACACATAAAGTCAAACTTTAAAAATGTATTTTTGTTAGGACTTATAAATCCTTTTTTATATTACCTTGTATTATTTAAAGCCTATGATTTGCTACCTGCTCAAGAAGCACAAGCTATTAATTATACTTGGGCTTTAATGTTAGCTTTTTTATCAGTAATATTTTTAAAACAAAAACTAACAATAAATGATATAGTTGCAGGTATTATTTGTTATTTTGGTGTTTTAATTATATCAACAAAGGGTGAACCTTTTTCTTTAAACTTCTCAAATCTTGATGGAGTTTTTCTAGCCTTATTATCTACGGTTCTTTGGTCTATGTATTGGATTTTAAATACAAAATCAAAGGTTGATCCAATTGTAGGGTTATTTAGTAATTTTTTAATTTCTCTTCCAATTATAAGTATATATTTTTTATTAACACAGCCACTTAGTATTCCTTCTTTAAATGGTATATTAGCTGCTAGTTATGTTGGTATGTTTGAAATGGGAATTACCTTTTTATTTTGGTTAAAAGCTATGCAAAGTGCTACTTCAACATCAAAAATAGCTAATTTGATTTTTATTTCTCCTTTTTTGTCTTTAGTATTCATATATTTTATTGTTGGAGAAGAAATATATATATCAACAGTTATTGGATTAAGTACAATTGTATTTGGCTTAGTAATTCAACAGCTAAAATTTAAGAAAAATAGCTAAAATTGTAAGTTAAATAGCAATAGAATAGCATTTGACACTTTTTTGTAACAATTGTACAAAAAGTATATAATTTCACTATAAAAATTAAGACTCAGTTAAGTTTTGCTATGAAATAATGACTAAAGAAATAAAAGTAGTACTAAAAGTAGTACTAATAAATATTTATAGAGTTAAAGAAATGGCAAAGCAAAAAAATAAAAGAACTGTAATTCAAAAAGTTATTAACAACCATCTTAAGAGTAATAAAAAAGAGATATCTCAATTAACTATTAAAATTGATAAAAGGTTAGATAATGCTTTAATTGTTTTAAGTCAATCCTTAAATATTTCAAAAAATAGACTTATTGAAGATATTCTTTGTGAAAGTGGAATAATTCAAGAAGTTGATGAAAATTATATAGGACAAGATAATGAATAACTTTCCTAAGCAAGAAGAAGTTATAGAAGCAGTTCTTACAGGAATGGAAACTGCAAAGAAAAACTACTCTTTTTGGACAGCTGATGAGTTATATTTATCTTATGCTCCTGCTAAGTTTCTTACTATTCATGTTTCTCAAGAAATTGCGAAACTTCAAAATCCACCAGAGATTTTTATAGATGCAACAATCGCAGATATTTTAAGATGTTCTCTTCCTAAAAGAGATGCTTTTAGAGAATTTATGAAAAAGCATTATTTAACACCAGATGTAATTTGTCTTACTTTAGATGAAAGATTTGAGCATAAAAGTGATAATGATTCTATTTCTAGAGTAATTATGAGTATAAAAAATGGTGTTAGAAATGTTCAAGAAGAGTATAAAAATGATGTTGAAACAATGTGTAAAATGCTTGCACGTGATAAAAAAGAAGATTCAACACTAGATTATGCAGTTTTTGCATTTTATTTAGATATCTCAAATACAGCTAGAAAAAAAAGTGAAAAAAGATTAGAAGAGATAATTGAAGCTTTTGATAAGATTGTTTCAGTGCATAAAAATTTAAAATCAAGTTTTAAAGGAGGCGAGATTAAAAAGATAGACAACATTGGTGAATGGTGTGTAGGTTGTTATATTATAGAGCCTACTTTTTAAAATAGTTAAAATCAAAAAAATTTAAGGAGAGATATATGAATTTTAAAAAATTAACAGGTGCATTAGCACTAAGTGCAGTAGTAGCAAGTTCTTTAGTAGCTGCTGATACAGTTAAAATTGGTGTACAAGCACCTATTACAGGTAAGTATGCAAATGAGGGACAAAGTATTGAGAATTTTGTAAAACTTATTGTAGATGAAAAAAATGCACAAGGTGGATTACTAGGTAAACAAATTGAAGTTGTTACTTGTGATGATGAAGCAAAAGCTCAAAAAGCAGCTGTTTGTGCTAAAAAATTAGTAAATGAAGGTGTTTTTGCTGTAATTGGTTCATATACATCAGGTGCAACGGAAGCTGCACAAACTACTTATTATAGAAGTAAAGTTTTACAAACTTCTGATGGAACAAGTGATTCTTTAATCAAAAGAAAATATTGGACTTTCTTTAGAAACTCATTTCCAAATTCATCTCAAAGTGATTTTACAGCAGATTATATGGTAAACACAAAAAAATACAAAAAAATTGTTGTTTTATCTGATTATTCATCTTATTCATCAGGACTTGGTGATGCAACAGAAGCTTCTGTTAAAGCACTTGGTGGAAATGTAGTATTTAGAGGGAAAATAAAATCAGGAACTCAAAACTTTACAGCAATGCTTACAAAAGTTAAAGCAATGAATCCAGATGTAATTTATTATTCAGGATATTATACTGATGGTGGATTATTAAGAGCTCAACAAAAACAATTACAAATTAATGCTGATTTCATTGGTGGAGATTCAAATGATAACCCTGATTTCTATAAGTTAGCTGGTAAAGCTGCTGAGGGTACAGTTTTAATAAACTTCCCAACACCAGAAATTTTACCTTATGAAGCTGCAAAAAAATATCTTGCTGCATACAAAGCTGAATTTAAAATGGATCCTCCATCAATTTGGCCTGTTACAAATGCAGATGGTTTAAGAGCAATAATTGAAGGTGTTGAAAAAACTAAATCATTTGATACTAAAAAGATTTCAGATTATATTAGAAATGATATGAAAGATTATCCAGGTATTACAGGACCATTTAATATTAGAGAAGATGGTGAGAGAGTTGGTGCTAAATTTGTAGTTTATAAAATGAAAAATGATGGTACTAAAAAAGTAGTTACTGAATAATAAGGCTTTAATAATATGGATATTTTTCTTCAACAGTTAATTAATGGTTTAACTATAGGAAGTTTATATGCATTAGTAGCTTTAGGCTATACAATGGTTTACGGTGTGATGAAGTTAATCAACTTCGCACACGGTGACCTTGTTGCCTTTTCTGCTTATGTTGGACTTACTATTTTTACTCAATTTTATGGCTCAAATGCACTGAACTTAGTAAACATTGTAATAGTGTTTTCTTTAACAGCAGTTATTGTAGCTTTTGTGGGTGTTCTTCTTGAGCGTCTAGCATACAGGCCTTTAAGAACTGCACCAAGGTTAAGTGCAGTAGTTTCTGCACTTGGAGCTTCTTTAGTGATTCAAAATGGAATTATGCTGATTTGGGGACCAAATATGGAGATTTTCCCATCAGATGTTTTCCCTAATACTTCTTGGACATTTGGTACTGTAGTAATTTCATTTACACAAATGGTAATTTTAGCCCTATCAGCAGTGTTAATGATTGCTTTATATATTTTCATTAATAAAACAAAAATGGGTACAGCAATTAGAGCTACTGCAATAGATCAAGATGCTGCAAAACTTATGGGTATTAATGTAAATAGAATTATTATGATTATTTTCATTGTGGGATCAATGCTTGGGGCAATTGGTGGTTTATTTATTGGAATTTACTATAGAGGTTTAACATTTGATATGGGATGGCTTTATGGATTAAATGCCTTTATTGCGGCTATTATTGGTGGAATTGGTTCAATTCCAGGAGCAATGTTAGGTGGTTTATTACTTGGATTATTTAATGCAATGATTGCAGGATATATTTCAACAGAATGGGCTGAAACATTTACATTTATTTTATTAATTGTAATTTTAATACTAAGACCTACAGGTATTCTTGGTGAAAAAACAGCGGAGAAAGTATAATGAATAGAACTACAAGTATAGCTGTACTATTTTTAGTTGTAATGGCTATTTTCCCGTTTTTAGTTGACTCTGCTTGGTTAAGTATTGGTATTACATTTTTAGTATTTGCAGTTGTTGCTTTCTCTCAAGATATTATTTTAGGACGTGCTGGTATTTTTAATATGGGTCATGCTATTTTCTTTGGTATGGGTGCATATACAACAGCTATTTTAAATGTACATTTTGGCTTTGAAATTATTGCAACTATTCCATTTGCAATTATCATACCAGTAATCTTTTCAATTTTATTAGCAGGTCCAATTATTCACTTAAGAGGTGATTATTTACTTGTTGCAACAATTGGATTTAATATTATCTTTGAACAAGTTTTATCAAATGATGTATTTGGTTTAACTGGTGGTCCAAATGGTATTTTTGGTATTGATGTAGTAAGAATATTTGGATATGAGTTATGGTCTGATACTTCTATTTATTATATGGCATTTGGTTTATTACTAATTACTTTATTGATTATTAGAAACCTTGATACTTCAAGATATGGAAGAGCATTATATTATATAAATAAAAATGAAATTGCAGCAAAATCAATGGGAATTAATATCTCATACTACAAGCTATTTGCATTTGCTTTAGGTGCTGCTATTGCAGGTGCTGCAGGTGCTGTTTTTGCTATTCAGTATTCAGCTGTATCTCCTGAATCATTTAATTTTATGCAATCTGTTATGTTCTTTGCTATTGTTCTTGTTGGTGGATCTGCTTCACTTCCAGGAATTATAATAGGAACTTTCGTAATGTTTGTATTACCTGAGTTATTTACTGAATTTAAAGAATCAAGATACTTGATTTTTGGTGCTGCTATGGTTTTAACAATGATTTTAAGACCAAATGGTGTATGGCCAGCTAAGTTTGGAAATATTCCAAGGTTCTTAAAAAAGAAAGCTGCTAAATTAAAGGAGAATAAATAATGAAATATGTATTAGAAATTGAGAATGTTTCAAAATTTTTCCATGGTTTAGTTGCTATTGATGATTTAACTATAAAAGTAAAACCAGGTCAAATTTATGGAATTATTGGTCCAAATGGAGCTGGTAAAACTACATTGTTTAACTGTGTAACTGGTATTTATACTCCTGAGAAGGGAACTATTAAATATAAGGGTGAAAATATTACAGGAATGAGTCCTCATAAAATTGCTCAAAGAGGAGTTTTAAGAACTTTTCAAAATATTAGATTATTTAAAGAGATGAGTGTTGCTGAAAATATTATTGCAGGAACTCATACAAAATCTAATCAAAAATGGTACCACTCAATTATTCATACTCCTGCTTATAAAAAAGACGAGTTAAAACATTGGCAAAAAGTTGAAGAATTAATGGATTTTTTTGGTTTAAGTAAATATGCAGATACTCCAGCAGGTGATTTATCTTATGGTAATCAAAGAAAAATTGAAATGGCAAGAGCACTTGCTGCTAATCCAGAGATTTTAATTTTAGATGAGCCAGCAGCAGGACTTAATGAAAATGAAACAATTGAATTAACAAATATCATCTTAAAAATTAAAGAGATGGGACTTGGTATTATGATGATTGAGCATGATATGGAAATGGTTATGAAATTAACTGACTATATTACTGTTATTAACTTTGGAAAAGAGATTTCTCAAGGTGAGCCTTCATTTGTTCAAGATGATCCAAGAGTTGTTGAAGCATATATTGGAACAGATGATGAGGAGGATGAATAATGGTAAATAATGAGATTTTATTAGATATAAAAGATCTTCATGTATCTTATGGGGCAATTGCAGCTATTAAAGGTATATCTTTACAAGTTAGAAGAGGTGAGGTAGTTACAATTCTTGGTGCTAATGGTGCTGGAAAAACTACAACTCTACAGACTATTTCAGGACTTTTAAAACCAAAATCTGGACATATTGTTTTTGATAAAAATGATATTACAAAATGTGAAGCTCATGATATCGTAAGTCTGGGAATGTCTCACTCTCCAGAAGGAAGAAGAGTTTTTGGAATTTTAACAGTTGAAGAAAACTTAATGATGGGTGCATATACTTTAAAAGACCATGATAAAGAGACTTTAGAGTGGATTTATGACATTCTTCCAAGATTAAAAGAAAGACGAAAGCAACTTGCAGGAACGCTTTCAGGTGGTGAGCAACAAATGCTTGCAATTGGTAGGGCAATTATGTCTAAACCAAAACTATTAATCCTTGATGAACCCTCACTTGGATTAGCTCCAATTTTAATTAAAGCAATTTTTAAAGCAGTAAAAGAAATTGCTCAAAGTGGAGTAACTGTTCTTTTAGTAGAACAAAATGCAAAAGCTGCTTTAAAATTAGCAGATAGAGCTTATGTACTTGAAGTTGGTAAAATTACTCACGAAGGTACAGCACAAGAGTTGTTAAATTCAAAAACAATTCAAGAAGCATATTTAGGGAAAAAACATTAATTTGAAGAAGAAAAATATTTAAGTAGCAAGAGGGACATACTTGGCGGTTGCTTCCCTCTTACGAGCACAAATGAAAGTGTGCGCTCTAAGCTACTTAAAATTCATTTAAAAAACAATAAATTTTAAGGAAAGATAGATGAAAAATGAACAAGAATTAATAGAATCATCAATAAAGTTAGCTCAAAAATGGCAAAACAGAGCAACTGAACTAGTAAGTGATTGGGATAGGGAATTTTATGTAAAGATGAATAAAATGCTTGAACATCCAGAAGATAAAGCATTATTAATTGAGCTAATGGATCAATGTTTTAGATGTGAATCAAATGCTAGAGTTGCAGATCAAATTATATTCTTATTAGAAAAACATGGTATGGCACATTTTTTTACTACAAAAGATAAATCTCTTTTATGGTTATTTAAAAATTTTGGTAAATTTTTGCCTGATTTATCAGTTCCTATGTTTGTTAATCAAATTAGAGAAGATACAAAAACTGTTGTTTTAAAAGGTGAAGATGAACCATTTAATAAACATCTTAAAATGAGAAAATCAGAAGGTACTAGAGTAAATGTAAATCTTATTGGGGAAGTTGTACTTGGAGAAGAAGAAGCACAAGAGAGAATTGAAAAATATCTAAAAGCTTTAGAAAATCCAAATATTGATTATATTTCTATTAAAATTTCAACTATCTATTCACAAATTAATCCATTGAATTTTGAAGGAACAGTTCAAACTTTAGTTCAAAAACTAACTAGAATTTATGAGCAAGCACAAAAATACCCTTATGTAGCTGCTGATGGTATAAAATCAAATAAGTTTATTAATCTTGATATGGAAGAGTATAGAGATTTAGATATTACTGTTGAGGTATTTAAAAGAACTTTAGATTTACCACAGTTTAAAGATTTTTATGCAGGAATAGTACTTCAAGCATATATTCCAGATTCATTTTTAGTTCAAAAAGATTTATGCCAATGGGCTAAAAAAAGAGTTGAAAATGGTGGTTCACCTATTAAGTTTAGACTTGTAAAAGGTGCTAATATGGAGATGGAGGAAACAGAAGCATCTCAAAAGCATTGGGAAATGGTAACTTATACTGATAAAAGTGATACAGATTCTAACTATAAAAGAATGATAAGATATGCTCTTCAAAGTGAAAATGCACCATTTATGCATGTTGGAACAGGTTCTCATAACTTATTTGAACAAGCTTTTGCTGTAGAGTTGGCAAATGCTAATAAGACTTCTGAGTATCATACTATTGAAATGTTAGAAGGTATGAGCGAACCTGCTAGACTTGCTATTAAAGAGATTTCAAAAAATGCAATTTTATATGGTCCAACAGCTTCAAAGGAACAATTTACAAATGCAATTGCTTATTTAGTAAGAAGACTTGATGAGAATACAGGACCAAATAACTTTATTAGATATTCTTTTGGTCTTGAAGTTGGTTCAAGAGATTGGAAAATGCAAGAAGCTTTATTTAGAAAATCTTTTATAAATGAAAAAACATCTTATGTTGGTGCAAAAAGACAACAAAATAGATTAGAAGAGAACTTTGAGAACTTTATGGGTTCTTCTTATGATACAGGTGATTACCATGCAGAAGCTGATACAGACTTTGTACTTCCAGCAAATCAAGAATGGGCAAAAAATATTGTAAAAAAATGGAAATTCTCAAAAGACACTGAACATAAAATTACTCCTGTTGTAGTTGGAGGTGAGGATTTAACACAAGATAGAAAAATTGTTGAAGCTATTGATAAGTCTCAATTAAAAGAGGGTGTTTTAGCAGGTAAGTTTGCGAATGCAACTGCTGATGATTTAAAAAGAGCTGTTGATGTTGCAAAAGCTGATGTTGACGGATGGAGAAGTTTATCTCATAGTCAAAGACATGCTATGCTTAAACAAGCAGCTATAAAAGTGCGTGAGAGAAGAGATGATTTAATTGGAGTAGCTGCAGCTGAGGTTGGTAAGGTATTTACAGAAACTGATGTTGAAGTTTCAGAAGCAGTTGATTTTATTGAATTTTATTCACATAGTGCACAATACTGGGATAAGTATGAAAATTTAGAGTTTTCAGGAAAGGGTGTAGGAGTTGTTGTTCCTCCTTGGAATTTCCCAGTTGCTATTCCTTTAGGTGGTGTGGCTTCTATTTTGGCTGCTGGAAATACTGTAATTATTAAACCTGCGTCAGTTGCTGCTTTAACTGCTTATGAAATGTGCAAATGTTTTTGGGATGCTGGTATTTCTAAAAATGTTTTACAGTTTGTTCCTTGTCCAGGAAGACTTGCAGGGGAACATTTAATAGCAAATAAAGATGTTGATTTTGTGATTTTAACAGGTGGTGAAGATACTGCTTATAGTATGTTAGAAACAAGACCAGATTTATTCTTAACAGCTGAAACTGGTGGAAAAGATGCAACAATTGTAACAAATATGGCAGATAGAGAGCAAGCTGTTAAAAATGTGTGTTTAAGTGCTTTTAATAACTCAGGACAAAAGTGTAGTGCAACATCTTTACTTGTATTAGAAGAGGAAGTTTATAATGATAAGTCATTTAGAAAAGCTTTAATTGATACAGCAAAATCTATGAGTGTTGGTTCTGTTTGGGATTTTAAAAATAGAATAGGAACTTTAGCAAATCCAGTTGGAGGGGCTTTAAAACAAGCAATTAGTGAACTTGAAGGAAATGAAGAATGGGCATTAGCACCAGAGTATGCTAATGATAATGAGTTTATGTTAAAACCTGCTATTAAGTGGGGAGTTGAAGAGGGCAATTTTATTCATAAAAATGAATTATTTGGACCAGTACTTGCTGTTATGAAAGCAAGAGATTTAAAACATGCTGTAAAAATTGTAAATGATACAGGTTATGGGTTAACTTCAGGAATTGAATCTTTAGATGAAAGAGAAGTTGAGTACTGGAAAGCTAATTTAAAAGCTGGTAATCTTTATGTAAATAGAGGAACTACAGGTGCAATTGTATTAAGACAACCTTTTGGTGGTATGGGTAAATCTGCTATTGGTGCAGGTAGAAAAGTAGGAATTTATAACTATATAACTCAATTTGTTGATTATAATGAAACAAAAACACCAAGTGTTAGCAGAAGATATAATTCAGATTTAGCAAGTTTTATTGAAAGTTGTGCAAAAACAAATAATAACAAAGAAGACTTTGAGAAACTTGGTGTTGCTTTACAGTCATATTATGAAAATTATGAAAATGAGTTTAGCCAAGAAAAAGATTATTGTAAAGTAAGAGGTGAAGATAATCATTTCAGATATATTCCTTTAAAAAATGTATTAATTAGAGTATCTAGTGATGATACTTTATTTGAAGCAGTATCAAGAATTCTAGCTGCAAGAGTTTCTGGGGTTCATTTTAAAGTTTCAATCGAAAATAATAATCTAGTAAAAGATTTCCTAGAGGCAAATAAGTCTGAGTTATTCACTTCAAGAGATAGCTTAGTTGAACAAAGTGAAAATGAAATGATGAAGCATATTTCTTCTTATGATAGAATAATATATTCTGATATTTCAAAGGTTAGTTCTGCTGTATTTGAAGAAGCAGCTAAAACAGTGACTTTTATTATTAGAGCAAAACCTATGATGGAAGGAAGATTAGAACTTCTTAACTATTTCATAGAACAATCAGTTTCTCATTCATACCATAGATATGGAAATATAGGTGCAAGAGAAATTAACAATCAATAAGAGAGTTTTCTCTCTTATTGATAAGAAAAATTAATACATACTTCATCGCTTTTTAACTGCTTTACCTATATAATCTCAATATAAATTTAAATTTGGGAAAAATATGTTTAATACTTTATCAAATCTTATCGCACCTAATATCGCTATTGATTTAGGTACTGCAAATATTATTGTTACAACAAAAGACAAGGGTGTTATCATAAATGAACCCTCAGTAGTAGCAATACAAAAAAATAATAAAGGTGAAAATAAAGTAATAGCTGTTGGGCTTGAAGCAAAAAGAATGCTTGGAAAAACACCTTTACATATTAAAGCTGTAAGACCTATGCAAGATGGTGTTATTGCTGATTTTGATACTACAGAAACTATGATAAACTATTTTATTCAAAAAGCTTATAAAAAGAACTTCTTTTTTAAACCTAAAATCATAATCTGTATACCTTATGGGGTAACACCAGTGGAGCGAAATGCTGTTAAAGAATCAGCAATTGCAGCAGGAGCTAGAAAAGTGTATTTAATTGAAGAGCCATTAGCTGCTGCAATTGGTGCAGGAATTCCTGTAAATAGTCCAGATGGTCATGTTGTAGTAGATATTGGGTCTGGAACTACTGAGATTGGACTTACTTCATTAGGTGGTCTTGTTTTATGTAAAGCTACAAGAACAGCTGGTGATAGTTTTGATGCACAAATAGTAAAGTTTATAAAACAAAATTATAGTCTTACTATAGGTAGTGAAGCTGCTGAAAAAGTTAAATTTGCCATTGGTACGGCAATAAAACTTGAAAAACCTTTAACTGTAAAAGTAAAAGGAAAAGATAATTTTGGTTTTTTAAAAACTATTGAGTTAAATAGTGAAGAGTTTAGAAAAGCAATTAGTGAACCTTTAAAAGAAATTTCAAATTCTATTAGAAAACTTTTAGAACAAATGCCTCCTGATTTAGCAGCAGATGTTATTGATAATGGAGTTGTATTAACAGGTGGAGGTGCACTTTTAAGGGGAATTGATAAATACTTATCAAACATAATTAAACTTCCTGTACATATAAGTGAGGAACCTTTAATGGCTGTTTCAAATGGAACAACAGAAGTTCTGAAAAATATGGAACTTTTAAATTTACTGGAAGATTAAAATGAATAAAGATTTTTACAAGAATTTAGAAAGTATAAAATCTATAAAAGATATAACAAAATCTACTAATTATAAAAGTATGCCAGATGATTGGTATGTTGTTATTACAGATGTGAAAAACTCTACAAATGCAATAAGTAATGGGAAATATAAAGAAGTCAATATGGTTGGGGCTTTAAGTATTATTTCTATTCTTAATATTGATAAAACTCTTGATTTACCTTTTGTCTTTGGTGGAGATGGAGCTTTTGTTTTGATCCCAAAGATAATTTATGAAGAAGCTAAACAGATTTTACTAGGAGTGCAAAAAATATCAAAAGAAACTTACTCTTTAGATTTAAGAGTAGGAATAATTTGTGTTTCTACAATATATGAAAATAAAAAACAAATTGATATTACGAAGTTAAAACTAAATGAAGATAGCTTTCAAGCTATTGTAAAAGGTGGAGGTTTAGAGTTTGCCGATGATTTACTTAAAAATAGTGAAGAGTTTTTAATAAAAGATAAGTTACTTGATTCAACTGTAGTTGATTTAGAAGGTTTAGAATGTCGATGGGAAGCTATAAAATCACCTAGAGATGATACTTTAGCTATTATTATTAAATGTAAAAATGATGAGTACTACTTAAATATCTTAGATAATATTGAAAGAATAATAGGAAATAAAATAAAAAGGTCTCCTTTAAATAATGACAAATTAAAACTTAGTTTTAATACTAATGATTTAAAAGTAGAAGCTTCAATATATGAAAAGGACTTATTTAAAAGATATATAAAAATTTTAGGACTAAAATTTATAAATATAATTGGTTTTGTAATTATGAAATTAGGTGTTGGTAAGTGGGGTTCTTATAGAAATAGAACAATTTCTTCAATTGATGCAGAAAAATTTGATGATTTATTAAGAATGGTAGTATCAACAAGTAAAGAACAAACTTTTAAGTTAAAAAGCTATTTAGAGAATGAGTTTAAAAAAGGTGAGATAATTTACGGATTACATAAATCAGATGCAGCTTTAATGACTTGTCTTATTTTTGAAAGACATGGAAAACATGCACATTTTGTTGATAGTTCGAATGGTGGTTATGCAGTAGCAGCAAAAGAGTTTAAAGAAAGAAATTTTATAAATAAAAGTGAGAATTAGCTATAATCTATATAAATATAAGGATAGATTATTGAAAGAACTTACAAAATATTATACAAATAAAGATATATTATTTAAAGAAATTGAAAAAATAGAACCAAAAGCTTTAGGTTCAAGAAAAAAAATAGAGATTTATACAGCAACAAGTGTTGACTCAAAATATTATGCAATTTTCAAATTTGATGCTAAAAGTCGATTTCTAAGAAAAAATGCAGATGAACTTATAATTTTATGTGAAAAACTAGCTTCTTTAAAAGAACATAATTTTAAGAAAAAAGAATTAATTATTACAAGCCCTTTATGTTCTAAAGCAAAGAAATACTTACAAGAAAATGATTGGAGTGTAAGAGTTGATTTTATGTGATATTGGTAATACTACTTTCCATTTTTTAATTAAAAAAAAGCATAAAAGATATTCATTAAAAGAAGATATCCCCACTTTTAATGATCAAATTATTTTTGTATCAGTAAATAAAAAAGCAACAAAAAAACTTTTAAAAGCAAATCCTACTGCTATAAATATAAAAAAATATTTAGAATTCAAAACTGATTATATAGGACATGGGATAGATAGAGCCCTAGCTTGTGTATATGAAAAAAATGCAGTAATTGTTGATGCTGGAAGTGCTATTACTGTTGATATTATGGAAGAGGGAATTCATAAAGGTGGTTTTATTTTACCTGGCTTTAGAGCTTTTATGAAAACATATCCAAAAATATCTAAAAAATTAAAGTTTGATTTTGAAAAAAATATAAATTTAGATAAAATACCGCTTCAAACAAAAGATGCTATACAATATGCTATGTTAAAATCCATTATTTTACCTATAAAAGAAATAAGTAAAAATAAAAAAGTTATATTTACAGGTGGAGATGGAAAGCTTTTAAGCCAATATTTTAAAAATAGTATTTATAAAAAAGATTTAATATTTGAGAACATGAAAAGGATTATTGATGCTAACAATTGCATTGCCTAAGGGAAGAATTGCCAAGGAGACTTTAGCTAAGTTTGAGAAAGCTTTTGGTGAAGAGTTTGTATTTGAAGATAGAAAATTAATACTTGAAAAATCTGGTTTTAGATTTTTAAATGTAAGAAATCAAGATGTACCAACTTATGTAATGCATGGAGCAGCTGATTTAGGTGTAGTTGGACTTGATGTATTAGAAGAAAAAGAGTATGACTTAATCAAATTACTTGATTTAGAACTTGGTAGATGTAAAGTTGCATTTGGATTAAGAAAAGGTGAAGAACTTGACTTAACAAAAAGTAAAATTACTGTTGCTACAAAGCATGAAAAAATTGCTAAAAAATTCTTTGAAGAAAAAGCAATGGCTGTTGAGATTATTAAGCTTTATGGTTCTATTGAACTTGCACCTTTAGTAAATCTTTCAGATTGTATTGTTGATATTGTAGAAACTGGTGAAACTATGAAACAAAATGGACTTGAAGTAGGTCCTACTATTATGGAAAGTTCAGCTCACTTAATAGCTAACAAAAATGCTTTTTATGCTAAAAAAGATTTAATCTTAGACTTAAAAGAAAAGATAGAAGAAGTACTTTAATGGGATTAGACTTATACTCAAAGATTGAGCCTTATTTAGATTTTGAAGATGAGGTTTATACTCTTCACAGACAATTTATGGAGTTTGTGATGGTAAATGAACTTGACAATATTATTGATATTGGATGTGGTCAAGGTTATTTTTTAGAAAATCTTAAAATCAATGGAAAAAAAGCTTTTGGAACTGATTTAAGTGTTGAGCAAATAAAAGTATGTAAAGCAAAAGGTTTAGACGCAAGTGCAATTGCTTTGGATAAAGTAGAAGAAAAATTTGATTGTGCTACTGCTATTTTTGATGTATTAAATTATATGGATAAAAAATATTTAGAAACATTTATAAAAGATGTATCAAAAGTATTAAATGAAAATGCTTATTTTATGTTTGATGTGAATTCTTATTTTGGTTTTGATGAAATAGCTCAGGGGTGTATAACTATGGATTTAAAAGATAAATTCATTTCAATTGATGCTATTTTTGAAGATGAAAAACTTCAAACAAATCTTACATTATTTACTAAGCAAAAAAGCAATTTATTCTCTAAAGAAGCTGATAGTATAATCCAAGAGTATCACTCAAAAGATTTTTTATCTCAACTTTTAGAAAATAATGGTTTTAAAGTTGAAGAGATAAGAGAGTTTAATCTTCATTGTGAAGATGAAGCAGATAAATTGATATTTATATGCAAGAGAACAAAATAGTCTAACTATTTTGTTCTTGTTCAAAAGAGTTCTCAAAAAACCCTATTTCAACTCTATTTCTACCATTTGTTTTTGCTTTATATAAAGCATCATCTACTCTTTTAAATAATACTTCTTTACTTTCAACTTTGTGATATTGACTTATTCCAATCGAACAGGTAATATTACCAACTTTTTCAAAAGGGTGTTTTTCAATTGTAGCTCGAAGTTTTTGTGCTACAAACATTGCTTGTTCTATATTTGTTTGGGGAAGCATCATTACAAACTCTTCACCTCCCCATCTAGCAACAATATCACTATCTCTTGAGCAAACAGTAAGAATTTTAGCAAGTTCTTTTAGTACATTATCTCCAATTAAATGCCCATAAGTATCATTTACATTTTTAAAATAATCTATGTCAAGTATCATTACTGAAAGATATTGAGTATCATATCTGTTACTTTTTTTTATCTCATATTCTAAATAAGAATCAAACTTTTCTCTATTATAAAGTTTTGTTAAAAAGTCATAAGAAGCTTTTTCTTCAAGTTTTGAAGTTTTTGATAAAAGTTCTTCATTTATTCTTGAAATTTTATTTCCTTCTTCTTTTATAAAATCAATCCATTTATTATAAACAATTCGAAGTAATTCTTTTTGTGTTAATATTCCTATTAATTTATTTTTATCATCTGTTACAACTATTCTTTTAAAATGTTTATCTTGAATAAAATCTAAAGCATTTGATATGGTAGCATTTTCATTTAATGTATATACAGGTTTAGTCATATATTTTTTTATAGGAAGATTCATGTCTGAATTTTCATGCACTAAACTTATAAAATCTTTTGTCGTAAAAATACCTATAGGTTCTTGAATATTATTGATTATAATAACTGAATCTGTATGATTATCTCTCATTAATTCAATAGTGTGTAAGGTAGTAGTATTTTCATAAGCTGTTACAGCTTTATATTGTAAAATTAATTTAGCTATAGTTTGCTTTTTTATAAGTATTTTAGGGTCAATATTATTGATAATATCACTATAAGATAAAATACCTATAATATCTTTATCTTCTAAAATAATCATATATCTATCAGTACTATTTACTTCATTTAGTAAGTTTAAAATATTTAAATCTTTTTTTACAACTTTTGCTTTAGGAAGTTCAAGTTTTGTTAAAGATATATTATCATCAATACTGCCTAGTTTATAATCAATTAAGTGATCAATTGTAAGCATTAAATATTCGTTGATTTGCTCTACAGTATCAACAACAACTATATTTCTTATATTAGCATCTGCCATTTTTTTAATGGCTTGTGCTAATGTTTTATTTCTATCTATTAAGACAACATTTTTTATAGCTATTTCTTCAACTGTAGGCATCATAGTAAATCCTTATATTAAACCAACTGCATCTCTTAAAATTCTCATTTTTTCACTAGCAATCTTTGAAGCTTTCGAAGCTCCAAAAGCTAAAATCTCATGTACTTCTTTAGGGTTAGCAAGTAAATGCTCTCTTTTTTGAACATAAGGTTCAAAATGTTCATTTATTTTGTCAAGTAAAGTTAGTTTAAAGTGACCATAACCTTCACCTGGTGTTGCATATCTTACTTGTAACTCTTTTAGTTCATCTTCATTCATAAATAGTTCACAAAGTTTATAGATATTACAGTTCTCCCACTCTTTTACTTCATCAAGCTCTTTAGAGTCAGTTACTATTCCCATAACTTGTTTTTTGATTTTTTTCTTAGTATTGAACATATCAATAGTATTGCCGTAAGATTTTGACATTTTAGCTCCATCTGTTCCTGGAACAGTTGCTACTATTTCATCAACTTTTGATTCTGGCATTACAAATAAATCTTTTTTGTAAGCATGATTAAAAGAGTTAGCAATATCTCTTGTCATTTCTACATGCTGAATTTGATCTTTTCCAACAGGTACAATATTTGAATCATAAAGTAAAATATCAGCAGCCATTAAAACAGGATATGAAAATAATCCATGGTTTGCTTGAATACCTTTAGCTGTTTTGTCTTTATAAGAATGGGCTCTCTCTAAAAGTCCCATAGATGTATGATTTGAAAGTAGCCAGTAAAGTTCAAGTACTTCTTTTACATGGTGTTGTACCCAAAATGTAGATTTCTCAGGGTCCATTCCTAATGCTAAAAAGTTTACAGCAGCTTCAAAAGTATTTTGTTCTAGAAGCTCTTTGTCCTTCACTGATGTTAATGCATGATAAGATGCAATAAACGCAAATAATTCTCCATCGTCTTGAGATTCAATCATCTTTTTAATCATTCCAAAATAGTTACCTATATGAATAGTTCCAGATGGTTGAATTCCTGATAAAATTCTCAAATCTAATCCTTATAATTTTTTGAGAATTATACCTAAAACAAGCATAATTATTGGTTATTTAGTTTCATATTAGCCTTTGAAATAATAAGTTCTAAATGCATAATTAAATCATAATATTCACTCATATAAGCTAGGGGAACTTTGGTTTCAGCTTTTATTTCTTTTTTTAATTTCTCAAGTTCATCAAGTTTTTTAATTAGGTTTTGTTTATCTGCTTTATCTAAACTCAAATCTAAATCTTGTACTTCATCGTACCATCTATAAATTTTTGATCTTATACTCCATCTATAAAGAGGAAAAACACCTTTAAATAAAGGAATAGATAGGGTTATTAAAGGAATAAGTAGAATCTTCAATCTATCAAGTGTTGAAGCAATCCAATACGGAAAAATTTCTTCAAGCCAAGTATCGCCATTTTCTAAATATCTTTTAGCTTCTTCATTTTGTTTTAATAGTAAGTTTGAACTATTTGGAAATTCATTTTCCTGAGAAAATAGAGTCTTTTCTTTGTGTACTAAAGTGACTTTCTTAAGTAATATTCTAATAAGTTCATCAGAAAAGTCTTTGTGCGAAACCAAAGTAGCAGTTGTGGATAAAAGTTTTTTATTTTGATTTGGAATATTTTGTAGTAAATCAATAGTTCCTTCATATAAATCAAGGGCATTTAAATGATTAAATTTTCTACTATAGGCATTTGCACGATTAAAAGAAAAAAGAGAAATATGTTCATTTGTCAATAACTCTTTTATGATTTTAGAGTTTGCAGATGTTACTAAGAAAAGAGCATCTATATCATTAGAAAGAAGTTTGTTTTTTGAGATATCTGAATTATCATAAAGAAAAGTACTATTTTTTTCATAAATTCCATTGATATTTAAGATGTCTAATGCTAAATCTTTAGTACCACTTCCTTTTTGACCTATTTCTATTTTTTTGCCCATCAAGTCTTGCATATAAGATATTGTATTTTTATTATTGTAAAATATCCATAGTGGCTCATAATAAATAGAAGCTAGTGCTTCTAAATTTTCAGCATTTTCAAGTGTACCATTTTGAATAAAAGCAACATCAACTTTTTGGTCATTTAAAAGTTTTATATTTTCAATTGAGCCAGTAGTATTTATGATATTAACTTTTACTTTTTCTTTCTCTAAAAGTTCTTTATATTTTAATGCAGTTTCATAGTACTGACCTGTTTTTGACCCTGTAGCTATTGTAATTTCTTTTTTAGGACTAGGTTTGATAAATTGAGCTGTAAAGTAAAAAGCACCTACAACTAAAAGAATGATTGGAATTATTACTGTAAAAAATCTATTTTGCATACTCTTTTCTTTTATTGATATATGTATACTTTATTAAAAGTAAGATAAGAATAATATAAAAGAGTATGAAATGGTTTATTTAATAAGCCCTATTAAGTCTTGCTTCTATTTTCTTTTGTAAATAAGTAAAAATAACAACAATAACCCAATATACAATAGCCACTGCTAAAAATGACTCAAAATATTTATAACTGCTAGAAGCTTCAATTTGAGCTTTTGCCATAATTTCAGGAACACCTAAAGTAAATGCTAGGGATGTACTTTTTATTATATCGATGAAATTATTCATTAAACTAGGAACAGCAACTCTTATTGCTTGTGGCAAAATAATCTTTGTAAAAGTCTGGGTCTTTGTCATTCCTAAAGATTGTGCTGCTTCGAACTGCCCTTTATCAATTGATGAAATAGCTCCTCTAATTGATTCAGCCATATATGCAGAAAAATGTAAAGATAAACCAGCAATTGAAGCAGTATAAGCATCTAAATTAGAGAATATAGGTAATACTTGAGGTAAACCAAAATATAATAAAAATAGTTGAACAAGTAAAGGTGTACCTCTAAAAAAAGATATATATAAATCAGAAAGTTGAGATAATATACGTATATTATAAGTTTTTATTACAGCGATTAATATGGCAATAACTAAAGCTATGGCAGCTGAAATAACTGCCATAGAAATTGTAATATCAATATATTTAAATAGTATAGGAAAAATTCCTAAAGTATAATCTATATCAAATGTACTCATTATAACTCTGTAATGTTAGTATTAAACCATTTCATAGAAATCTCTTTAAGTTTACCTTCTTTTTTTAACTCTTCAATAGCTTTATTTACTTCTTCAACTAAAGCTTTGTTTTCTTCATTTTTTACAAAAGGAAATGAGTTTGTTAAAACTTCAAGAGGCTCACCAACAATTTTTAATGGTAAATTAGCTTTTTTGATAAGTTCAACTGCTGAAATTCTATCTTGAACAAAAGCATCTATTCTTTTTAGTTTTACATCTTGCTCAAAACCATTTCCTTCATAAGTAATAAGTTCAACTTGATTTTCTTTATCTAAGTTTTTAACTATCTGTGCATAGTTTGTACCAAGTGTTACTCCTACTTTTTTCCCTTTTAAATCTTCAAAAGAGTTAATTTCTGTATTATCTTTATGTACAATAATTTGTGCTCCATCATATACATAAGGAGTAGCAAAATAATATTTTTCTAATCTTTTAGGTGTTGTAGTAATTTGATTTGAAATTGTATCAATCTTATTAGTTTCTAACATTCCAAAAAGACCTGAAAATTTTGCAGTTTTAAATTCTATTTTTGCATCAAGTTTTTCGCCAATTGCTCTCCATACATCAATTTCAAAACCTTTTAATACATCATTTTCATAATAAGTAAATGGGAAATATCCACCTGACGTACCAACTTTAATAACTTTTTTATTTGCATCATCTTGCCCTTTATTATCATCTGTACAACCAGTAAATAATAAAGCAAGTATAGTTGTAAAAGCTAAAATTATATTCTTCATAATCATCCTTTATATTCTTTTTCGTATTTTTACTAAATCTTTGTTAATTGTTACTTACTTGACATTTTTACTAGGGTTTTATTAAAAGAAGTTTATACTATCTTATGATAGAATTCGAAAAAAATTATTAGGAGATAAAATGGCAACAGTAAGAGTTGAAAGAGCATGTGGATGCTTTAAAAATTCAGATTATAAACAAGAAACACAATTTGAAACTATTGATGAGGCTTTAGAAAAAGCTAACTTAATGTGTATAGAAATGAATGAAGATTTTTGTCATAAACATAAATTTACAGCAGTTTATGATGAGAGTAATAATGAAGTTATTATTAAAATGCAAATGAATGGATAATTTTTGAAAAGCAAAGAATTAATTCTTTGCTTTTTTATATATGTTATTTAATAATAATTATTAAAACTAGTATTAAATTTTATTTAAAAAAAGAGTTAAAATCTTCTAAAAATGATAAAATAAAAACTCCTTGTCATGAACTCTTTTTTTAGATTTACTATTAAGAAAATCTTAGAAATAATTCGATTATCAATTATAATAATTATTATCATAACAAGGAATTATTTATGAAATTAAAAAGTAGAAAACTAATAGGACTTTCTTTACTTACAGCAGTATTACTTCAAGCAAATCTTAATGCGCAAGACAAAGAAAACACTAAATCTTTAGGCAGTGTGGATATTGTATCTACGAATGTAGATGAAGATAGAGGTACTTATAGTATAGATTCTATGAATACATCAACAGGTTTAGATTTATCTATTAAGCAGACACCTCAATCTATTAGTGTTTTAACTGTTGATGAATTGGAAGATAGAAATATTTTTTCATACCAAAGTTTACTAAAAAAGGTAAATGGTGTTTCAATCGAAAGATGGGATGAAAGAGTAAATGCCCTTGCTAGAGGATTTGAAGTTGATTATTATCAATTTGATGGAATTCCAACTTATTCAAGTATCACAAATAGAGATCCTGATTTAGCTCTTTATGATAGAGTTGAAATTGTAAAAGGTGCAAATGGATTGATGACAGGAGCTGGAAATCCAGCTATTAGTATGAACTTTGTTAGAAAAAGAGCCAATAGTAAAGTGACAAATGGAACAATAAATCTAAGTGCTGGTTCATGGAATAATTATTCAGCAACAGCAGATATATCAGCTCCTCTTACAACAGATGGAAAAATTAGATCAAGGTTTATTTTAAAACATGAAGACGGCGATTATTTTTTAGATGATTATAAAAGAAAAAATGATTTATTTTATGGTGTTATTGATGCAGATTTAACTGATTCAACTACTGCATCAATTGGATTTTCTTATCAAAAACTAGATAGAACGGCTATTAGATGGGGTGGTCTACCTGCTTTTTATACTGATGGTACAAGAACAGATTTTAGTTCTTCAAAGAATCCTACAGATGATTGGACATATAGAGATTTAACTACTAAGTCTTATTATTTTAATTTAGAACAAAGATTGAAAAATGAGATAAAAGTTAATTTTTCTTATTCAAGATTAGAAGCTATTGATGATACTTCTTTACTTTATTTTGCAGGGAAAGTAAACAAAAATGATGGTTCAGGTTTAGGATATTATACTTGGACAGCAAAAGAACAATATGAAGAAGATACTTTTGATTTAAATACTTCAATTCCTTTTGCTTTTGCAAACTTAGATCATGAGTTAGTATTAGGATATTCTCACAGTACTTTTGATATTACTGATTATCCATATATTCAAACAGGTGGTACACTTGGTAGTTTAAATAATATTAATGTTCCTAAACCTACAGGTACATATAGTGAATACAAAAAAGGTAAAACTACACAAGATGGGATATATGCAAGTTCAAAGATATCTTTATCTAATGACTTAAAATTAATTTTAGGAGCAAGATTATCTAATTGGGAGTATGATGGTGTTAAAGCAAATGGTAGTTCGGAAACTTATGAGTATAAAAATGAGTTTACTCCTTTTGCTGGAGTTGTTTATGATTTAAATGATACTCATTCTATTTATTCAAGTTATACTTCTATTTTTAATAGTCAAGATAAAAGAGACCCTAATGGTAATTATATAGAGGCAGTTGAGGGAAATAGTTATGAGACAGGTATAAAAGGAGAATATTTTAATGGAGCTTTAAATGCATCTGTTTCTGTATTTAGAATAGAGCAAGAAAATGTTGCAGAAGAAATAGATGGTGTAAAAGTAGGTACTTCAAGTGAACAAGCATATAGAACAGCAGATGGAGTTGTAAGCAAAGGAATAGAATTATCTTTAATTGGAGATGTAAGTGAAAATCTTAGTCTTAGTGCAGGAATCTCAAATTTTGAAGCACAAGATGCTGATAATAAAAATGTAGTTACAAAAGCTTCAAGAACAAATGCTAATTTATTTGCTTTATATAAAATTAATAAATTTAATATTGGAGCAGGATTAAACTATAGAAGTAAGTTCTATAAAGATACAAGTGATGGAAGAATAACTCAAGGTGGATATACAACTGCTGAGTTTATGTCAAGTTATAATGTGAATAAAAATTTAAAACTACAGTTAAATATTGATAACTTATTTGATAAAGAATATTATGATGGAATCGGTTCAAATACAATGCTAAAAGCAGAACCAAGAAAAATAACTGCAAGCTTAAAATATAACTTCTAAAATCAAAAATAGTAAAGCAGTAAATCTGCTTTACTGTATAATACTCTAAATCTTTCAAGGACAATTTTTTTAATGAAACAACTTCTTTTTTTTGTACTCTTTTTTTCAAGCACATTTGCTTCTGATATAAATAAATATGACAATATTAATAGTTTTCAAGTTATGTATGATTCAAAAGGTTATAGAGATATAACTTATCAAGAGTATAAAAATAAGAAATTAAAAGAGTTTACGATAAAACTAGGAATAGATAAGAATACTTTGAAAAACAAGAGTTATTATTTGACTATTATTGATAATAAAAACTCTTTATTTTATACGAATGTTTCTTATTTTCAAAAAGATCATTTAAAAGTGATAAAACTTGATTTATCTACTCCTGATACTTTATACTTTAAGTATAAATATGAAAAACCAAAAAGAGTAGAGTTTAGATTTAATGTTATATCTTCTTTTGAATATGAATATATACTTCCTTATGAAGGAATTTTATATGGTCTAGCTTATGGAATAATATTTTCTGCTTTTTTGTATTATTTAGTGATATATTTTTCTACAAAAAGAGTTTGTTTTTTATACTATTCTGCTATGCAGTTTTTTGTTTTATTATCTTTAATAGGTTTTGTATATTTTAGTTTTCAAACATATCCTAAACAAACACCTCAAGCTTTTGTGGATATTTTTGAAACAGCTGCTTTTATGTTTACTTTTCTTTTTGCAAAAGAGGTTTTAAATGCAAAAAAAATTATGCCAATAGTAAATCATATATTAAGTTTTTTTGTATTTTTAAATGCTTTGGATATTGTGCTTATTTTAGTTTTTAAATACTCTATTATTTATGAATATTTTTATTTTTATATATCTTTTTTAGTTCCTACAATTGCAGGAGTTATAGCTTTATATAAAGGAAGAAAAGAGGCTTTCTTTTATACTTTAGGTTGGTTTGTATTATTTTGTTTTGTGTTATCTTATGAGTATGATTTGATACCTTTAAGTGGTATTTATACTATTCATTTAGCAGCACCTTTGGAGTCATTAATTTTTAGTTTTGCCTTAGCTTTTATGTTAAGAACTTTAGTGAAAAAACAAAATGAACAAGAAAAAATGCTTATTCATAAAAGTAAATTAGCTTTAGTAGGAGAACTTATAAATAGTATAGCTCATCAATGGCGACAACCTTTAATGCATTTAAGTTATATAAATATGAATCTTCAAATGTCAAGTGAAAGTGAAGATTTTAATAAAGATTTTTTTATAAAAAAGATAAAAGAATCCAATACTCAAATAAAATTTATGAGTAAAACTATTGATGATTTTAGAGATTTTTATAAAGTTCAAAAGCAGATGCAAGAGTTTTGTGTGTTAAATGCTATAAATCTAGCTATAAATATTTTAGCTCCTACAATAAAGAAAAAAAAGATAAAAGTAAATATTGATATTAAAGAAGAATATAAAATTTTAGGTTATGAAAATGAGTTTGCCCAAGTTATATTAAATTTTTTAACAAATAGTATTGATATTTTTAATGAAAAAAAACAAGAAAATTGTCAAATAAACATTTCAGTAAGAAAAAATAAAAATAAGCTTGTTGTAAGTGTATGTGATAATGCAGGTGGAATAAAGCTAAAAAATTTAGATGAGGTGTTTAAAGCTTATTTTACTACTAAGAAAAGAGGAACAGGAATAGGACTTTATATGTCTAAACTCATAATAAAAGAGCATTTTAATGCAGATATAAAAGTTGAAAATAAAAAAGATGGAGCTTGTTTTAGTATTGAGATTTAGAATTTTAGAGATTTTATTTACATAAAGTCTCTAAAATCTTTTCATAAAAATCTGTATTTTTATTGTTGTATCTAAATAGACATTCATTTAAGTGCGTATGAAAATTGTTTTTATTTATCCCTCTGAATTTTTTTAATCTATTAATTATAAATTCTTCAAAATCATTTTGGGCTTTAAAGAATCCTGATATTAAGTATGAGCCTTTTTCTTTATTATATAAAACTCTAGCACTGTTTGCTTTTTTATGATTACTAAGTTTATCTTGTAAATCTTCTTTTATAAACTGTATTAATTTATATGGTAAAACATCTTGATTCTCAAAAATAAAAATACCATATATTGTTTGAGTATAAAAAATATCATGATTATAAATATTAAAATGTTTTATTTCAAGACAGTTTTGTTTTATAAGACTTGATATTTGTCTAAAATCATATAAAAGATTTTGTTTTAATATTTTTTTTCTTAATATTTTATAATAATGATTTATAGTTTGTCTACTACAACCAATAATATTTGCAGTTTCTATGGCTGTATAATCTTCACTAAAGTAGTAGCAAATTTTATTTATATTCTGACTTTTTATTTTTGCATTTTTTATTTGTATATTTATTTTTTCTATTTTTGACATATAGAAGTATAATAAAAAAAAGTGAGAAAAAAATGAGCAATTATAAAAATGATTCTCATAATTGTATTTATTTGAAAAAAGTTGTATAATTTCAATATGTTAGAGAAAAAATATAGAAATATTAAAATACTTTGTATCGAAGATGAAGATTTGATTAGAGAAAATCAAGTTTTCTATCTAAGAAGATTATTCACAAATGTCTATGAAGCAAGAAGTGCAAAAGAGGCATTACAACTAATTGAGGATGAAAAACCAGATATAGTTATAAGTGATATAGAACTTGAAGATACAAATGGTTTAGAACTAATAAGAACCATCAGAGAAAAAGATAAAAAAACTAAATTTATTGTTTTAAGTGCTTACTCTACAAAAGAGTATTTATTAGATGCAATTGATTTAGGTTTGGTAAAATATCTTATAAAGCCTGTTGATCATGATACTTTTTTCCCTATTTTACTTAAATGTGCAAAAGAAGTATATGAAGAAAAAGGAAAATTAATACCTATTACTTCTTCTTGTGAATTTGATTTTTTAAATTCTGTTTTACTTTATGAAAATAAACAAGTTAAACTTACAAAGTATGAAGCAGACTTCTTAAATTTACTATATGAAAATAAAAATAGTGTAGTTAGATATGAGCAAATACAAGATGTAGTATGGAAGGATAATATTATGACAGATAGTTCTTTACGTACATTAGTGAAAAGCTTAAGAAAAAAGCTTCCCTCAAGTGATATAGTAAAGAACTTATCAAAAGTAGGTTATAAATTTAATATCTAAAAACTATTTACTATTTCTTAATTGTGACATTAATTTATTTGTATTTAATATACTTATTATTATAGTCATAAATAAAAGTAAAAAAGCCAAAGTTATAGTAATAATTAAAGCTGTGCTATATTCATCATCCTCATCTCTTGATTTTGATAGTTTTTTTTCTTTTTTGTTTGTTGTTATATTTTTGCTAAAACCTTCTTTGGGTGCAATTCCTTCTTTTACCTCTTGAAAGTGTGGTCCTCCATCAAGTACTATCTGATAAGGTTCTTTGGGTATTTTTATTGTAAGTTTACTTGTTTGTGGTAATCTTTTTTTATATAAAACCTCACCTGTATTTAAAGCTTCAAGTCTTACTTGTGCTTCTGGTGTCAATTCTCCTGTATCAAAAAGACCTTCAACTGTGATAGTATTGTCTTGATTATTAGTTACATTAAGTATTAATTCATGTGCATAAATTAATGCAGGAAGTGCTAAAAGTATAAAATATATAATTTTTTTCTTGTTCATATTAAACCTTTGTTGTTTTTTTGTTCCAAAATAGTTTTGCTTCATCTCTACTTTTAGGTAGTTTTAGTGATGATAAAATAAGTAAACATCCCACTAAAAGTAGTGCTATATCTACATTTAAAATAATATGCATACCTTGATTATATAAATCAAAAGGTGTATATCCTGAGTTTAAAAAATGATTAAATGGAGCTAAAATAAATAACACCCCACCTAAGAAAAGCAATTCTTTTGCTGCTTGGTAAGAGTTTATTCTATAAAATGCCCAAAATAGTGCACCTAACCACATATTAAAAAATAAGCCTTGTTGCCAAATAATTCTATCTTCTAAATTTATTGGTAAAAGCCACTGCAAATTAAAGATAAAGGCAGTTGAAGGAATAACTCCAATCATAATAGCTAAAGCAAGTTTTCCTACACCATGATAAAAAGGGATTTTCCCTTCAAATTTTTTAGCTTTTTTTTCACACCATAACATCACTCCAAAACCAAGGGCAAGTGCCGAAAAGAGCATAATAAAAGCTATAATTATTCTAATAGTAAAATCAACTCCAAAAAGTAAATGTAAAAAGTAAGTAGCATCTGCTACTAAAACACTCCAGTGTCTATCCATAACTTTTACATTTGATACAACACTTCCATCTATTGCATTTAAAGTTAATGTTGGTTTATTAAATACTCCATTTAAAAATGGATAATGAGAGTTGTAACCTTCAAGTTTTATCCTTGCACTTGAATCTTTCCAGTTTATAAGTCTTAACTCTTGTAAAGTTACATTTGGATTGATTTCTTGGGCTATTTTTATTAGTTCACTAATAGGAAGCATAGGAACATTATCATTTTTTTTCTCAATAGGTTTTTCTTGTGGTACTAAAACAGGTGTAGTTATTCTTTCAATATTTGCTGTTTCTCCTTTTGAGGCTATATATGTCATAGCTCCTGAACCACTGTATCCTACACACATTAAAGCACCTGTTAAAGTTATGATTATAAAAGGGGGAAATACCCAAGTAAATATTTTTCTGTGATATTGTGAAAACTTACTTTGTTGATTTTTTCCATTGCTTTTATATTTAAAGACATTTACAAGGATTAAACCTCCAATGATTAAAAACATAACTGCCACAGCCATAAAGCCAAAAACAGTATAACCAATAACACTAAGAGGTCTTCCATAGTGCATACCATTTAAAAACTTAGCAAGTTGAGATTTATCTCCTTCATGGTCAAGTTTTTCTTGAGTTTTTGGATTAAAAACTGTTTCATCAGTAAATTTATGAGAAATTATTAAAGCAGGATCATTCATATTTCCTGGAAGCTCGATGATAATATTGTTTTTAGGAAAATCTGGGTTTGATATTATGGGGTCTATCATGGCTGAATAGTTTATTTCAGTTATATTAGCCGCTTCAAAGTGTCTTGAAGGTTTTTCCCAAACTTGAATATATGGAAGCATTATTGCGAATATCCCAAAAAATACTGATAAATATAAAAGCAAAGATACACATATACCTACTGCTGAATGAACTCTAAAGAGTCTTTGTTTAAAAAGTTTTGATTTTTCTTTTGACATTATAATTCTTTAAAATAAGATAAGTAAAAAAATTGAAAATATTAGCGAAGGCACTACAAAACGTAGAAGGGCACTAAGTTTTGTAGGTGCTAATACAATCCATAAAGCAAAACATGCCCAAACAAAAGTATTAAACATTAAAGGAATGATTATAGATTCTCCAGGACTTCCTGGAATAATAAAAACTAAAAGAGTCATTCCTAAATAAGCACTTATCAAACCTCCAAAAATAGAACATAAAACTCTAAATAATCCGATTTTTTTTCCAGTATTTTCGGGTGTTGAAAGTTGTTTATATACATTTTGAAAAAACATTTGTTTCCTTTTATGATTTTGATAATTATAATTGATAGTGTGTGAATTTTGACTTAGTAAAATTTAGACATGACAAGAAAGATTTTAAGAAGTAAAAGATTTAGATTTTATAACCTAAATCTTTTGCTAAAACTCTTGCTCTTCTTTTTTCATATTTATTTTTTGAGGCTTTTTTTAGATATTTTGTAAGTTTATTTTTATCATTTAATTCATAATAACTTAAAGCTAAAAGAGTATATCTTTTTCCATCACTTCTCGTATTAGCTTTAAATTTATGTTTTTGTAAGACTCTAATTGCATTCTTGAAATTATTTTGATTATAGTAAATATTTCCAAGTATTAGTTGATATTTATCATTTTTAGCAAAACTAGAATTTTCTAATAAATTGATGGCTTTGTCATAATTTTTTGCATTTAAATATAAAGAAACTAAAATATTAAAGTTTTTTTGATTGTTTTTAACAATACTTTTATTTAAAGCTTTTTGCATATAAATTGCTGCTTTGTTATAAATCCCATAATCACTTAAAATACTCACTAAATAAAGTAGGTTTTTTTCTTTGCTTACAATATTTTTTTTATAAGTAAGTTCAAGTGTTGCTAAAGATTTTCTTTTTTGTTTTGTCTTTTCATAAAGTGAAATTAATTGCATCCAATATGTTTCATTTTCACTATATTTTTTCACCATACTTCTTAAAGTATTGATAGCTAGTTTATAGTTTTTACTTTCAACATAAGCAGAATATAGCATTCTATACCAAGACTCTTTTTTCTTTAAGTCTTTTTTACTTTGAAGAACTTTTTTAATATAAGAAGTACTTTTCTTATATTGTTTATTATAGTAGTATGCTAAAGCCATATTTTCATATATTTCTATATCTTTTACGACTTTTGAGTTAAGCAGTTCTTTTGAGTATTTAAGACTTTTAGAATAGTTTTCTAAACTAAAATATATTTTAGATAATGAATATTTTATTTTTAAAATATCATTTTGTTCTAATGCCTTATATGCGATTATTTTCTCATAAGCTTTAGCCACATTTTTATAGTTGTTTCTTTTTAAATGAATATTTGCTAAAGATTGTAGAGCATAAGATTTTGTTAAATTATTTACATCTTTTTTTAATAAATTTTCAATAGAAATTTTTGCTTGGTTAAGTTTATTTTTTTCTATTAGTTTATTTGCGTTTTGTAAACTTCTAAAATCACTTGCTTTTATTGTTTCTTTTGCATTTAAAACAGCTATTGAAATTAAAAATATTAAGATTAACTTTTTCATCTTTCCAACCTAAAATTAAATGTAATTGTAGCATTTCTATCAAATTCGTTTCTTTTGAATTTCCATTTTTTTATTGCGTAAATAGAGTTTTTTTCAAATACACCTTTGGGCTTTGAATCGAGTACTTTTACATCAAGTACATCACCTGATTTATTTATTGTAAATCCAAGTTTTACATAACCACTTTGTTTTCTTATTTTTGCACGTCTAGGAAATCTAGGGTTTACTTTTGTAATAGCAGTTAAACTATTTGCATCAACTAAACCTGCACCCATTTGTATTTGAGCTCCACTTAGAGATGAAATAGCAGAAATATCAACTTTTTTTGTTTGTACTTTAAAAGGTTTAACTTTTATATTTTTGTTGATTTGTGTATTTACTTTTGTTTTTATCTCTATTTTTTTTGGTGGTTTTTTCTTAGGTGGTTCTTTTGGTTTTACTCTTTTTTTTCTTTCAATTTTAGTGTCATTTTTTTCTCTTAAATATACTAAATGTCTAGTTTCAGATTTTTTTTGTAGTTGTGCGTTTTGACTAGCTGTCATTAAGTGCATACCAAAAAATATACCCACACTTATAACTATTGATAAAAAAAGAGCTATAAATAGTCTCATTTTAATTCTCTTTTAGTGTTGATATTGAGATATTAAAAATACCTGCTAGTCTAATTTGATCCATAACTTGAACTAAAGTACCTGTTTTTGCTTGAGTATCTGATTGTATTACTACTGAATTTTGAGTATTTGAAGCTTTAAGCCTTTCTATATTTGCTCTAACTGATCTAATATCAACCATTCTTTTATCAATCCAAATTTCATTATTATTTCTAATTGCTATTAAGATATTTGCAGCTCCTTTTTGTTGTGCAGAGGCTGCACTTGGTCTATTTACTTCTATTCCTGCTTCTTTTACAAAAGATGTTGTAACAATAAAAAATATAAGCATAATAAAAACAACATCAAGCATAGGCGTTAAATTTATTTCTGTTTCTTCTTTATGATGTTTTTGTGAAAATCTTCTCATTTTATAACCTTTGAAAGTTCTAATTCTAATTTTTGAGTATGGTACTTTATAGAAAGTTCTAATTTTTTTTCAAAAAGTATTCCACTTAAAGCTACAACCATTCCGGCCATAGTTGGAATTGTTGCCATTGAAACACCATTTGCCATAGATTTAACATTACTTGTACCCATAATTGCCATAACATCAAATACTTCAATCATTCCTGTTACAGTCCCTAACAGACCAACTAAAGGACATATAATAATTAAAGTTTTTATAAACTGTAATCCTGTTTTTAGTTTTAAGTTAGCTTCTTCAACCATATATCTTTTTATTTCATCTTTAAATTTATTATCTGATGAAACACTTTTTATTTCTTCTAAAATTTTTCTTTTGTATTTTTTATATTCAAAAGTTATAAAGATATATCTTTCAACTAATAAAGTCCATAAAAAAAGTGCAATGGCAAATACGATGTATAAAACAAAGCCTCCTTTATTAAAGAAGGCTAATAAATCGTCTAGATATACTTCAATCATCTTATTTCAACGTTTTTGCTAATAATCCAATACTTTGTTCTTCTAAAATAGATACAAGTTCATCTGCTTTTGAAGAGATATAAGTGTATGCAAATAGAAGTGGTATTGCTGTGATTAAACCTAAAACTGTAGTAATAAGAGCAGTTGAGATACCTCCTGCCATTAGTTTTGGGTCACCTGTACCAAATAAAGTAATTGCTTGGAAAGTTGCTATCATTCCTGTAACAGTTCCTAGTAATCCTAAAAGAGGCGTTACTGCTGCAAGTAGTTTTACAAAACTTTGACCTTTTTTGATTTTATTTGTTTCTTTTATAATTGCTTCACCAATTTTAATCTCTAAATCATTTATTGAGTCATTTATGTTTTTATAGAAGATATCAGCAATTTTTCCTAAAGAATTATTCTCTTTTGGTTTATCAAGATTTTTTACTTGTGACTTGATTTTTACAGAGGCAATATTCAAAATAAGAATTTTATATAATGCAAATAATAACCCTAGTCCACCAAGAGTAAGAATTATATATCCCACAACTCCACCTTGATTTACTCTATCTAAAATCGTAGGGTTATTCTCTATCATTTCAAAAAGTGTTCCTCTTGTTGGGTCGATAGTTATATTTGAAATTGTGTTTGACTTTTCAAAAGCTTTTGCTTGTTCTAATAGGCTACTTCTTGGTTGAACTGCTAGTTCAACTAATGATTTCATATCATTTGAGTATGTTAAGTATTTACCATCTGATACAGCAGCAAATAGACCAACTCTTGTTACATCTTGTTGTACTTTTTCACCACTATTTAAAATAATATCTGCTTTGTATTGAGAAATATTTCCTGAATGAATAATTTCATCTAACATCACATGCCAAAACTTTGTAAGTTCTTCTAAGTTAGGAAGTTTTTTTGAATTTGCAAATTTTGAAAATACTTTTTCTTTACTTAAATCTTGTGATGCAGTAAGTGAGTTTTGATAGTTTGTTAAAAAGTCTGCTGAAGTTTGTCTTACACTACCAAACATTTCTCCTAGATTTGCAGCTTTTGCATTAAGTTCTGTCTCTTTTTCTTCTAATAATAGTTCATTTTCATCAATTTTTGTTTTAAACTTAGTAGTTTTTGCTTCTTCAGCTGCTAAAGCTTTTCTACTTTTTTGAACTAAATATGCTTGTTGATTTTTATTTTTGATAAACTCTTGAAGTCTTTGTTTTTCTTCCACTAATTCTTGTTTTGAGTCACTTTTTACACTTTGTAGTAAACCTTCAAGATTTAGTGAAAAACTTAGAGTAGAAATAAGTGTTAAACTTAGGATATGTTTTATCATTTTGATTCCTTCGCAGCTAAAAATGGTAAATTTAATAAATCAACATTTTGTTGTTTTTTCGCAATTTTGATAGCTTTTCTAATATTTGATTTTGATACTGAATCTTCTATCTTATCCCAAGATTTTGTTTGTTTATTGAAGTATCCATACTCTTTTAAATCTAAACTTTGGTAGTAAAGTGCAACTCTTCCTAATCTTAAAAAGTTGTATGTTTTTCCATCAATTTTGTCTTGATATGATTCTATTGTTTTTGCATAGTCATATTCAATTTTAAAAGCTTCAAGAATTATTCTATATTTTTCATGAGTTTGAATATCTGCTTTATTTAGAGTTTCTTCAAGCTTCGCAACTCTATTTAATCGCTCACTCATTAAAAATGGAGTATCTTCATTAATTAATTTTTTTAGTGAACTAATCATATTAATCATTAAAGGAAAGATGTTTTTTTGAGTTTGTTCTATATCAATAAGCTGTTGGTCTAAACTCTTAATCTCTTCTTCTTGTGATAGTATAATTTTCGATAACTGCTCATTGTAAATTTTTGTACTTTTAATTGAGCTATTATTAAATTTATACTCATTAAAAAGGTTTTCTCTTTGTTCCTCATTCTTATCAATGCTGTTTTGATAAGATTTTAACTGATTATTAGTTTGTTCAATAACTGCAATTGATTTGTCAATTTGATTGGCAAACAATGCTAAATTTAAACTAGCTAAAACAATTAATGTTTTACCGATTTTTGTCATTTTTTTCCTTTTGTGTTTTACTCAATAGTAATTTACATGATTATGCCATTAAAAAATGACAATAAAATCACATTAACAATTATAAGAATCATAATCAAAATTATATAAAAAAGTTCTTATTAACTGTTAGTTCAAGACAAGTACTTTTTTATTTTTTAATTTTATGTCTTATTTTTTGTAGATTACTACTATTTATATAGACGAAATAAAACATAAAACTGGACAGTTTTTTTAAAGAAATTTTAAAATTATTTGTTTTGTATTTTTTATACTTCCTAAAATAGTCGTAAATAAAAGTAAAAAAGCCTTCATATAGAAAAAATTAGATATAATTGCGAAAAATTTACAATGAAAGATTAAAATGATTGATGTAAGAGAACTACAAAAAGATTTTGATACTATGGCAAAAGCACTAACTAGAAAGGGTGTTGATAGTGAAGTTTTAGATAACTTAAAATCCCTTGCACTTGAAGCTAAGCTTAAAAGGCAAGATATGGAAAATGTTACAGCCGAACAAAATAAGCTTTCAAAAGAGTTTGGAAGGTATAAAAAAGAAGGTCTTGATATTGCACCACTTCAAGAAAATATCAATGAACTAAAATCGAAGAAGCAAACTTTAGAAGATGATGTTAGAGTACTTGAAGAAAAACTTACTTCAATTGCCTTAGGTGTACCAAATCTTCCAGATGAAAATGTTCCAGATGGTGCAGATGAAGATGAAAATGTTGTATTAGAAACTATTGGTGAAAAACCAACTTTCTCTTTTGAACCAAAAGAACACTGGGATTTAGATAATGGTTGGTTAGACTTTGAAAGAGGTGTAAAACTTGCTAAGTCAAGATTTTCAGCAATTAAAGGTGAGGGTGCAAGATTAGAGAGAGCTTTAATCAATTATATGCTTGATTTTAATAGACAAAGAGGTTTTGAAGAGTGGTATGTACCTTTTATGGCAAACTCTAATACACTTCAAGGAACAGGGCAATTACCTAAATTTGAAGATGATTTATTTAAAATTGAAGGTGAAGATTTATACTTAATTCCAACTGCGGAAGTAAGTCTAACAAACCTTTACAATGATGAAATTGTGCCAGCAGAAGAGTTACCACTTATGCTTACATCTTATACTCCTTGTTTTAGAAAAGAAGCAGGAAGTGCAGGTAGAGATACAAGAGGATTAATCAGACAACACCAATTTGATAAAGTAGAAATGGTTGCTATTACTAAAGCAGAAGAATCAGAAGAAGTATTTGAAAAAATGGTAGCTTGTGCAAGTGATCTTTTAACTTCACTTGGGCTTGCTCACCAAAAAGTACAATTATGTACAGGTGATTTAGGATTCTCTGCTGCAACAACAATTGACCTAGAAGTTTGGTTACCAGGTCAAAACAAATATAGAGAAATCTCTTCAATTTCTAATACAAGAGAATTCCAAGCAAGAAGAGCAAAAATCAGATATAAAGATGGTAAGAAAAATGTATTAGCTCATACATTAAATGGTTCATCATTAGCAGTAGGAAGAACACTATTAGCTATTATGGAAAACTATCAAAGAGAAGATGGAACTGTAGAGATTCCTGAGGTTCTTAAGAAATATATGTAAGACTCGTAAAAAAAAAGTCAATAGTTTGGCTTTTTTAGAGTCGAAATCGAAACGGCGGAACAAAGTGGATCTGTTTAGGCTGAGGGCTTTTTACTTCTTTTGTTGGCAGATTCTTTAAAGATATCTACTTATATACTGCCTAATATTAGTCATATTCTAAACAAGGATCTTAATGTCTCAATTTATCCATGCTAACTCCTTTAGATCATTCTTTATTGAAATGAAGTTTAATGATATTTTATTAGCTACGGGAACAGCATTTTTTTGTCAGTATAATGAACATTTTTTATTATTTACAAATAAACATAATGTTACAGGTAAAAATTCACTTAATGGTGAACTATTATCAAATAAAGGTGCAATTCCAAATAGTATTACACTGACTCTTCCAAATATGCTAAATGAAGATGAAATGAAATCAGAAGGTAGAGTTAATGTTAAAATACCTTTATATACTGATGATAGTATGAGTAAACATTTATGGATTGAACACCCAAATGAAAAAGTTGATGTAGTAGGTATTGTATGTGATCCCAGCGAGCATATAAATATTGAGAAGATAGTTTTTCAAATTACAAATGAAGAAAGAGATATTAGTATAGGTCAAAAAATTAATGTAATTGGATATCCATTTGGTCTTTCTGCAGATAGATTTCCTCTTTGGTTAACTGGGTATTTATCTTCAGAACCAAATATAGATTTTGATAATTTACCTTTAATGCTTATTGACTGTAGAACAAGAAAAGGTCAATCTGGTTCACCTGTTATACAATCGATAAAAAAAGGTGAGCTAATAGAAAATAAAGGTAGAACATATAAAGTATTAAAAGAAAGTACCTATTTTTTAGGAATATACAGTGGACGAATTAATAATGATTCAGATATTGGTAGGGTTTGGAAAAGAATTGTATTAAAAGAAATAATAGAAATAAATATGGCTGATGATTATGAGCTTTCTTCAAAAGAATATAAAAAAGATAGTGAATATCTTAAATCAATTGAAACTCTTAAGCTATCAATTGAAATTAATGAAAAGTTTAATTTGAAATCTAAAATAGCAATGCAATATCATGATTTGGCTCTTTTATATCAAAGTGAATTATTGTTATTTGTGAATAATATACAGAAGTGTTTTGATTCTTATGATAAAGCATTAGCACTAGAAAAAGAACTAAATAATTTAGAAAAAGTTGCTAAAATTTATGCTAATTATGGAAGTGCTGCACATGGAGCTGGAATTTATAAAGCGGCTGCTGATTTATATAAAAAAGCATTAGAAACTTTTACAAGAATTGATAATTTTCAGGATATTGAAATAGTGAATAATTTGATTAAGAAAAATAATGAGAAAATGGGTTGACTTTATTTGTATCCTATAAATTAGAAAAAACAATCAATTACTAAAAATATTTTAAATACCACTTAAAACAAACTTATAAATAGCATCTTTTTTCTTTCTTTACCAACTTTAGTATATCTCAAAGTTGATTAATATTTCTATGATTTGAAAGCTTTTGAGTTAAGAATATATCTGAAATTTTAGCAGATAATGTTGACATTGTATGCCTAAAAATGTTTAAACATACCTTATATACTAAAGAAAAATACTATTAATTCTAGATAAAATATAAAATTGAGATAACAGTACTATTACTATTTTTTAGATATAATTTTAGTATAAAACAAAAGGGTTACATTATGAGTATAAATGAACTATTAGAGAAAGCATTAGAACTTAAAGTAAATGAAAGATCAAAACTTGTAGATGAACTTTTAAAAAGTCTTGATAAACCTGATGAAGAAATAGATGAAATTTGGGCAGAAGAAGCTGATAAACGCCTTGAATCTTATAGAAAAGGTGAGCTAAAGGCTGTGCCAATGGAAAATATTTTTAAATAATGAATATTTTATTTTTAGAAGTTGCCCAACAAGAATTCTATGATTCTCAAGATTACTATGAAGAACAACAAACAAATTTAGGAGAAAAGTTTAAAAAAGAGATTTACAATACCTTGAATCGAATACAAAAATTTCCAAATATGTATGTTGAAATTAGAAAAGACATTAGGAAATGTGTTGTAAATAAGTTTCCTTATAACTTACTCTATTCAGTTGAAGAAAATCACATTTTAATTATTGCTATTGCACACCATCATAGAAAACCTGATTATTGGGTTGAAAGAGTAAACTAAAAGATAATAATAAAGCTTTGTGTTCGAATTTATATTACTTCTATATAGCTCTTTTCCCTTAATTATATTAATTTCTCTGGTTTCCCAAAATAGTAGCCTTGCGAATAAGTAATACCCATTTCATTTAATATATTATAGATATTTTCATTTTCTACAAACTCTGCAATAGTTTCAATGTTTTGTTTTTTAGCAAAAGTTACTATAGTTTCAACTACATTTCTACTATATGAATCTGTTTCAATATTTTTAATTAAAGAACCATCAATTTTTAAAATATCAGGGTTATAATCAAGTAGTCTTTCAAAATTAGAATAGCCACTTCCAAAGTCATCAATAGCAATTTTTACATTTCCTAGTTTTTTAACTTTTGCTATAAACTTTTTGACACTTTTAAAATCTTTTATATTTTCATTTTCAAGTAATTCAAAAATAACTCGACCTTTATATTCAGGTCTTGAAGTTAATTCTATTAATTTATTTTTAATTTCTTCATTTTCCATATCTAATACTGATAAGTTTATACTTACACTATTTGTTATATGATCAAGTACTTTAAAAGAGCTTTCAATTACTCTATTTGTGATTTTAGTATAGTATGTTCCTTTTTTAGATACATCAAGAAAAAAATAAGGAGATATTGTTTTTCCTTCTTCATCTATTAATCTTACTAAAGATTCATACTTTACTATTTTTTTTGTTTTATTTTCTATAATAGGTTGGAAATAAGAAACAATATTACAATTGTCTAAAGCTGTTTTTACCATGTGAATTGTTTCTATATTTTTTTGAGCAATTTCATGTGCTTCTTGAACCAAATTATTAGCAAAAATTAAACTTTTATTATCTTCTAATGCTTTTTCGATTCCATATTTAGCATTTTCATAAACATTTTTTTCACCATAACAATAACTTACAGCAATTGATACATCATATTCAATATTATCAAATTTTATAGTTGAATTTTTTGTATTTTTTATTAAAGTTAAAAGTTCTACTTCTAAATCTATATTATCTTTTTCTATATTGTCAAGACTATTGCTAATAGCAAATAAGCCATCTCCTAATTTAAAGATTTTTTCATAAAGTTTAGTATTTTTAGGAAATAAACCTATAATTAAATTCTCAAATATTTCTTCAATTTTTTCTACAGTTGTTGCATCATAAAATTTATCTAAAATATCAAAGTTTTCTATTTGTATTAAGGCTAAAAATGATTGTTTATAAGATTCTAAAGATGCAATTAATTGTCTTTTTTCACTCATTATTTCAGTTACATCATTTCTAAGTGCCATGTATTCTATAATTTCACCATTTTGATCAAGTAAAGGTTTTATTGTTGATTTTACAAAATAGCTTTTTCCATCCTTTGCAAGGTTCTTAATAATTCCACTCCAAGGTTCTTTTTTTATTTTGATTGTTGTCCATAATTCTTTAAAAAGTTCTTTTGGATTATCTGGGTGTCTTACTACATTATGATTTTTTCCAATTAGCTCTTCTTGTGAATATCCTGATATTTCACAAAAATTATCATTTACAAAAGTAATTACTCCAGAAGCATCGGTTTTAGAAATTATTGAGCTTTTATTTGTTATTTCTTGATATTGTTTTAATATCATTAAGTTTCTTTGATTCTGTTTTCTTAATACAGTTTTTTCAATTGCTTTTTTTATTACATCAAAAAGTTGCATAGCATCTAAAGGCTTTACAATAAAATTATCTACACTAAGTTTAATAGCATTTAGCATAAATTTACTTTCTGAATGTGCAGAAACAATAATCGTTGCTAGTTCGGGTTTAAGCTCTTTTGTAATTTTAAGAAGCTCTAAACCATTTATTTTAGGCATATTTATGTCAGTGATTAATAAATCAATATCATCATTCGCTTTAAAAATCTCTAAAGCTTCTTCTCCATCTTTTGCTACAAGCACTTCATTAAAAATTATATTTAGTAAATCTTCAATTGTATCTCTAGTTAAATGTTCATCTTCTGCATATAAAACTTTTATATTTTTAGCATTTTCTATTAAATCATTAAGCTCAGAATTTTTAAACATTTTTTCTCTTTTTTTTATTATTTAAATATTATATTATGATTTTAATAAAAAGCTGTTAAATATGTATTAATTATTTTTGTTGAAAAGTCAAGTTTTATCAAAAGATGTTTGATTATTTAAAAAGATAAAACTTGGGAGATTAAATTTAAACTGATTAGTTTCGATGTGTGTTTTTATATAAAAAAGAAGCTTCATCTTCGAAAAAAATTGTTACAGCTACGTAATTTTTAACTAAGGAGAGATAAATAAGATAAAACTTCTTGTTTTATGAAGGTATTATATCAGAAAAAAAATAAAAATGCTACTTTAATGCTACGTTTATAGCAAAAATTTTGTAATTTCTATTTATAAGTTCAAATTATTTTTATAAATTACTTTAAATATTATTTACTAAGATAAAAATAGTAGATTAAAGAATCTTTCTATTTTTATATGCAAGCAAAATTACTATAGTTATAATGATAAGTGTTATAGGAATAAATGTAGGTATTGGTATAGGATCCCCTGCTGCATAAGAGTGTTTCCCCGCAAGGTAATAGTTTACTCCAAAATATGTCATTATAATAGATGAGTAACTTATTGTTGAAAGTACTGCTAAAGTAAAGTCATTAAGTAAGCCTTTTATATATTTTAAGTGAATAATTATTGCATAAATAATTATTGATACTAAAGTCCATGTTTCTTTTGGATCCCAACCCCAGTATCTTCCCCATGACTCATTTGCCCAAATTCCACCCAAAAAGTTTCCTATTACAAGCAGTACTAATCCAATAAGAATTGACATTTCATTTATTCTATTTGCTTCTTTTATACTTAATAAAATATTGAAAAATTTTTCATCTTCTTTTTTAGGATTTGCTAAAATAAATAAACATAAACAAATAAAACCTAATAAAGCACTAAGTCCTAAAAATCCGTAACTAGCTGTGATTACACTCACATGAATAGTTAGCCAATATGATTTTAATACAGGTGTAAGTGTTGTTATTTGCGGTTCCATCCAAGATAAATGAGCTACAAATAGAGTTACACCACTTAATATAGTTGTGGTAGCTAAGGCTAAAGGCGATTGTTTTGAGAAAAAAATTCCTGATAAAATAATAGCCCAAGCAATATAAATCATTGACTCATAACCATTTGACCAAGGTGCATGACCACTTACATACCATCTAAGAGCAAGCCCTAAAGTATGAATAGTAAATGCAAAAACTAATAAAATGAGTACAGTTTTGATAACTTTATCAAGTTTTATATTTGATTTAAAAATATTAATAAAAATCAAAATAAGTAAGAAAAACCCAAGAAGTAAATAAAAGGGTGTTAATCTTTCAAAAATATTATATTTATTAAAAATTAATTCTGCTTTTATTTTAAAGTCATTTGGAATAACATGACTTGCATTTTGTTTTTGATAAGTTTTTAAATTTTCTAAAGCTTTATTTACTTTTTCCCATGATATTTTATTTTGGCTAGCATCATTTAATGAAAAATAATACTCTTCCATTAGTTTTTTAATATGAGCTGAATCTTGAGCAATTAAAAGTTTTACAGCCTCATTTACATTTAGCCATTTATCGTTTTTATCACCAATTTTTGGAAAAATTCTTAAAAAATCCCCTGTAAACAATGTATAAGCTATATTTAGTCTTTCATCGATTTTGATTAAATCTTTATCAAAGTTGTTTCTTAGTGCAGGTTTTTTTGCATTTGCTTCTTCTAGTGCTATTTGAAGTTTATAGTTTCCTTGTTGATTATAAATATCCATAAAACTTATAGTTTTACTTTTTTTACTTATTCCTATAAGTTTTTTTAGTTTAGTATCTTTTATTTTTATAAAACTAACTTCTTGCCACATTTTGGGATAAAGCATCATACTTAAGAAAAATTGATTTGCATCTAAACCATAAAGTTCATTTTTTCTACTAATTTTATTGATTATTTCAATTGCTAAAGAGTTAATAGGTTTTATTCTTCCTTGATAATCTTGTACTAATAAACTTCCAAATAGTTGAGCATGATTTTTATCTATATTTAAAACATGAGGGTTTTTATCTAAAATAGTATCTTTTGCATAGCTAGTATTTGGAGTATAAAAAAATATTAAAGCAAGAAAGACTAAACTAAGAGCTTTTTTTGCATGATAAGTTTTTTTAACCTCTTCAAGTGTATATTTTTTTCTAGCTAATTTTCTAAATCTACTTTTTTTGATAAATAAAGTTAATAATAATCCAGTAAAAAGTAAAAAGTAACCTATATAAGTAGGTAATTTCCCTGGGTCTTTATTTACTGAAAGAATTGTAGCTGATTCATCTTGTTTGTATGAAGATTGAAAAAATCTATAGCCTTTATAGTCTAAAACATTGTTCATAAAAATAGTATACTCTAAAGTATCATCATTATTTTTATCATAAATTTTTATATCACTTTCATAAGTTGATGGCGAGTTTGAACCTGGATATCTTGTTAATCTAAAGTCATTTAATAAAATAGAAAAAGGTAGTTCTATCATTTTTGAACCCCATGATAATGATATTGTTTCATCATCAAATTTTACTTTTTTTACAAAACCTTTTGTAGCACCACCTTTACCAAATAGTGATACTTCTTGTGTTTTTCCTTTATATTTTAAATCTAAAACTACAGCATTTAACTGTTTATCTTTTGGCATATCATTATTTAAACTTACTGTTTTTAATGCACCTTTTGAAGTAGCTTCATTTACCATAAATTGTGTTTGACCAATTCTATATATTTGCTCTAAAATCAAAGGAGTATTTATATTAGCTTTTAAAGTTTTTACTTTTTTAAAGTCTTTTGTATAAACATTTGTTTGTATATTTGATTTAATAAAAATTTCATTTCCTTTAGTTTCAAATATAACTGTAGGTTTTGAAGTTTTTATTTCTTTATTTAAAGCAAATACTAAAAAATTGGTTTCTATAGTATCTTTGTCTTTTAAGTCAATACTTTTGGTACCCATTTGTTGCGATACTATTATATTAATAAGTGCTTGTCCATCTTTTGTAGGAACAATTTTTTCAGCAGCATTTTTTACATATCTATTAAGTTTTATTGATAATTCTTCACCATTTATTAATGTAGTAAAATCAACAGAAGTTTGAGATAAAGGTGTCATTAAAACTTTCTCATCATAAATTATTTCATCATCATTTTTTATTTGAATATATTCATCACTAGAATACATCTTATTTTCTAGGCTTCCTTCTGGGATGGTCATATAAGCTTCATATCCCATATATCTTGTTAACGTTGCACCTAAAAGAATAAAAACAAATGAAATATGTATAAATAAAATAAAGAATTTTTCTTTTTTATACATTTTAAACCAAACTATATTAAATACTATTCCAATTACTAAAATAAGCATTATTAACTCAAACCATGTTTGCCCATAGACAAAAGACTTTGCACCTAAAGGCCCAAAATCATTTTCAACAAAAGTTGCTAAGGCAGATGAAACTGCCATAAAAAATAGTAAAACTATCATTGCTTGCATACTAAAAAAAGATTTGAGTATTTTTTTCATAACTAATCCGTATATAATTGTTTGTAGATTTTAAATTTTAATGTAAGAAGATATAAGAAGCAAAAAAGAGGCAAAAGCCTCTTTTTTATTTTTAGTTGTATGAAGTTTTATCTTCAATACCTTTAGTTGATTCAGGGTTATATAAACCTTTTTTCTCAGCTTCTTTTTTCCATTCTTGCATTAAGCCTTTTTGGAATTTTTTCTTATCTTCAACAAGTTTATCAAATGGTAAACCAATGATTTCTTGTGCTTTTGCTTTATCTGTAATAGCAGGTGCAACATAATCACTTGCTCCATATTTAGCTAATATTTTAGCTAATTTTACTCTAGCATTTCCAGCTTTTTCTAAAGCAGTACCTAATACTTTTAAAGTCTCTTCTGGTGCATGGAAGAAAGCAGGGTGTGATGCTACAGCATAATCCCATCTCCATTGAGCATGTCTGATATCTTTAAGTACAGGTGCCATTTCTTCTTTTGTTGCTCCAACTTCCCAAGCTTTTCCAGCTTCTAAGTGAGCTTTTGCTATTGCTTTCATAGCTTTTTTATGTAAATCGTCTTTTCTTTCTCTTTTTTCATTAATATTTGCTAAAAGAGATTTTTCACTTGTTCTGTGACAATTCATACAAGTTTTATCCATGTGTTCAAGTGGATTTCCAATTTTATGATCTGTATATTTAATACCACCTTCTTGTGTGTAAGGCATGTGACAATCAGCACAAGATACATTGTTTTTACCGTGAGCACCAGTTTTCCACATTTCCCAACCTGGGTGTTGTGCTTTTAACATTGGTGTTTTAGATATTTTATGAGTCCAATCTTTAAACTCTAAATTATCATAATATTTTTCCATATCTTCTACAGAAGTTCCCTCACCCCAAGGTAAAGTAACAACAGCAGCTTTTTTACCATCAGCAAGAGGTGTTTTTTTGAAGTAATATTCAACATGACATTGAGCACAAACCATTGATCTCATATCTTGTTGAGTTGCATCTTCTAAAGTTTTTTCTCCAGCTGCTTTAAGCCCTTCATTTAAATAGTTTCTATTTACTTGTAACTCCATTGTTTTTGGGTTGTGACAGTCAACACAACCAATAGGATTTATAATATCAGAACCATATTTAGCCCATTTACCAGTAAAGTACTCCATATCTCCTTCTTTATCCATGATTCTAGGTACATCAGGAGATTTACAAGTCCAACATGCAGTTGGCATAGGTCCTGTTTTCTCATCAACAGGAGCACCTGTTCTTAATGTATTTCTATTATCCTCGATAGCATAAAAGTGACCTCTTGGAGCATTGTAATCTTTTGCAAAACCATATCCAGCCCATAAAACAACAAGTTCAGGATATTTTTTTAACATATCTTCTATTTCATCAGAATGTTTTGTTTCTTTCCAAGAATCAAATTGTCTTGGATAATGTTTTCTGAACTCTTCATTTTTAGTTTCCCATCGATCAATCTTTGGTACTTCTTTTAATTGTGCTTGTTCTACTTTCTTTTCATTAATTGAAGCTATTAACGCAGACATTAGACCAATTGCTATTATACTTATAACAAGTAGTATTTTGTATTTTTTCATAATGAACCTCTATTTCATTTGTTGTTTAATTCCAAGATTATATGGAGTTGAAATTAAACTTCTAACTTTTCCATGTGGCACATACTTGTGACACTCCCAACATTTCCTACCATTTTCAAGACTTCCTTCTTCTGCATTGTGATATTTGTCAGCATTCATTTTAAGTGTTGCATTTTCACTTGCATGACATCTAACACAATTTGCTTGCACACGGCTTGCACCATCTTCACCTATTTGAATATTATTCTTATAAGTGTTAAGAGTAAATGCAACTGAGTGATTCCATCCATCTATTGCTTTAGCTTTATACTTAGCTACAACATCCCCTACAGGTAGATGACAATCAATACATGCTGCTACATTTTTATGTGAACTTTTTTCCCATGTTGCATACGCTGAATTCATTGTATGACAATTAATACAGGCTTTTGGGTCACTAGATAAATATGACAACATATTAGATGCATAAACTGTGTAAACAAAAAGAGAAGTAGCAATAAGAAGACTTAAAATTGAGCCATAAACTACAACTTTCTGATTCTTTTTCATCGATAATCCTTTAAGTTACTCTGTAATTATAAAACTTATATTTTTTTAATGTCTTGATTTAAGTCAAGAGATTGAATGACTATTCATTTTTAAATAAGTATTTTTTATTTTACTTTTTTTTGAAGATGATATTTTGAAGTGTCATAAAAGTGTATAAAGCCTTTAAAATAGCATATTAGCTTTCAAAATATATAATTTTTTTTTATATTTAGAAGTAAAAATTTAAGTAAAATTAAATTTAGTAAATTTTTATTTACTTTTAAAAATTGTAATTAAAATGTAATAAAGAAAAAAGTTTATATAGATAATGTTATTTTATAGAAAAATTGTTACTTTATAAAAACCTTAGTATCATATAGCTTTCCATCAATTTTTACTTCAAAATATCCTCTTGTAACATTGAAATGTTTAAATGTAAATTCTTCTGCCATTTTTATTTTATATTTATTATAAATAGGAATGGATTTTATGAAGTGACCTCTTGAATTACCTATTGTAACTTGTGGAGTATTTATATGAGATTTTGATAAAACTATTACTTTTGAGTAGCATAAACCATCATAATTGCTTTTTGTTTTTCTAAGATGTTGTATATTTTCGCCATTGCCATTTTTATCAAAAATTCCAATAGCATAAGCTTTGATATTTGAGTTGGCAAAAACCTGTAAATATAATAGTATTATGCTTAATAGTATTTTTTTCATAAAGTATAATACTATATAATTGTGAATGAAACGTAAATCAATTTATTTTTTCATAAATTATCTTTCTAACACAATCATTTGTTTTTAGTCTTAATTTATCATATTTTATCTGATATTCAAGCTTTTTATCAAAACTAATAGGTGTCCTAAGAGATTTGTATTCTACTAGTTTATTATCTTTGTAAACACCTGAAATTTCTGCATAAACCCAGTAAAAACCTTGATCTTTTCTTAGGTTTTTTACATAGCCACTCCATTTAGCATTTTTTTGTAGACTCTCCCATAACTCTTTAAATACAGCCTTAGGCATATCTGGATGTCTAACTATATTATGGTGCTCTCCAATTAATTCATTTGCTTCATATCCTGAGATTTGGGCAAAGGTATCATTTGCATAAGTAATAATACCTTTCAAATCTGTTCTTGATACAATTAGTTCACCTTTAGGTACAATCGTTTCACATAAGAATTGGCTTGAATTATATTGCATTTTATTCTCCTGTATTATCAAAAGTTTTTGCAAATCCTATTAAATCTTTTCTTTTTAAGTCTCCATTATAAACTATATCTTTAGGGTCTATATCTTGTTCATTTAAAATCTTTGGAACAGCTTCTGCATTATCAAGTACTTCTAAGTGCGAACTTAACTCTTCTTCACTATAAGCCATTTGCATATCGGCACTTGCTACGTGAGGAATATTTTCAATAACTTTTAGTTTTTTTAATTCCTCTTCAACATTTTTACCTTCGATTGTAATAATTACTCTTCCTAATTCATCATGCATGTGATAATCACATACATCACATTTTTTAAGTGATTCTACAACTTCATCTATATGTTCTGGTAGTGTTTGTACTACAATACTTGAAATATTCATATCTTACTCCTTAATTTTATAATAGTTTATTTTTTTGTCATCACTTGATACAAAAATTTCTTTTTCATTTATAAAAAGAATTTTTGAAATAATTGCTAGATTATCAATTAATATAGCTTTTTTTGTTTTATTTTTTGTATCAAAGATTAAAATATTATTCTCTTCATCATAAGCAATTCCTGCTTGTTTTCCACTTGGACTTAATCCTACACTATAAATCAAAAAAGGTGCAGTTATATATTGTGCTTTATTGTTTAAAATATCATAAACTACTGCTCTTCTATCTTGCCCTGCTGTTGCTATAATTTGATTTTTTAAAGCAACTTGGAAAACATTATCTAGGTTTTGATTTTTGAACTCTTTTTGTAGCTTTAAATCATCAGTTGTAAGCATTTTTAATACACCACTTTCATCTGCAACAACTATTTTTTTCTTATCTTCACTTAAAACAAAATCAGAAAATTTTGATAAAGAAACATCAACTTTTTTGATTCTTTTTTTTGTATTTATATCATAAATATATATTTCATTTGAAAGTAGGGCAAAAACTATTCTATTTTTATCTAAAAATTTTGCTTTAGCAATAAACATTCTTTCTTTATCAGAAATTATAGTTTTAAAAGTACCATCTTGGTATATATTTAAATTTCTTCCACCTTTTTCTCCTTGAGAAACACTTAATACTTTATCTTTTAAAATATCAATACTGTATATTTTGGAATTAACTAAATCTCCCATAAAGTCTTTAATTTTAGGGAATAAAATAGTTGTAATTTTTTCTTTTGTTTTTGTATCAAAAATATCTATACAAGAAGCATCTGTTGAGGCATAAAGTTTATTATCTTTGTAAATTAGTTCAGTAACTGCTCCACTTGATTCATATTGAAATTGTGGTTTTAGTTCATTTGCATTTAAAAAAATAAATAAAAAATTTAAAAGGATAAAATATCTACTTATACTCATAAAAACTCCTTTTATACTATCTTGATTGCATCTGCTGGACAATATTTAATACAGTATCCACATGAAGTACAATTACTATTTATTTCAGGTCTAAACATAGCAAGAAAATCAATTGCTTCATCTAAGCATGGATCTTTACATGAAAAACACATTGTTTTATTCCAACTTAAACAAGATAACATATCAATTTCGATTTTAACATCTATGTTTTTTTTATTTTCAAGCTCTAAAACACCATGTTCACAAGCATTTGCACACTCATCACAATAAGTACAACCACTATTTTCAAAACTAATAGCAGGTGTTTTATCTTCTAAGATTAAAATTATATTTTCTTCACAAACTGTACTACATTTTTTATCATTACATTCAATACAGTTTGTTAAAAAAACTTCTTTATTTTTGTAGTAAGGAGGTCTTATAATTTTCTCTTGCTTTTCTTTTTTCGTAAAAGATGAAGCAAGAGAACTAAAAAGTTCTCTTCTTTTCATATTATTTTACACCTTCATTGATTGTATCAATTAAGTTAGATTTTTCATTAAGTCCTTTAGTTCTAAATTCAGCTTGGAATTCATTTTTAGGAACTATATTACCTTCTGATTGAGGAGCATGACACTGAGAACAGTTAAATCTTGCACCTGCTAGTGTATGTAGGTTTTTACTTACTGTTTTTACATCACTAGTATTTTGAATTTTTTTACCTTCTTTTACTATTCTACCATCTTTTGCTAAAGATGTTTCTGGTCTAAAGTCTGTAAAGTGAGACTTTGGAATTGGAGTTGCTCCCATAGATTCAGCAATTGCAGGCTCATGACAAGCTGTACATTGATTATTATTTATAGTAATAGGTAACATTCCTTCTACACTATGAGGAATCATTGGAGGAGCATTTTCAAAGGCTCTTTCAATTTTTTTACTAGTTCCTGCTGGTTTATCAGAATACTTTGTTTTATCACCTGTTGTAGTAGATTCTGTATATAAATCAGTTTTTCTTAAACCTAAAGACTCTTCACTTACTGTTTTTGTTGCTGTTGCACACCCTACAGTAAATATTGCTGCAGCAGCTATGATTGCTATTGTTACTTTACTGAACTTCATTTTCTCTTTCCTTTATTAATTTTCTTATGGAAAAGTTTAGTGAATCATCATCACATACTTCAACACATCTTCCACAGTTTGTACATTCAGCTCCCATTATAGGAGCAGACTCTTTTGTAATAATATGTAAAACATGATTCTCAGGGCAAACCTCTTTACATTTCATACAAGCTGTACAAGTTTCATGATCATGATGAACTTTTATAAAACTAAACCTTCCTATTTGTGAATAAACACCACCTAAAGGACAAATATGTCCACACCATCCATTTTTTAAAACAAATAAGTCAAAAAGAAATATCACTAATATTGTTGCCCAACCAAAACCAAGACCAAAGATAATTCCTCTATGTACCATTGAAATAGGAGAAATCAATTCAAACGCTGCAACACCCATAAAAAATGAAATTATAAAACTAATTGCGATAAGCCAATATCTTATATTTCTTGAAGCAGGTTGCTTTTTTTGGATTTGATTAAATCCAAGTTTTCTTCTTAAATAGTTTGCAGTATCTGTAATAATATTTACAGGACAAACCCAAGAACAAAAAGCTCTACCACCTAAAACCATATAAAAAAGGATGATTAAAAATGCACCTAATAATATGTCAAATGATATTGTTGCACCTGCTACGAACATTTGTGCTACAGCATAAGGATCACTTAAAGGAATAAATTCTAAAAATAGTGAAGAACTTAAATTTCCCATTAAGATATTTACGCCATAGACATTAGCAATAACATACAAAACCATTATCGAAATTTGTGTGATTCTTCTAGCTAGAAGAAATTTATATTTTTTTATTAAAGTTTTCATTAATATAAATCCTCCATTCCACTATTTAAAGAATCAATGGCAGACTTTTTATTTATGCCAGTTGTATTTTTTTTACTTGTGGCATTTTCAAGTCTTTTCTCATCATTTTTATCCCAGCCTTTGATGTAATAATCTCCTGCTTTTCCTAAAGCTGTTTCTCTAGGAAGAACAAAAATAGCTGCTTTTTGGGTTACACAAGCTTTTTCACATAAACCACAACCTGTACATACATCAGCATGAACAACTGGTTTTAAAAAAGCGTGTTTCCCTGTTCTTTCATTTTTTGTATATTCAATACTTATTGCTTCACCAAGCAAAGGGCACGCTCGATAACAAGCATCACATTGAATACCCCAAAATGCTATACAACTATTATCATCAATAACTGCAACACCCATACTAGCTTTATTAATATCTAGTTCTTTTTTTTCATTTTGTACAGATTTTATATCTAATGCATCTGTGGGACAAACAGGCACACAAGGAATATCAGTACACATATAACAAGGAATATCTCTTGGCTCAAAATATGGAGTTCCAAGGGGCTTGTTATCACCTGGTTTTGCTAGTTTTAAAGTATCAAAAGGGCAGGCTTCAACACACATACCGCATTTTATACAAGTAGTAAGAAAATCATCTTCTTTTAAAGCACCAGGTGGTCTTAGTATAAGCTTTGAAGCTTTTACTTCATCAACATAGGCACTCCAAGTAAGACCTCCTAATACTGCAAGACCTGTTGCTCTTGCAATATTTAGGAAAAATCTTCTTCTATCACTAATTGGTTCTTTTCTACTAGCTTTCATTTTTGACTCTTTATATTTGAAGGATTAATATTGCTCAAAACAATACACCCTCCTTATTTATGCTTTATAAATTTTTACCGCACATTTTTTAAAGTCTGTTTGTTTTGATTGTGGACAAGTATAGTCAGCACAAACTTTATTGATAAACACTTTTTCATCAAACCAAGGAACAAACACAAGTCCTTTAGAAGGTCTATTTCTTCCTCTTGTTTCAACTCTAGCTTTTACTTTTCCTCTTCTTGATTCAACCCAACATAAACCACCTTGTTTTACACCATACTTTTTAGCATCTTCTGGATGCATATAACATAATGCCTCTGGAACTGCTCTGTATAATTCAGGTACTCTCATAGTCATAGTACCACTATGCCAGTGCTCTAAAACTCTACCTGTACTTAACCATACTGGATATTCAGTATCTGGCATTTCTGGTGCATCCATATAAGGTCGAGCAAAGATTTTTGCTTTATTTTTAAGTGATGTTTTATTTTTATCTGTAACACCTTTTAAATCACCTTTTGGTAAGGCTTTTGCTAATTTACCATAGAAGGCAAAATCACTATTTGGATTTGCTTTTTTTGCATAAGGATCGTATTTTGTATTAAATCTCCATTGTGTTTCTTTTCCATCAACAACTGGCCATTTAAGTCCTCTTACTCTGTGGTAAGTATCAAAGTCAGCTAAATCGTGTGCATGACCTCTACCAAATTCCGCGTATTCTTCAAATAGATATTTTTGAATAAAGAATCCATAACCTTTCCATGGTTTTCCATCAGATCCAATTACATTTCTTGAATCTCCGAACCCATCAGTGTTGTCATATCCTGCTTGAATTTCATCATCATGAGATAATTTATAAGATTTTGCTTTATCATTAGCAAATAAAATATCATACATAGTTGTATTTTCATCATATCCCATTTTAGTAGCTTCAGCTCTTACATCTGCTAATTTTTTACCATTTCTAAGAGTATATTCACCCCATAAATCTTTTACTGTAAATCTTTTTGAAAGTTCAACCCATTGCCATGTATCAGACATTGCATCACCTACTGGTAGTACTTGTTGTCTCCAGTGTTGAGTTCTTCTTTCCGCATTTCCATAAGCTCCCCATTTTTCATAGATCATTGCAGATGGTAAGATAAGGTCAGATACTTTTGCTGAAATACCAGGGTATCCATCAGAAGTTACAATAAAGTTATCCATTTGTCTTGCTGCTTTAATCCAGTGAGATGCACTTGCTGTATCTTGGTAAGGATTACATACATTTACCCATGCAAACTTAACAACACCATCTTCAATATCTCTATGGATTTTCATAATATGTTGATTTCCAACAGGATTTAATGTACCTTTTGGAATTTTCCAAGCATTCTCAGTAATTTTTCTATGCTTAGGATTTTTTACCATCATATCTGCTGGTAATCTATGTGCAAATGTTCCTACCTCTCTTGCTGTACCACAAGCTGATGGTTGACCAGTAAGTGAGAATGCACCAGAACCTGGTTTAGCTTGTTTATTTAATAAGAAGTGAACATTATATGCTAAAGTATTTACCCAAGTACCTCTTGTATGTTGGTTCATACCCATAGTCCAGAAAGATACTACTTTTCTATTTTTTTCAATATATAAGTTTGCTAACTCTTTGATTTTCTTCATAAATACTTCATCAGATTCATCAGGATTACCTTTTGAAACTTGAGTTGTATATTCAGCTGTATATGGTTCTAAGAATTTTTTATACTCTTCAAAAGAAATTTCCCAGTGTTTTAAGCCAGCAGGTTTATTTACCATTTTATCTCCAGCTTTATAACCATAAGGTTTAAGTGCAGGAGCTTCATCTTCTGAAACGATTTTTGACATTTCTTTAGAAATAGTTTCCATCTCTTTATCTGTATATTTACCTTCTTTGATTGATTTTTCATCAGATCTTCTCATACCATAACCCATGTTTACAGGAGAAGCAGCAAATACAATATGTTCTTTTACAAAATCCCAATCAATAGCTTCTGGGTGATTATAAACAATCTCTCTTGCAATATAGTTCCATAAAGCTAAATCTGAATTTGGTTTAAAGATAATTTCAATATCCGCTAAGTCAGAAGTTCTATGTCTATAAGTAGATAAGTTTACAACTTTTACTTTTTTAGGATCAGATAGTTTTCTATCTGTAACTCTTGACCATAAAATAGGGTGCATTTCTGCCATGTTTGAACCCCAAGTTACAACTGTATCAGTTAATTCAATATCGTCATAACATCCAGATGGTTCATCAATACCAAATGTTTGGTAGAAACCAACAACAGCAGAAGCCATACAGTGTCTAGCATTTGGATCAATAGCATTAGATCTAAATCCAGCTTTCATCATTTTTTGTGCTGCATAACCTTCTTGAACAGTGTATTGACCAGAAGCAAATACCCCAACACCCTCAGGACCTTTTTCTTTTAAAGCTTTTCTGATGTGAACTTCCATTTCATCAAATGCTCTTTTCCAAGAAACAGGAGCGAAATTTCCATTTTTATCAAACTCACCTTTTGAATTAACTCTTAATAAAGGTTGTTTTAATCTATCAGCACCATACATGATTTTTGCATTGAAATAACCTTTAATACAATTAAGACCTCTATTAACAGGAGCTGCAGGATCCCCTTTTACTGCAACAATTTTACCATTTTTTGTTGCAAGCATAATACCACAACCAGTACCACAGAATCTACAAGCTGCCTTGTCCCATCTCCAACCACCTTGAGCTGCATTTGCCTTTGCTTGCAGTTCATTAGGTACACTCATACCAATAGCTGCTGCTGCAGATGCAGCTGCTGAGCTTTTTAGGAAATCTCTTCTTGAAAGCGACATAACTTCTCCTTTAAATATTTAAGTTTTGTAAAATGATTGTAACAATATTGATAACTAAAGCAATTGACCCATGTCAATTTATTTAAGTTTTAATTAAGATAAAAATTGTCCTATTTACTTAAGTGTTCCCAAAATTCAATGGCTATTTAGTACTTTTTATATATAATATTATTTTTATGTAAAGGGTTTTTCGTGGATTTTGTTAACTTATCTTTATTAGCTGTATTTATTCCTACTTTTTTTGTTGTTTCTATTACACCTGGTATGTGTATGACTTTAGCTCTTAGTATGGGAATGAGTATAGGCTTGAAAAATACACTTTATATGATGTATGGAGAATTAGTTGGAGTTGGTTTAGTTGCTACATCTTCTGTTATTGGAGTAGCTACTATTATGCTTAAGTATCCAACAATTTTTTTAATACTTAAATATGGTGGGGGAGCATATCTGTTTTATCTTGGTATTCAAATGTGGCTTTCTCGTGGAAAAATGGCTATTAATCTTGATGAATGTAAATATAGTATTTCAAAGAAAAATTTAATGATGCAAGGTTTTATAACAGCAATTGCTAATCCAAAAGGCTGGGCATTTTTTATAGCACTTCTTCCTCCTTTTATTGATCAAAATTTACCTATGGGAACACAATTAACAGTTTTGATTTTTATGATTTTACTATTAGAGTTTTCTTGCTTAATTATTTATGCTACAGGTGGTAAGACTCTACGTAAGTTATTACAAAATAGTTCAAATGTAAGATTAATAAATAAAATTGCAGGTAGTATGATGATGGGAATAGGGGTTTGGTTAGCTTTTGGCTAATTCCCCTAAAAGTCTATTTTTTACCTTTAAATTCACTTTTATTTACATTTTCAACAACAGCACTAGCAATATCTTCTGTTAATCTAGAAATGCTATTTGTCTCTTCTGCTACTTGTGCGTTTTCTTGTGTAAATCTATCTAGTTTATTTATTGTATCACTAATATGAAGCATTACTTTTGTTTGTTCTTGTGCTGCATTTGCAACATCAGTAATAATATGATTTGTTTCATTTATTTTACTTTCTAATGACTCAAATCCATTAATCATATTAGAGCTAATATCTTTTCCTTCTTTAGCTTGAATAGTAGCATCTTCAACTAGTTGTTTAATTTGCTTTGCTGCTTCTGCACTTCTTGAAGCTAGGTTTCTTACTTCTTGTGCAACTACTGCAAAACCTTTACCAGCTTCACCAGCTGTTGCTGCTTCTACTGCTGCGTTTAGTGATAAAATATTTGTTTGGAAGGCAATTTGGTCAATTACACTAATTGACTCATTAATTGTTTGAACTTTTTCATTTATTTCATCCATAGCATGAACTGTTTTATTTGCTAAGTTTTTACCTGTTGATGAAGATTTTTTTGTTGTTGAAGATAAGTCAAACATATTTTGTGCTTTGTTGCTTGTTTGATTAATATTTTCAGTAACTTGCGTAATAGATGCAGCTACTTCTTCTAGTGATGCTGCTTGATTAGTTGCATTTGTACTTAATGTATTTACATTTGATGATAATTGTGTTGAACTGTTTTTTAACTTTAGACCATCATTTTGATTATCTACTAACATTTTAGTAATAATCTCATTCATATTAAAAATTTCTTTTCCAATTTTTCCAGTATTGCTTGTATTTAAAGATTCTGTAAAATCTCTTTTTGAGTATAGTTCTAGGACTCTACTTAGTTCATTTATATCTTTACCTACAAATGTTTCTAATTTATCAAGCATGTTATTGATTAAATCTTTTAATTCATTTAGTGAAGTATTATCACAAGTATTCTGTATTCGCTTATTTAAATGCCCATGGCTCACTTTACTTACTACAGTTTTTACATTTTCAATTAAATCATGGTCTTGTGATAAATGAATTTGGATGTCTTCAATATTTTTATTAATTACATTAGCCATTCTACCTATCTCATCTGTAGTATTAATATCAATTTTCTTAGCAGTTTTATTTGTTCTATTTAAATATTTAAAAAAGTCAATTAATCCATCTTGAAATTTTTCTAGAGGATTTGATATTACTTTTGTAATAAGTAAAAAAATCATTACTGAAAGAATAAGAGTTAAAATAATAGTAGCAATAATAAATATTTTTTGCACTTCCTGAGATATTTTTAAAAATTCATCTTCATATGAACCAGCAACAATTACCCAATCCCATTTATCATATGTTGTAAAGGCTGCTATTTTATTATTTACTGAGCCATTTTCATCATACTCATAATGAAGAACTCCATTTTTACTATTAATCATTTCTTTTATAAATTCATTTCCATTGGCATCTTTTAGTTTAAATATGTTTTTGCCTTCTAAGGATTTATGAAGAATAAGATTACCTTTTTTATCAAGAATATAAATATATCCACTATCTCCAATAAGAACTTTTTTAAGCTCTTTTTTTAGGGTTGTTAAACCTTTTGTAAAATCATATCCTATAAATAAAGCACCTATAATTTCATCATTTTTTATTATTGGTGAGTAAACTGACATATAAGTTTTCCCCGCAAAAGATTCAAGCCCAATAAATTTTTTCTTTTCATTTATATTTTTATATGTTTTTGAATCTTTTTTAATAGTATCAAGTAGAATTCTTTCGCCATTTTCATCTTTTAATGATGAGGTAATTCTCATATATTCATCACCATCTTTTACATATACAGCTGAAACAGCTCCTGTTAATTCTTCAAATCTATCAACTGGGTCAAAGTTTTTATTTAATCTTGCAAAACCATCAAATAAAGCAAGTGTTTCTACACCATTTATTTTAACTCTTTTTTCTCCTCTTTTTCTTAGATTTAAAAAAGATTTTTCAAATACATTAAAAAGTGTTAATGAGTTTTTTTCAAGAGTGTCATTATAAATTTGTGTTGTTTGTAGGTAGTTACCAACTTGTACTTGCAGGTTTTTTTCAAGGTCTGTAATTAGTTTACTATTGATATTTTTGATCATAAATACTGTAAATACTGTCATTAAAATAAGAATAGTTATTCCAATAAGAGTAGATATTTTTTTGTTTATAGTATTGTTTAACATAGGGTTACCTTTCTAACATTCAATATAGTTAACGGCTAAGCCGCCCATAGAAGTCTCTTTATATTTATTTTGCATATCTTTACCTGTGTCATGCATAGTTTTTATAACAGAATCTAGTGAAATATAATGTTTGCCATCTTCATTTATAGCCATTCTAGCTGCATTTACAGCTTTCATAGCAGCCATTGCATTTCGCTCAATACAAGGTATTTGAACTAATCCAGCTATTGGATCACAAGTAAGCCCTAAATTATGCTCCATCCCAATCTCAGCTGCATTTTCTATTTGATTATTATTTGCTCCTAAAAATGAAGCCATACCAGCTGCTGCCATAGAACAAGCTACTCCCACTTCTCCTTGACATCCAACATCAGCACCTGAAATTGAAGCATTTTTTTGATATAAAAGTCCAATAGCACCAGAAGTTAATAAAAAGTCAATTACTACTTCATCATTATTTTTATGATTTAAAAAATTTATTATATAGTGCAAAACAGCAGGAATAATTCCCGAAGCACCATTTGTAGGAGCAGTTACAACTCTACCTCCACAAGCATTTTGTTCATTTACAGCTAAGGCATATAGGTTTATCCAATCTACAATTGCTAGTGGATCATTGGGAACTTTAGCTTTTAATTTTTGATGAATATTGAAAGCACGTTTTGGAACATTAAGTCCACCTGGTAAAATACCATCACTACTAAGTCCTTTTGAAACAGACTCTTTCATAACATTCCAAATTTCAAGTAACTCTTTTTTTATATCTTCTTCATTTTTATAGACTTTTTCATTTTCCAATACAAGTTGTGCAATACTTAAATTATTTGTTTTTGCTTTCTCTAGTAACTCTTTTGCTGAAGAAAAATTATAAGGAAGAGTTCTTTCATCTTTTTTTTCATTGTGAATTTCATCTTCACTTATAACTTCTCCTCCTCCAATTGAATAATATATTTTAGAAAATAGTTCAGTTTTATTTCTATAAATACTTAGTTTTATTGCATTTGGATGAAAAGGAAGAGTCTTATTTTTATATAAAATTAAATCATCTTTAGGGGAGAAATTAATCTCTTTTTCATTTAATAGTTTTATTTTTAAAGAATTTTTAATTTCATTTATTTTTGTTTGAATTGTACTTGTGTTTACAGTTTTAGGTTCATTTCCCAATAGACCTAATAAAACAGCACTATCACTATGATGTCCAATTCCTGTAGCTCCTAATGAACCAAATAATTCTATTTTGATTCTGTCAAGATTTGAAAAGTGATTTTGCTTTTTTATCAATTCTATAAACCTTTTAGCAATAAGCATTGGTCCTACGGTGTGTGAACTTGAAGGCCCAACACCTATTTTAAAAAGGTTAAATATAGTCATTTTAGTGATCTAGTATTTGTTCTAAAAATAGTTTTAATCTATCTGATTGAGGATTATCAAAGAACTCATGAGGAGTGTTTTCCTCAACAATTTGTCCTGCATCCATAAAGATAACTCTGTCTGCCACTTTTTTCGCAAATCCCATTTCGTGAGTTACACAAACCATAGTAATCCCATCATTAGCAAGCTCTGTCATTACATCTAAAACTTCCCCAATCATTTCAGGATCAAGTGCTGCTGTTGGTTCATCAAATAACATAATATCTGGGTTTGAACACAAACATCTAGCAATAGCAACTCTTTGTTGTTGACCTCCTGATAATTGATTTGGATACTTATCAGCTTGATCTGCAATTTTAACTCTCTCTAAATAGTGCATTGCAGTTTTTATAGCTTCCTTTCTTGGCTTTTTAGCAACCCACGTTGGAGCTAAAATCAAGTTTTCTAAGATTGAGAGATGAGGGAAAAGGTTGAAATGTTGAAACACCATTCCAACGTGTGTTCTAATCTCTCTAATTCTTTTTACATCTTCTGTTAACTCTAAACCATTGATAATAATTTGACCTTCTTGGAAAGCTTCAAGTCTATTCATACATCTAATCGTTGTAGATTTACCTGAACCAGAAGGGCCACAAATAACTACTCTTTCACCTTTTTTTACATTTAAGTTAACATTTTTTAGTACGTGAAAATCCCCATACCATTTATTAACTTCTTTTAGTTGTATCATATATTCTACTTCACTCATTTTTTAATCCTATATTATTATCTATGATTTGTATTAAATCTATTTTCAATTGATTTAGCATATTTAGACATACTAAAACAAATAACCCAATATATCATCGTTACGAAAACATAACCTTCTGTTTCAAAACCTAACCAGTTAGTATCACTATTTGTAAGTGTTACCATCGCAAGAACATCAAATAATCCAATAATTAAGATAAGCGTAGTATCTTTGAATAATGAAATAAATGAACCAACAATATTTGGAATAGAAATTTTTAAGGCTTGTGGTAAGATAACTAATCCCATTTTTTTCCAATATGTTAAACCTAAAGCATCTGCTGCCTCATATTGTCCTTTTGGAATAGCTTGAAGACCACCTCTAATAACCTCTGCAATATAAGCAGCTTGGAATAAAGTAATACCAATTAAAGCTCTTAATAACTTATCAAAATCCATTCCCTCGGGGAAGAATAAAGGTAAAATAACAGAAGCCATAAATAAAATTGTAATTAAAGGAACACCTCTAATAAACTCAATATATATAATTGAAATTGTTCTAATTATTGGCATATTAGATTGTCTTCCTAAAGCAAATATAATACCAATAGGAAAAGAAGCAATAATACCAACAGAAGCCACGATAATAGTAAGTAATAAACCTCCCCATTTTTCAGTTTCAACTACTTCTAGACCAAAACCACCTGCAACTAAAATATAAGTAAATACAGGAAATGAAAGAATGATAAATGCTCTTACTTTAATATTATCAATCTTTTTAAAAGCAATTACATAAACAAGAAAAATAAATAAAGCTAAGTTTGGTCTCCAATATAACTCTTCTGGATAGAAACCATAAATAAATTGATTAAATTTCTCAAAAATAAAAATCCATCTTGCACCATCTTTTGTAATCTCTTCTTTTGTTCCACTCCAAGTAGCATCAAAAATCATCCAATCTAATAAAGGAGGAATAACAAGATAAAGAAAATAAAATGATATTAGTGTTAAAACTGTACTAAGAATAGAATTAAACAAATTCTCTTTTGCCCAGTGAATAACACCTTTTGTATTTGAAGGAGCAGGTCTTGCTTCTAGTTTTTCATAAATAGCCATTATCTCTCCTTTATTTGCATTTTTTTATTTGCATAGTTCATTAGCACTGAAATAAGAATACTTAGTGTTAAATAAACAGCCATTGTCATCAAGATAATCTCAATTGCTTGTCCTACTTGATTTAGTGATGTACCTGAGAAAATAGTTACTAATTCAGGATATCCAATAGCAGTTGCTAATGAGGAGTTTTTTACTAGATTTAGATACTGATTAATAACAGGAGGAATAATAACTCTTAATGCTTGTGGTAAAACAACTTTTTTTAAGATAACATAGTCTTTTAATCCTAAAGCATGAGCTGCTTCTTTTTGACCTTTTGGAACAGCTTCAATACCTGCTCTTACAGCTTCTGCTATATATGTAGCTGTGTAAATACTAAGTGCAAAGGCTAGGGCAAGTAGTTCTGGAATTAAAGTCCAACCACCTCTAAAGTTAAAACCTTTTAATTGTGCATATTCTAATGTAGCAGGTGTACCACTTAAGAAATAAACTAATATAGGTGCGCTTATTAAGATAGCTAAAGAAGTAGGAATCAAAGGAAACTCTTCTCCTGTTTCATCATGTCTTTTTTTGGCCCAATTTGATAGGAAAATGACAGCTATAATAGCTAAGATAAAAGCAATGATAACTGCAATAAAACCACTTTCTAAAATAGGTTTAGGAATATATAATCCACGATTATTAAAAAAAATAGAGTCAAAAAAAGAAATACTTTGTCTTGGGCTTGGTAGGGCTGCTAATACAACGTTATACCAAAAAAGAATTTGTAAAAGAATAGGGATGTTTCTAAATGTTTCAACATATACCATTGATAGTTTTGAAACCATCCAGTTTTTTGAAAGTCTACCAATTCCTACTAATAAACCAATTAAAGTTGCGAAGATAATACCAATAACAGAAACTAAAATAGTATTTAGTAAACCAACTATAAATACTTTTCCATGAGTATCTGATTCATCATAAGCGATTAATGATTGTAAGATTCCAAAACCAGCTTCACTGCTTAAAAAATCAAAACCAGTGTTAATTCCACGTTTTTCAATATTTATAAACATATTATTTAAAACAAAATATGTAAATATAAATATGGCTGCAAGTGCAACTACTTGATAAATAATGGCCCTATTCTCAGGATTATTATAAAATGCACTTGAAAGCATTGGGGGCTTATTTTTTTTATTCATTTTTATACCTTATAAATAAGGGGGATTATTCCCCCTTGATTTGATAGAAATTAATATTTTAAAATATTAGATAAAACTATCTGATTGGTGCTCCATATTGTAAACCACCATCAGTCCAAAGTTTATTTAAACCTCTATCAATTTTAAGTGGAGAGTTAGCCCCAACATTTCTTTCAAATGATTCTCCATAGTTTCCCACATTTTTTATTATATTGTATGCCCATTTTGCATCTAATCCTAAGTTTTCACCTGCTTTTCCTGATTCCCCTAAAATTCTTTTAATCCCTGGGTTTTTAGATTTTAACATTGAATCTACATTTGCTTGAGTTATTCCAAATTCTTCTGCATTAAGCATCGCAATATGAGTCCATTTTACAATATTAAACCATTTGTCATCGCCTTGCCTAACAACAGGACCTAACGGTTCTTTCGAAATAATTTCAGGAAGTACTTTTACAGTTGAAGGGTCTTTTACTTTTAAAACTAATCCATAAAGTTGAGAAGCATCAGATGTTACAACATCACATCTTCCAGATTTAAATCCTTCAATAGTTTGACCAGATGTATCATAAGTAATTGGTTTATAAGTCATTTTATTTGCTTTAAAGTAATCAGTTAAGTTAAGCTCTGTTGTAGTTCCAGCTTGAATACAAACAGTTGCTCCATCTAACTCTTTTGCTGAGTTTACACCAATATCTTTATTGATTAAAAAACCCTGCCCATCATAATAATTTACACCAGCAAAGTTAAGACCTAGGGATGTATCTCTTGTATTAGTCCAAGTAGTTGATCTAGATAATAAATCGATTTCACCACTTTGTAATGCTGTAAATCTTTCTTTTGCAGTTAAGGCAACATATTTGACTTTTGAAGCATCACCAAAAACAGCCGATGCAACAGCTTTACACATATCAACATCTAAACCTTTCCATTGTCCACTTGAATCAGTTGCAGAAAAACCAGCAATTCCTGTAGAAACACCACAATTTAAAACACCTTTTTTCTTAACAGAATCTAATGTATCTGCTGTAGAAACACTTGCTAATAAAGCTACAGTTGCTATGCTTAATGAAGCAGTTTTTAAAAATCTCATTTCTCATCCTTAAAGTTTTTTTGTAAATTCTAAATAACTTTTTGAAATTAATTGAATTTAACTTGTAATTCAGTATATTAGTTAAATATAGCATTTAGGTAGCAATAGTATATATAAAATAGACAATTTTGAATTTTTTTGAAACTTTTTTGAAATTAATAAGATATATAAAAATTATATAGAAATAAAATTGATTATAAAAAACTGTAAATGGAAATAAAGCTCTATTTTATGGGTTTTTGAGAATTTAGAAAAGAAAAATGGTTTAATTAAACCATTTTAATTCATTTCTTAAGTTTACTACTTCCCCTACAATTATAATAGCAGGGCTTTGGGCTTCTTTAGATTTTGAAACAATATCTTTTAATGTTCCAGTTATTACTTTTTGATTTTTAGTTGTACCATTTGAAATTATAGCAGATGGATAATCTTCTTTTTTTCCTACTTCTAAAAGTTTACTTACTATTAGTTCAATATTGTGTAAGCCCATTAGAAATACAATAGTTTCATCTTCTATAAAACTATCCCAATTTATTTTTGCAATATTATCACTACTTTTTCTATGACCTGTTACAACTCTAAAAGAAGGAGTGATACCTCTATGTGTAATAGGAATACCTGCATAAGCAGGAACAGAAATAGCTGAGGTTACTCCTGGAATAATTTCAAATTCTATATCTCTTTGTTTTAAATATAAGGCTTCTTCTCCACCTCTACCAAAAACAAAAGGATCACCACCTTTTAGTCTTACAACATTTTCATATTTTAAAGCATTTTTATAGATAAGTTCATTTATTTCATCTTGTGGAACTCTATGATTTCCTTTTTCTTTTCCCACAAAAATAAGTTTTACATCTTTTTTTGCTTCTTTTAATATTTCACTATTTGCTAATCTATCATATATAATAACATCTGCATTTTGTACAACTTTCAATGCTTTGATTGTCATAAGTTCTATATCTCCAGGACCTGCTCCTGTTAAATATACCTTTCCCATTTATTACCTTAAGAGTTTATTTTTTAAAGTATACAAAAATATACCTTATAAGAATATAGTATATTAAATTAGTAGAGATTAAAATCTTTTTTTTCTGTAAAACTCATTAAGCTTGAGTTTTACAGTTATTAATTAGAGAATCTAATTGTTTTTTTAAGTCTTGAAGTTTTTTTGATGAATTAATCAGTTCTTCTTGAGATTCTATAACCATATCTTCACTTTTATTTAATTGTTGTGAAGATATATTTGTATTATTATTTAATTCATCCAGGATCTCATCAAATTCTGCTGTGATTTCTTCTAGTTTTTTAGAAGCACTAGTTGAGTATTCAACTGCTGAATTAACCTTGTTTATGAAACAATTTATTGTATCTGTTGCTTCTATAATCTCTTCTTCTGCTTCTATTCTTATAGGTTCTAAGGGTTGAGTTCCTGAAGTTTCTACAAGTTTTTTTGAATACTCTAAGAATTTTCTAGCATTTTCTTCCATTGCTTTTAACTGAATAATACTATAGATAATTAAGAATATAATAGTAAAAGCAAAAAAGTATTGCATGTATTTAATATATTCTGTTTTACTTTCAGTATATATAGTATACATAGATACTAATCTATCTACTTCTTCTAAAAGTTTATTATTAGTTTCATAAACAGTGTTTACAATATTTTTCAATTCTTTTTCATTAGATTGATTTCTTATTAATAAAAGTTCTTTAAATCTGTTTATATTATTATAAAAACTGTTCCATAAAATTTCAACTTTTGATATTTGTTCTGCAATTTTATCTGTAGGAGCTTTAAATATTCCAATTAAGTTATTACCATCTTTTAAAGAATTTAAATTATAAATAAACTCTAAAGTTGCACTATCAAGTTCAGAAAAGGAGTAATCTTTATTATGATATAAATAAAAGATATTTTTAGAAATTCTTTGAGTAAGCATTCTTTCTTTTCCTGCAATATTTATTACTAGGGCATCTTTTTTATTTTTACTACTTAAATATGTAGTTGTTGCTATAATTATTGTCATTAGAAAAATAAATAAAATACCTATAATTCTAATTTTCCTACCTATTGTATTTTGATTCATACTCCTACTCCTCTGAAAGTTGATATTAGTTCTTCTTCATTTATTATTTTGACATTTCCACTTACTATTTCAATAGTATTATTTCTAACAAGCCTTTTAAGAACTCTTGAGAGTGTCTCTGGTTGAATATGTAACATAAAAGATACTTCTTGTCTTTTTAGTTTATTAAACATTTCAAGATCTTGATTTAACATAAATGCAACCTTTGCTGTTGCGTCAAATACTAGTTCTCTATTTACAATACATTGTAATTGATGAGTTTTATCCAATAGTATTTCCATTAAATCCATTGTAAGAATATTTTTTGATAGAAAAAGTTCTTGAAATTTTTCAAAGTCAATTGATAATACAGTTGAATCTTCTGTAAATTCTGCATTTGAAAAACAGTAAATCTCATCACTTCTTAAAGAACTAAGTTCTGAAATCATACTATTTTCATAAACATGATATAAGAAAATCTCATTATCAAACTTATCAATTTTATATATTTTAATCAGACCTTTTACTAAAAAAAGTAAACTATTAGAGGTATCACTTTCATAGTATAAAATGGAATCTTTTGGGTAATTGATTACATTTGATATAGATGCAATTTCATCTATTTGTTCTTTATTTAAACTATTAAAAAAACTTATTTTTGAAATGGTTTCTTGTATAGGCAAGTGTGTCCTTTTAATTTGTTATCTTTAAGCTATTGTATATTATCCTACAACAAAAATAAATTAAATGAACTATTTATAAGGTATAAAATGAGTTTTAAAAAGTATATAAAAGCAGTTGGGACAGGTCCTAAAGGAAATAGAGAATTAAATGAAGATGAAATAGTTGATGCAATAAAATTAATATTAAATAGAGATGTTACAGATGCTCAAATTGGTGCTTTTTTAGTTGCATGGAGAACAAAATTTGAAACTATTGGTGAGTTAAAGGGAACAGTTAAAGCTCTTAAATCTTTTATGAATCCAAAAAAAATTGAAGATTCTATGGAGCTTGGTTACTCTTTTGATGGAAGAGTTAAGAATCCATTTTTATTTCCTTTGTATGATGAAATATTAGAAAAGTTTTATGAAAACAATAAAGATATAAGAAAACTTAATTTAGTTATTTCAGGTGATTATGTTCAACCAGCAAAAAATGGACTAACAACTAAAGAAATTTTTGAAAATCTTGACCTAGGTCGATTTTTATTCTACTTTAATAGGATAGAATACTTAAATAAGTTGAGTGATTTAACAACTTTAAGACATGAGTTAGGCCTTAGAACAGCATTTAATACTGTTGAAAAACTTTTAAATCCAGGGGTAAGTGAATATGGTGTTACTACAGCATTTCATAAACCTTATGTACAAAAATACTTAGATATTTTTGAAGATGATTTTAAAGAAGTTATTGTAGTAAAAGCTAGTGAAGGTAGTCCAGAAGTTTTTAAAGATGGAAAATTTTGGAAAAAAACTAATGATGAAATTATAGAAACTTCATTTTCTTTAAAAGATTATGGTGTTTTATATAAAAAAGAGTTTGATAAAATCACTTTAAATGAGGCATTAAATATTGTTAAAAACCCAGATGATGAAATAATGCAATTGGCAAAGTTTAATATTGCATTATATTTAGTTTTTGCTAATAGAGTAACTTCTTTATCTGAAGCTTGGGAAAGGTTAAATTAATTTTACCTTTTTAAGGGAAATTATATTATGCTTCAAATAGACAAATGAATAGGATAAGAAAATGTTAATTGATGGATTTGGAAGAAAAGTAGATTATTTAAGAGTATCTGTAACTGAAAGATGTAATTTTAGATGTCAGTACTGTATGCCTGAAAAGCCTTTTTCATGGGTTCCTAAAGAGAATTTATTATCTTATGAAGATTTATTTAAGTTCATTAAAGTTGCAATTGATGAGGGAATAAAAAAAGTTAGAATTACAGGTGGTGAGCCTCTTTTAAGAGAAGGTTTAGATGAATTTATAAAAATGGTTTATGATTATAAAAATGATATAGATTTAGCTTTAACAACAAATGGTTTTCTACTTCCAAAAGTTGCACAAAAATTAAAAGATGCAGGTCTAAAAAGAATAAACGTGTCTTTAGATTCTTTAAAACCAGATGTAGCTGCAAAAATTGCACAAAAAAATGTTCTTGAAACAGTTTTAAAAGGAATTCAAGCTGCCCATGACGCAGGTCTGAAAATAAAAATAAATTGTGTTCCTATTAAAGGGATTAATGATGAGGATGTTCTTGAAGTATTAGATTTTTGTAAACAAAAAGGTTATCCTGTGAGGTTTATAGAGTTTATGGAAAATCACCATGCAAAAGATGGAGCTAAAGGTTTAAATTCAGATGAGATAAAACAAAGAGTTTCTAAAAAATATGAAAACTTTGAAATAGTTCCAAGAGATACTAGTTCTCCTGCTCAATATTATAAATTAGAAGATGGATATGAATTTGGTATTATTGAACCACATAAAGATGATTTTTGTGCAGCATGTAATAGAATTAGATTAACAGCTGAGGGGTATTTAATTCCATGTTTATATTTTGAAGATGCAATGAGTATAAAAGATGCTGTTAGAGCAAATAAAATTGATGAAGCAGCAGCAATACTAAAAAAAGTTTTAGAAAACAAACCTGAAAAAAATAAATGGTCAGTTCAAGATGACAATGAAGTATCATCAAGAGCCTTTTATCAAACAGGTGGTTGATTATCTTAGAAGAGTCTTTTAGGCTCTCCTAAATAATAACCTTGAGAATAATCAATTCCTAATTCTTTTATTTTTTCTAAAATCTCTTTATTTCCTACAAATTCTGCTACTGTTTTAATTTTTTGTTTTTTGGCAAATACTATAATAGATTCAACTACATGAATACTGTATTCATCTGTTAAAATATTTTTTATTAAAGAACCATCTATTTTTAAAATATCTGGTTGAAATTGAAGTAGCCGTTCATAATTTGAATAACCACTACCAAAATCATCAATAGCAATAGTAACTCCTGCTTTAATCTTACTTTTAAGAATAAACTCTCTTACTAGATTGAAATCTTTTACTTCTTCATCTTCTAAAAGCTCAAAAGTTACTCTTCCATAGTTTTCTTTTTTAGAAACTAATTTCCAAAGTTGTTCCCTTACTTTTAAATTTTCAATATCTGATGAAGATAGATTGATTGTTATATCTTTATTTGTGTGCTTTAAAGCTTGAAATGAGTTTTCAATAACGTGTTCAGTAATATCAGAATAATAACCTGTTTTTTTAGCAATATCCAAAAATTGGAAAGGAGATAAGACATTTCCTTTTTTATCAATTAGTCTAATAAGAGATTCATATTTTTCAATTTCATTAGTATTATTGTTAACAATTGGTTGAAAGAAAGAAATAAAACTTCCTTCTTTTGCTAAAGCATCTTTTATCATACCAATATTTTTTAATTTATTTCTAGCTTCAATCTGCGCTCTTTTATGGAAATTTTTTGCATTTATTATAGGGATTTTATATTTTAGAGCATACTGAATAGCTAAATAAGCATCATCTAAAATATGATGGCTTTCTTTAGAATAACTAATACAAATATCAACATCATAATTTGTATCCATAAAAGATATACCTATTTCTTTGAATTTATTTATTACTTCTTTCATTGATTCTTGAATAAAGTCATCATCTAAGTCTTCATTTTTTAAAAAACCAAATAATCCATTATTTAAATTATAAACCTTTTTTAAATCAAAAAAACTTGGGAAATAGTCTAATATTATTTGTGCAAATTCATACTCAAATGTATGCATTAAAGTTTCCGAGTAAAACTCTTTAAATAACTCATAATTTGCTATTTGTAAAAAAATAAGAGTAGGTTTTTCTAAATAAGATAAATCAGCAATTAATTGTTTTTTAGGATTCATAACATCTGTAATATCATGTCTTATTCCAATAATCTCTTTGATATTTCCATCTATATCTATAATAGGAGAAATAGTTGCATCTACATAATATGTAGTTCCTTCTCTACTTAAATTTTTAATAATACCTTTAAATGTTTTATGTTGTTTTATTTGAGACCAAAGTTCTTCATAAACTTTTTTAGGCATATCGGGATGTCTTACTACATTGTGAGATTTTCCTATTAAATACTCTTGAGAAAAACCACTTATTTTACAAAAGTTATCATTTACTTGTGTAATAATACCTCTTGGGTCAGTTTTACTAACAATATCACTTTCATTTAAGACTCTTTTATATTCATTTAATTCTTTTGCTTGTTCAGCAATAGTATCAATATATTCTGCTTGCGAAATATGTAAGTCTGCTTTAAGAAGAATCTCTTCTGTTAAAAATGGCTTTTTCATAAAATCTATAGCCCCATTTTTTATAACGTAAGCATATTTTTGTCTATCTTCTGTGCTTGATAAAACAATTACAGGAATAGATTTTGTTTTAGGATCTTTTTTTATGATTTCAAGTAATTGTATTCCAGAAACTTTTGGCATTTCTATGTCTAAAAAAATTAAATTTATTTTATGGTTATTCTCTAAAAAGTTTATTGCTTCTTGACCATTATTTACAGTTGATACTTTGTAATTTTTAGTTTCTAAAATTGTTTTTATAGATTTTCTTACAAAAGATGAATCATCAACTACTAAAACTTCTTTTTCTTTGTTTTTTGTAAGATTAGTAATAACTTTATGTAAATCTTTTACTAAAAGTCTCAAAGGCACATCTTTTGAAAAGTAATCAATTACTCCATTCTCAAAAAGATGATTTCTTCTTTGTATATCATTGTTTGCTGTTAGTACAATAATTTTAGAATTTCTTTCTTTTATTGTTAGTTCTAAGACTAGTTCATCACCTTCTCCATCTGGTAGTATTAAATCCAAAAGTATATAGTCAATATCATTATTTTGTTTTAATATTTGTTTTGCTTCTTTGATAGTAAAAGCTTGTATAATTTCGAAATTTGGAGCTCTAAGTAGAGCTAAAAGTGCATTACTATAAGTAATTGAGTCTTCAATTATTAATATTTTAGTCATGAAATTTAAAGCCTTTTTTAAGTTTATATAATTATATCAAAAAATATTTAATTATTTTAATATAATTAAAAAAAATAATTAATAACACTAAAAATAATGCAAAAGAATAATCATAGATAAATTTAGATATAATCACGAATATATTGTTTGATTAAGTTTATCAATTTAGATTTTATATAATTAGATTTATAATAAAAAAGAGGGAAGAATGACTAAAGATTTTAACTATTCTAATTTAAAATTAGGAATTATTGGTGGTGGACAACTTGGTAAAATCATGGCAGTAAAAGCTAAAAAAATGGGTTTTCATGTAACAATACTTGACCCAACATTAGATTGTCCTGCTGCACAGGTTTCTGATAAACAAATTGTTGGAGGTTTTTTTGATAAAGAAAAACTTGAACAAATTGTAAAAGATAGTGATGTTACTACATTTGAATTAGAACATGTTGATACATCAGTTCTTAAAAAACTTTATGATGAGGATAATAACATTCACCCATCACCTTATTTAATCGAGTTAATTCAAGATAAATTTAAACAAAAAGAGTTTTTAGATAAAAAAGGTATTCCTGTACCAAAATATAAAAATGTACAAACTCCTGCTGATTTAGAAAGTTTTGGTTTACCAATTATTCAAAAAGCAAGAAAAGGTGGATATGATGGTAAAGGTGTTGCTTTATTAAAAGACAAAGAAGATTTAGTAAATGCACTTCCTGGTGAAACTTTTATTGAAGAGTTAGTTGATATTAAAAAAGAGTTAGCTGTTATGGTTTCAAGAAATATTGAAGGTCAAATTGCTTGTTATCCTGTAGTAGAAATGCTATTTGATGATAGAGTAAATATTTGTGATATTGTAATTGCACCTGCAAAAATTGATGAAAAAATCAATGAAGCAGCAAGACAAATGGCCATTGATTCAATTGAAGCTTTAGATGGAGTTGGTATTTTTGGTGTTGAGCTTTTCTTAACAAATAATGATGAACTTTTAGTAAATGAAATTGCTCCAAGACCTCATAACTCAGGTCACTATACAGTTGAAGCCTGTGCTACTTCGCAGTTTGAACAAATCATTAGAGCTGTTACAAACTTACCTTTAGGTTCAACAAAATTAATTACACCTGCTGCAATGGTAAATTTATTAGGAGAAGAAGGTTTTACAGGTGAACCTGTAATCGAAGGTATTCATGATGCCTTAGAAATTGATGGTTTATCTTTTCACTTTTATTCTAAAAAAGAAACAAAACCATTTAGAAAAATGGGACATATCACGGTTTTAGATGATAGTGTTGATGGGGCTTTAGAAAAAGTAGAAAAAGCAAAAGAAATTTTAAAAATTAAAGGGAGCAAAAAAGTATGAGTAAAAAACCATTAGTTGGGATTATTATGGGGAGTGATTCAGACTTACCTGTAATGCAAGATGCAGCAAAAATGTTAGAGTTTTTTGGAATTGAGTATGAATTAACAATCGTTTCAGCACATAGAACACCAGAGAAACTTTTTGAGTATTCTAAAAAAGCAGAGAAAAGAGGATTAAGAGCTATTATTGCAGGAGCTGGTGGAGCTGCTCACTTACCTGGTATGGTTGCATCATTAACAGCTTTACCTGTTATTGGTGTTCCTGTTAAAACTTCTTCTTTAAGTGGATTAGATTCATTATTATCAATTGTTCAAATGCCAGGAGGAGTTCCTGTATCAACAGTTGCTATTAATAATTCTAAAAATGCAGGAATCTTAGCTGCACAAACTATTGGAGTAAAATCTAAAGAAGTAAGAAAGAAAATCTCAGAGTATAAAAAACAAATGAGAGATGAAGTTGAAACTAAAGCTGTTAAGCTTGAAGATATCAAATATGAAAAATATTTAAAAGAAATGGGAAAATAAATCCCAATTCTTTTAAAATTAAACTAAGTTTAAATTAAACTAAGTATAATTCGCGACCACTTTAATTTTGAAGTGAAATAAATATACCTATTAGGAGGTCATGATGGCTTTAGATCAGGACGTAAAAGCAAGTATTGTAGCAAAATATGCAAAAAAAGAAGGTGATACAGGTTCAGCGCAAGTTCAAATTGCAATTTTAACAGAGCAAATCAAAGTATTAACTGAGCACTTAAAAATCAACAAAAAAGATCACTCTTCAAGATTAGGTCTTTTAAAAATGGTTGGAAAAAGAAAAAGATTATTAAAATACTTAAAAGCTAAATCTTACACTGAATTTACTGAATTAGTAGCTTCATTAGGAATTAGAGCTAAGTAATTAGACTACTTAATAAATTTTAAAAAAGGTCACAAGTTAGCTTGTGACCTTTTTTTTGGTCTTTTCTAAACTAAAAGAAATATTAATTATCATTTTTAATACTTCACAATAACTTATCTTAACCATACTTCATGTAAAATACAAATAATAAAAAATATCGGGACAAAAATGTTATTAACAAAAAAAAGTGAATATGCATTACTTTCTTTGATTTCAATTGCAAAAAGTGAAAATCCAAAGAATGTAGATGTATTATCAAAAGAATTAGACATTTCAAAATCATTTTTAGCAAAGATTATGCAAAACCTTGCAAAACATGATATTGTAGTATCTCATAGGGGAGTAAATGGCGGATTTGCTCTTAAAAAAGCATGGGATGAAATTACAATATTAGAAATAACAACAGCAGCAGAAGAGAAAATACCATCAGTTTTTGAATGTGCACCATCAATAGATAGCTGCCCAAGCCATAAAGGTATGTTATGTACAATTTGGCCTCTTCTAAATAACTTACAATCAAAAGTCAATGGCTTTTTAGAAGATTTAACTCTAAAAGATATTGCTTCATGAAACTATTTCATATTTCACATAATGATTTAGATGGTTATGGCTGTCATTTAGTTACAAAAGAGTATTTTAAAGAAGGTTTTTTTTACAATGCTAATTATGGTTTAGAAGTTAAATTATGTATTAAAAAAGTTTTAGAGCAAATAAAAGAGTTTAAAAATGAAGAGATTTTATTTTTAATTAGTGATTTAAATCTAACATTTCAAGAGTCAAAAGATTTAGATAAAGATGTAGAAAAGTTAATAGAAGATGGTTTTAATATAAAACTTCAACTTTTAGATCATCATGCAACAGGACAAAAAAGTGCTGATAAGTTTCATTGGTATTATTTAGATACAAGTAGATGTGCTACAAGAATTGTATATGATTATATGTTTGAAGAGTATGATGGTTTTATTTGTGATACAAGTGCTTGGATGAAGCCTTTAGTAGATGCGATAAATGCCATTGATATTTGGCTAGAAGATCAACATAAAAACTTTGAATTTGGAAAAGTTCTAATGTCTATGGTTACTAAAGCAAGAGAGATAAATAACGTACTTTTTGCTGATTTAAATAGAGAATATAGAATTTTTTTACTTAAAAAAGCAATTGATTTTATAAATGAAAAAGACGGAAATATCAAGCTTGATAATCAAGTACATTTTTTCAAAAAAGAGTTTTTAAGACTTGATAAAAGTGATGATACTTTAGATAATCTAAGTGCAAAATATTTAGTAAAAACTCTTGCAGATGTAAAAGAGAATCTTACAGTTACTTATAATGGACATAAAGGTTTATTAACATACTGTCTAGGTTCTATCTCAATTCCAGCAAATGCTTTTTTAAAGGCTAATCCTGATTATGATTTCTTTATTGATATTGGAAGAAAAGGAAATGCTTCATTTAGAGCAGATGGAAAAGTAGATGTTTCACTTATGGCTCAAAAATTAGCAAATGGTGGAGGTCATGTAAATGCTTCTGGTGCTAAGTTTGATACTTTTAAAGAAACAATACATTATGAAGAAGTTAAAAACTTCTTACAGCAAAGACTAGATAAACTCTAGTCTTTAATGTGAAGAATGTTTATGAGAGTTTTTATGCTTTTTGATAATCTCTTTTATTTGTTCTTCTTTAAGTTTTTGTAGTGATTGGTCATTTATTTTATTTATTAGTTCTTCACTTGTGATTCTTTCATCTCCTGCATAAAAAATCTCTATATTAGTCTTTTTGATTTTTTCATAAGGTGAACTTCCCATCTCTTTTATAACTATTTTATCTACATTTTTTGATATAAACCAATCAATAAGTTTTGAACCTGAATTTAATTCATTTTTTTCGATTTGTAAACTTTTACCATCATAAAAAGCAAAATATTTTGCTTTACCAAATAGTGGGGAAATAGCACTATCTTTTTTATTTGTTTTTAGTGGAAATACTATCATTTGTTTTATCCTTTATATTTTCTTTATTTAAATTTTGAACTACATTTATCACTATAATTATAAAAAGGAAGTAGACAAATCCTTTTTTCATAGCCTTTATCATTTGTTATTCCTTAATATTTTTCAATGATAATTTATAAGCTATATATATAATCAAAGGCCATGAACAAAGCCATATAATTGAACTTAAATATTCCATATATACTCCTAATAATTATGGGCATGAGGATCTTCTATCTCCTCTTTTGTGATTTTTACTTTATCCATTTGATACCAAACATAAGTAATATATGCTATTACAAAAGGTACCATCAAAGATACATAAGACATAGTTGTAAGTGTATAGTGACTACCTGAACTATTTTGAATAGTAAGGGAACTTTGTAAGTCAAAAATAGATGGGTAATATGCTGTATTATTAAAACCTACGTTTAAAAATAGTGCCATAACAGTTAAAACTATTCCTACTCCTCCTGTTTTAATACAGCAAGTCATATTAAAGTGAATAGTTGCAACAACAGCTATTACAACCATCAAAATCCCTAAAATAAAAAGAGCAAAAACAACAGGCATTTCTAAAAAGTTTATTAAGTATTTATATTTTTCTAAATAAACTAAACCTTCATTATTGTAAGCAAAACCTTCTTTTGTAAATAATATAAAAAGAAAAATTGAAAAGAAAACTAAAAAAATAGGCATATTTATTTTTATACTTTTTATAGCTCTATCTCGAATAATATCATTATTAATATTGTTGATAAAATACAAAGCTCCTGAGATTCTAACTAAGAAGAATAGTGCAAAACCTAGACTTAGATTAAAAGGATTTGTTAAGGCTTCTAAGCCTCTTAAACTTGTATGCCAATGGGAAAAATTGTTTTCATCTACACTAAAAGCTGAACCTGAAAAAAATGTAGCAATAGCAACACCTAATAAAATAACACCTAAACTTCCATTTATAAATAAAAAGCTTTCATATACTTTTTGCCCTAAAAAGTTTTGAGGTTTTTTTCTATATTCATAAGAAACAGCTTGAATAATAAAACAAAATAAAATTGCCATCCAAACCCAATAAGCCCCACCAAAACTAGTAGAGTAAAACAAAGGAAAAGCTGCAAATAAAGCCCCACCAAATAAAACAAGTGTTGTAAATCCAAGTTCCCATTTTCTACCAAGTGAGTTTACAAGCATAGTTTTTAGGGTTTCATCACCTTTTGATATACTACCAAATAATGTTTGCCCACCTTGCACAAACATAATAAATCCAAAAATTCCACCAAGTAGTGAAATTATAATCCACCAGTATTGTTGTAGTTGTAATAGTGTAAGTTCTTCAAACATTTTAGTGACCTCCATTTGGACCAATTGAAATCTGTTTTAACATGATTTTTATCTCAGCTATTAAAAGTGCAGTAAATAAAAAGGCAAACATATAAAATGTAATTTTTACATTTGTAGATGAAATATCAGTTGCTGCAATACCAACAGGCATTAAGTCTTGAATTGCCCAAGGTTGACGTCCAACTTCTGCTACAATCCATCCTGCCTCACTTGCTATATATCCTAAAGGTATAGAAGCAACAGCACTTATAAGTAGCCATTTATATTGCATAATATCTTTTTTTAGAACAAAAAATAAAAGTAAAGCAAATAAAGCTAAGAACCAAGAACCAAGAGCTACCATAATATGAAAAGCATAAAAAGTAATACCCACAGGAGGTACAATGTCTTCTGGTTTATCAAGGTGTCCATAACCAAAGTATTTTATATTTTCATTTAGTATTTTTTCATATTTTGCCATAGCAATTAAGTCATTATTCTTTTTTGCTTCTTTATAGTTTTTTAAAGCTTGAATAGCTATTTTACCTTGAGCCATTTTTTGTGAAGTTGGTATAAGATTATACTTTTCATTTCCATAAACTAAATCTTTAAGTCCAGGAACAAAAGCATGAATATTATGATATCCAAGAAGTGATAGGGCATAAGGAGCTTCTATTTCAAAAAGAAAAGTATCTTCATCATTTGTAAGAGTTTTTTTAGGATTTAAAATACCAACAGCAACTATTCCTGCATCTGCTTTTCCTTCATAAAGACCTTCCATTGCTGCAAGTTTAACTGGTTGTTTAAGGGCTACTTGATGGGCTGATTCATCTCCATTTAATATAATGAAAATAGATGAAATTAAACCAAAAGTAGCTCCAATTATCATAGACTTTTTAGCAAACTCTATTTCTCTTTTTTTAAGTAAATACCAAGCTGAAATACCTACTACAAATAATGAAGCTACTATATAACCACTAGAAATAGTATGTAAAAACTTTGAGATAGCAACAGGAGAGAATAAAACTTCCCAAAAGTTATTCATCTCATTTCTTACTGTATCTGGATTAAAAGTCATTCCTATGGGGTATTGCATCCAACCATTTGCTACTAAAATCCATAAGGCACTAAGATTTGAACCAATTGCTACTAACCAAGTTGATAGTAAGTGAAAACCTTTAGATACTTTATCCCAGCCAAAGAACATAACAGCAAAAAAAGTTGACTCCATAAAGAAAGCTAAAATTCCCTCTACTGCTAAAGGTGCTCCAAATATATCTCCTACAAACCAAGAGTAATTTGCCCAGTTTGTACCAAACTCAAATTCCATTATAATTCCAGTAGCAACACCAATAGCAAAATTTATGGCAAAAAGTGTCATCCAAAATTTTGTAGTTTTTTTCCAAAATTCATTATTTGTTTTTACATATATTGTTTCCATAATAGCAATAATAAAACCAAGACCTAAAGTCAGTGGTACAAATAACCAGTGATATATTGCAGTTAGTGCGAATTGGGCTCTGGACCAGTCAACTAAATGCTCTTCCATTATTTATCCTTTGTAATATTTTTATATACAAAATCTATTTTTCTTTCTTGTGTTTTGTATGTATTTTTAAAGTTATCATCATAAATAAAAAATTTAAGAAATACTAAGATAATGAGCAGTTTTACAAATATTAATTTCCAAAGAGTTTTTCCTACTTTTAAGTTTTTAAAACCTTCAATATACATGTTTAAAAAGTTTTTTAATAACATTAACTAATTATCCTTTCATAATTTATACTTATAATATGAAATGATAAATCAATAAATATTAAAAAACCATAAAATAGTTATAAGTAAAACTTATTAAAAATGAATTTTTTATAAATTGTTATTTATTT